>JBPCNO010000038.1:0-11546 GCA_051001135.1 Acidobacteriaceae bacterium
GGGTGGTATCCGGATAGCGCTGCATCAACTCCATCAGCGTGGTATCGAAGGCCGTCGCGGTTGCACCATCGCCCACACTCAACAGGTCGCGAGCGAAGGTCTGCAGGCGCTGTGCGTCACTTCCCGCTCCATCGTTTGCGATTCGCGATGCGGTCGCTTCGATCATGGCCGCGCCCGTCTTCAACGGCAGATCGAGGTCCTGTCCCGCATCGAGCCGCTTCTTCAATTCGTAGCGCCAGGTGCCGAAGTGATCGATCTCACCCACTATGGTGAAGCGATAGAAGCCCAGTCGCGCCACCGGAAACGCGGCCTGCCAGTGATCGTTGCCCAGCGCCGTCATCTCGACCGCAGTCCATGCCTCTTCGTGCTCGTGACGATAGAGCACCCGCGCCCGTACCAGGTCATGGCCGTCGCCGAAGACGTCCGCCTCGACCACCACGTCGTCGCCCACCACGCGCTTCGCGGCAAAGCGCCCGCACTCCACCTGCGGCGTCACGTTTTCAATCACCACGCGACTGCGTCCGGTCTGTGGCTTTGCCGCCTGTACGACTGCCACTACGCCGGCTTTCGCGCTCTCATTCGCTGCCCCACCCGGCCGTTTCGCCTGCTTGCTCTTGGCCGGCCCCGCGGCAGTCACTGCCTTCGTCTTCGCCATCTGTCTCCTATATGCCTACCACTCAATGCGCGTCATCCTCAGCCGAGTTTGTTGAGCTCTGGCTCAAACGAATGTAGTCGAAGAGCCTGCCCTGAGCGTAGTCGAAGGGATCTGCTTCTCAGTCCTCGAACTTCAGAAAGACGTTATTCAACGCCTCTGCAAAGCTGGGATGAGCGAGCACCGCATCCAGCAGCACCGTATATTTCAGCTTGCCCAGCATCGCGATCTCGAGCATCGCCATGATCTCGCCGCCCTGATCTCCCAGAATCGCCGCGCCCAGAATCTCTTCACTCTCCGCGTCCACGATCACCTTCATCAGCCCGCGGGTCTCGTTGATCTCGATGGCGCGCGCGACCGACGTCATCGGCATCCGCGCGACCTTGATCTTCCTGCCGCTCTGCCTCGCCTCCGCTTCCGTCATGCCCACGCGCCCTAACTGCGGCTCCATGTACACCACATAGACCAGCGGACGATCGGCCATCGTGCGCTTCCCGTTCCTCAGCAGGTTATCGCGCAGGATGCGGTAATCGTCATAGGACACGTGGGTGAAGGCCGGTCCGCCATGTACATCCCCGGTGGCATAGATGCCGGCGACGTTCGTCCGCAGATCGTCGGTCACGCGAATGTAGCCGTGCTCATCCGTAGCCACGCCCGCTGCCGCCAGATTCAGCTTCGCGGTATTCGGGCCCCGCCCCACGGCGACCAGAAGATGTGAGCCCTCGACCGTACGTCCGTCCGCCAGTTCCACCCGCACCTGCTGCTTCGCAGTGCCCTTCGAGAGATCCGATACGCGCACCGCGTTTGCGCCGGTCAGCACCGCAACGCCGTCCTGTTCCAGAATCTCCGTCGCGGCCTTCGCGATATCGGCGTCTTCCCTTCCCAGGATCTGCTTGCCCCTTTCAATCAGCGTGACCTTGCTTCCGAACCGCCGGAACATATGTCCGAACTCGACCGCGATGTACCCGCCGCCCAGAATCACCAGGTGCTCCGGCACCTGCGTCAGTTCGGTCACGCTCACGTTATCCAGAAACGGAGTCTCGGCCAGTCCCGGCAGATTCGGCACCCGCGGAGTCGTCCCTGTATCGATCACGATGAGCGGCGCGCGCAACCGCCGCTCGCCGCCACTGTTCAGCGCCACCACCAGATCCTTCGGGCCGGTGAAGGACGCCTCGCCGCGAATCAGCTCCGGATTTCCCTTCTCGAATCGCTTTTCGCCCCCGGCACGGAACTCCTCCACGATCCTCCGCTTGCGCGCGCGCACCTCCGTCATATCCACGCGCACCTCGCCCGTGTGGACGCCCAGCGTCGCCGCCGTGCGTGCCTGGTAAGCCCGCTGGGCGCTCGCCACCATGGTCTTGGTGGGCGTGCAGCCGTAGTTGATGCAGGTACCGGAGACGAACGCGCGCTCCACCAGCGCCACCCGTTTGCCCGCCGCCGCAAAATCGCTCGCCAGCGGATTGCCCGCCTGCCCCGAACCCAGAATCAACAGGTCGTAGTCATCGTGCTGCTGCTGGCCCTGGTGCACGTCCTTGTCTTGCGCCACGCTCATAGCTCCTCATCCACCTTGGGGCGACACTCCTCAGCCTGGCGAAAATCCTAAAACCGCGACACGGCGAAAAGGCCCAGCAGAATCGCCACCACATCTTCCACCGGCGCCACCAGCAGATCCTTCACCTTGCCCCGGTTCACGATCAACTTGCGCAGGCTGTAGCCTATGAATGTGCCGCACAGCGCGGCCACACCGCCCACCACCGCCGGAAGCAGGAACGATGCGCCGGCGGCCATGGCCAGCGCGCTGGCCGCACATGCGCCAAACACAATCCGGACCACCAGCGGCCCCGCCTGCACCCGCGGCGGCACGGCTGGCAACTTGTCCGCCACCAGCTCACCTACGGCCAGCAGCGAAAACACGATCAGCGAGATGGGCGACGCGAGAAACCCGAGCCTGGTGGCGCCCAGGCTGAGCCAGCCCAGATGCGCACCCCAGCACACCAGCGCTATGCCCATCATGGAGCGCAAACCGCTTACGCCGCCGATCAGTACGCACAGCAGCAGCAGGATCGTCATGGGCATAGCCGGTCAGACCTCTCGTGTTTGGTGCTTGGATGCGTTTGGTGCCTGGATGCGCACTGCCGGCTCAGGTAGTTAATTGTCATCCTGAGCGCAGCCGAAGGATCTGCGTCCCCTCTTCTGCTGCAACTCGCAACAGTTTGCCCTCTGTCTGCCGAAATAGCAAAAGGCGCCGACTGGCGCCTTTTGCTATGCATGGGAGAACGCTCGCTAACCTTCATGCAACATGCTCGGCTCTTCCGGCGAACGCAGCCGGACCAACCGGTCTACGGTGTAGGGCGCGCGCTGCGCCGACGTGTGGTAGTGCCGCACCTGCAGCTCGCCCAGCAGTCCGATGGCCAGCATCTGGATGCCGGCAAGAATCAGCACGCCCGCCACGACGAACAGCGGCCCATGCTGGTCCATCACGTGCTGCTGCGTGAACAGCTTCAGCATCGCCAGAAACATGGAGATGCCACCGCCCAGAAAGATGCTGAGCGCGCCGAGTGTGCCGAAGAAGTGCATCGGCCGGGACATGTACTTCAACAGGAAACGGATGGTCATCAGATCGAAGAACACGCGGAAGGTGCGCGAGATGCCGTAGTGGCTCTTGCCCCGTTCGCGGTTCACGTTCTTGATGGGAATCTCGCAGATGCTCGCGCCATACCAGGACGCCAGCGCCGGAATAAAGCGATGCATCTCGCCGTACAGCGGAATGTTCTGAATCACTTCGCGCCGGTACGCCTTGAATGTCGTGCCGAAATCATGGATATCGACGCCCGAGAGCTTGGCCATCAGCCAGTTGGCGCAGCGCGAGGGAATGCGCCGCATCACGAAGTTGTCAATCCGTTCCTTGCGCCACCCGCTCACCACGTCGTAGCCCTCTTCGAGCTTCGCCAGGAACTCCGGCACCTCCGCCGGGTCGTGCTGCAGATCGCCATCCATCGCCAGGATAAAATCGCCCTGCGCATGGTCGAAACCCGCCGCCAAGGCCGAGGTCTGCCCGAAGTTGCGGCGCAGTTTCACGACGAGCACCCGGCTGTCCACCGCCGCGATCTCTTCCAGCAACTTGTAGGAGCGGTCCGTCGATCCATCATCCACCAACACCAGCTCAAAGCTGTCGCCCACGCTCTCCATCACCGCCTTCAGGCGATCGTAGAGAGTCGTGACATTCTCTTCTTCGTTGTGAAAAGGAACGACAATCGAGTACTTGGGCATAGTGTCTAAATTATAAAGCTTGGCTGGTTCCGGCTGGTCGGAACGCGTCCGCTAAATTCTCTGCGCCGGCTTCCCGTCAATTACTGGATCGGCCCCAAGTATGTCATCTTGGAATCCACATGGGTATGCTCGAACTGACTGTTTTCGAGCGAAAGCGAGATATCGCGATTGATGAAAAACAGCGCATGCAGCCGGAACTCCGTGCCGAAGGTCGCAGGAAACCATACTCCATCGGGTTGCCGTTGATAGGTCACGCTGAAGCCGAGTCCCGGTAGATCCGTGCCCAACAGGGTGCGGGCCACAAAGGGTATTCTCTGCGCCAGCTTGGTCGACACCGCTACCGGCTCGAAATCCTCCCGGTCGATGAACGCGTCGCCCGCCCAGTCACCGTCGCTCTTCTGCTTTGGCGCAAAGGTCAGGTGGTACACGCTCCGGTTATTCACCGTCTGCTCGTCCTGGAGCTTGAACTCGTACTTCTTCTGCTCCTCGGTGGTCAAGGGAAACAGATCGCGGCCCAGACCGTCCTTTGACTTATCGTCCGTCAGGTCTTCACGGAAGCTGCGCACCAGGCTCGCATCCAGGGTCTCCGGCTCAGGTATAGGTTCGCCCGCATAGGTCAGGTACTTGCCCTTCGACAGGCATTTCCCGGTCAATTGCGTCAACGTCCGCTTGAACCCGCCGGGCTCGGGTGAAACCTGATAGTTCGCGGTCTCTTCCCGCATGAGGTGGCGGTTAGTCTTCCGCGAGACGACATGGATGTGCTGGCTATAGAGATACTGGCTCCGCAGAACCTCGCTACGGTCCTGATTCGCGGCTACGCGCGCCATAATCTCCGCCGCCGTAAGGTGGACCGCCGGGGTAGAGGCGGTCGGGGTCTGGGCCGTTGCATGCGCCACCCAGCCCGCCAGCAGCAAGAGCAGAACGCCGAGCGGACTCCCTTGAGCCATGTGCCTCTCCGAATGGATCTCTCCGGATGCAGACTACGTATAAACGCACGGCACAGTTCCAGTGAAACAAATTCGTTGCCCGTAAGCGGCCAGCCGAGAGCCCGCCTGCGTCAGTCGGACTCTTATCCGGCGTCCGCCCCGGCCAGCACCTCCCGCAGCACCTCCGTCGCGGCCGCACACGCTGCCCGATCGATATCGCGATGCGTCACCAGCCGCAACGCATGCGGCCCGACAGTCCCACACAGCAGGCCGCGCTCCTTCAACCGCGGCACCATGGCGGCCGCATCGGCTTTGCCTGCCAACGTAAAGATCACGATATTGGTCTGCACCCCGGCCATGTCGATCTCCACCTGCTCGATCTCCGCCAGCGCCTCCGCCAGAAAGCGCGCGTTCGCATGGTCCTCGCCCAGCCGCTTGGGCATCTCTTCCAGCGCAATCAGCCCCGCGGCGGCCAGCACGCCCGCCTGCCGCATCCCGCCGCCCAGCATCTTGCGCACGGCGCGCGCCCGCTCGATCAGCGCCCGCGAACCCACCAGCATCGACCCCACCGGCGCGCACAGCCCCTTGCTCAGGCAGAACATCACCGTATCGAAGCCGCGCGTCAGCTCCGCAACAGGCATCCCCAGCGCCGCGGCCGCATTGAACACCCGCGCCCCATCCAGATGCAGCGGCAGCCCGCGCTCCCGCGCTCCCGCCCATATCTCCTCCAGCACTGGCAGCGGCGTCACCGTGCCGCCCGCCATATTGTGCGAGTTTTCGAGCGAGATCAGCCCCGTCTGCGCTCGATAGTAAATCGGCCCGGCGATCACCCGCTCGATCTGCTCCCATCGCAGCACCCCGCGTTCTCCCTCCACCTGCCGCAACTGGCAGCCGGAGAAGGCCGACACCATGGCCATCTCCCAGTCCACGATGTGCGCTCGCTGCTCACAGATCACCTCCTGCCCCTGCCGCGTGTGCAGCCGAATAGCGATCTGGTTGCCCATCGTACCCGTCGGCACAAAGATGGCCGCCTCACGCCCGAAGATCGCCGCCGCCCGCGCCTCCAACCGGTTTACGGTCGGATCTTCTCCGTAGACGTCGTCGCCGACCTCGGCCTCCCCCATCGCCCGCCGCATCTCCGCCGTCGGCTGCGTCACCGTATCACTGCGCAGATCGATCGTCGTCACCTGCGTGGCTCGCTGACTCTCCGTCTCCTCCAGCTTTTCCGTTTGCTCCAGGCTCTCCGTCTTCATGGTGTTTCGGTCCCGTTCCTTTCGTATTTGCCTATCCCGATGTTACGCAAAACACCGATGCCCTATCCTGATCCTGAGCGTGGGCGAAGGGGAAGGCTGGGAGACCATAGCGGGGATTTCTGCCCCGGCTTCCGCATGCTGCCTATATCCGCGCGGAGAACGAACTTCGGTTTGATACTGTTCCCCTATGCGCCAACCCGCTCTCCTCCTTGCATTACTCCTCCTCACCCCGATCGCGGCACGACCCCAGCAGACTCCAAACGACGCGACCATCACCCTGCTCGAAAAACTCAGCAATGCGCCCGGCCCTCCGGGCGCAGAAGAGCCCGTCCGCGCCATCATGGTCCAGGAGATGAAGCCGCTCGCCACCTCCATCCGCTACGACGGCATGGGATCGGTGATCGCGCAGCAGGGATCGAGCGGCCCGCGCATCATGATCGATGCGCACATGGACGAGCTGGGCGGCATGGTTCGCCGCATCACGCCCAACGGATTCCTCACCATGCAGATGCTCGGCGGATGGCTCGATCAGGCGCTCGTCGATCAACGCTGGATCATCCTCGGCTCCAAGGGCCCGGTGCACGCCGTGACCGGCATCCGCGACATTCACGTCGTGCCACTGGAAGAGCGCAGCAAAGTCTTCCCGCGCGATTCCCTCTTCCTCGACATAGGCGCGAAAGACGCTACCGCGGCCGAAGCCCTGGGCGTTGCGCCCGGCGACCCGGTTGTACCGGACTCGCCGTTCCTGGTGATGAACGGGTCAGGCAACTATCTCGGCAAAGCTTGGGATGACCGCATCGGCTGCGCCGTCATCCTCGAAGCCATGCGCCGCACCGCCCCATCCGGCGCCAAGTCCAGCCATCCCAACCAGCTCTTCTACACCGCCACCACGCAGGAAGAGATTGGCCTGCGCGGCGCCAAGACCGCGGCCGAGGCGGTCAAGCCGGACATCGGCATCGCGCTTGAGGGCGGCATCACCGGGGACGTATACGCGGGCCATCCGGAAGAGACACAGGGCAAGCTCGGCGCTGGCCCGGGCCTCTTCCTCTATGACTCGAGCACCCTACCCAATCGCAAGCTCGTCGCTCTCGTCCAGCGCACCGCGAAAGCGCAGAATATTCCGCTGCAACTCGATCTCGTCCAGGGATACGGCGACGATTCCGCCGCGATGCAGGAGAGCAACGGAGGCACGCCGACCGTCAATCTAGTCGTTCCCGTGCGCTACACGCACGCGCACAACGGCATCGTCAATCGCGGCGACTTCGACCAGATGGTAGATCTGCTCGTCGCCCTGCTTAATCAGCTCGACGCCAGTACCGTCCGGCAGCTCCGCGACTTCACGCCTGGCTCCGCTTCCGTCCAGTAACGACACGTGCCCGCTGTGGCCCGACTGAGCCAAACATGACAAATCCGATCGATGCCTTCGACGAGACCGCGCGTGATCCGCTGCCCATCTTTCACGCCTGGTTCGCTGCCGCTTTAATCAGCGAGCCCAAAGACCCCACGGCCATGGCCCTGGCCACCGCCACACCGGGCGGCCGCCCCTCGGTCCGCATGGTGCTGCTCAAGCGTGCCGACGAACGCGGCTTCGTCTTCTACACCAACGACCGAAGCCGCAAGGGCGGTGAGCTTCGCAGCAATCCCCATGCCGCGCTCTGTCTCTATTGGGAGTCGCTTGGCCGTCAGGTACGCATCGAAGGCTCCATCGCCGAAGTGTCTTCAGCCGAGGCCGATGGCTACTTCCATAGCCGCGCGCGCAGCAGCCAGATCGGCGCCTGGGCCTCGGAGCAATCGCGGCCCGTCGACAGCCGCGCCACGCTCGAAGAGCGCACTCGCAGGTACGAATTGAAGTATCCCGGTGAGATTCCGCGGCCACCGTACTGGGTCGGCTTCCTGCTCCAGCCCCACATCATCGAGTTCTGGCATAACCGCCCCTCGCGCCTGCATGACCGCGTGGTCTTCACCCGCGGCGCATCGGGATGGACGAGGCAGCGGCTTTATCCATAACAGGCACTCATTTTCAGAGCGGACGCACGGTTTTCAGGCCGGACCCGCACTGGAGGGTCCGCACACACATCGCCAACAGCCCGAGCACGACCACTCCCTGGATGACCACGCGCACATCGAGGAGATTTCCGATCAGGCGCACGAAGGCAAAGACAATCACCAGCCAGCCCACGCAGCCGCCAAGACTTACCCACGCGAGCGGGCGATCGTCAGGCCGCCGCACCCGAAGCAGGTTCAGAGCGGCGAGCAGCAAGCCCGCAAGTGTCGCCGAGAGAGCCCACAAAAGCGTCTCAGGGATACCCCGGTAGTGTGCAAAGGAGCCGACGGCGTGCAGCAGGCTTACCAGCACCAGCAACCATCCCAGGATCAGATCCAGGGTCTTCATCGGCGCACGCGCTCCTTTCGGCGAAGCAGAGTCACGCTACTACGGCGGGGTCACCTGCACAATCGGAAAGTGCAACTCTCGCGCCCTCATCGATGTCCAGGAATCGCGCGAATACATCGTTCGACAGCATCCTGCCCCGCTCCGTCAGCGCGATCCGACCGCCCACGCGCACCAGCAACTCCTCACCGCACATTGCATCAACCACTGGATCGAAGCGCGCCACCGCTTCCCCGCCGAACTCGCCCACCAGCGCCTCCCGGCTCACCCCCGCATTCAGCCGCAAGCCCAGAAACCACGCCTCCTCCAACTCCGCACCGCCCGTCAGCACATCGGCAGCGCCCTCGCCGGCCCCTCGCAGATAGGCATCGAGATCATCCGTGGCCCCAAAGCGCACCGCGCCGCCATCTGTCCGCCGCAGCATGGAGTGCGCGTCCAAACCCACGCCGAGATACGGCTGCCGCCGCCAGTAGCGTAGATTGTGCCGCGACTGCGCTCCTGGCTGCGCAAAATTCGAGATCTCGTATTGCATCAGCCCGCTCGCATCGAGCAGCGCGCAGCCCTGCTCGTACATCTCCGCGATGGCATCCTCCATCGGCACCAGACCCGCGCCGTAGCGCACCCCGCCCCCAATCAGCTCCCGTCCTAGCCGCGAATCTTCGTCCACCTCCAGCATGTACAGGCTGGCGTGATCCACCGCACTCGCCGCCAATGCCTCCAACGATTCTCTCCACGAGTCCAGCGTCTGCCGCGGAAGGCCCGCAATCAGGTCCACATTGACGCTGCGAATCCCCGCACCGCGCAGCCGTGCAATGTCCGCCAGCACGTCCGCACAGTTATGAAACCGGCCCGTCGCCCGCGCTTCCGCATCGACGAAGGACTGCACTCCGAGGCTGACGCGGCCCACATCTACTTCAACCATTACTTTAAGAAACGCACCTTCGATCTGCCCCGGCGCGCACTCCACCGTGATCTCCGCATCCGCATCCAGCGCGAACTCGCCACGCAGGGATTTAAAGATCCTCCGCAGCAGCGCGGGATCCAGCAGGCTGGGCGTACCGCCGCCCAAATACACACTCCCGATGGTGTTCGGCAGCACCGCACCGAGAGCCTCAGCACGCGCACGCGCGCCGCGCAGGTCCGCGCACAGCCGGTCGACATACCGCGCATGCTGTTCCACGCCGTGTACCCCAGAAGCGAAGTTGCAATAGGTGCACTTCGCCCGGCAGAACGGAATCGAGAGATACACGCCGAGCATCTCTTCTATCGGAAAAACGTGATTGGCCTCTGCATGCATCGTCTCCTCCATTCTCCCACTCCGGATTTTGCCATCCCCGGATTCTGCCATCGCGGCCCGGCGCTTCGGCCTCCGCTTCCGCCCATTTAGAATAGGAGAAGCTTCTATGGCCGATCGCGACACCACTAAGGGCGCCACTCAGGGCACAGCCGGGGACGAAAAGCAACAGGAACGGAAGCCCGCGACCGGTCACGAAGAAGACATCGTCGGCAAGGCCTACGATGGCCGGCTGATGCGTCGCCTGCTCACCTACCTGCGCCCTTACAAGTGGCAGGCGGCTGTCTCGCTGATCGCGATCCTGCTCAAAGCCGGCGCCGACATCCTCGGCCCTTATCTCACCAAGGTCGCCGTCGACCATTACATGACCGGTCAGGATGCCGCGCATGCCGGCCATACCTCCTGGCTCGCCCGGCACCTCAGCGCCAACGCCGCCCATGGCATCACCGAGATCGCCTTCATCTACCTCGGCGCGCTCTGCTTCTCCTACGTGCTGGAGTTTGTGCAGACGTACCTGATGCAGTGGACCGGGCAGAAGATCATGTACGACATGCGCTCGGAGATCTTCCGCCACCTACAGCGCATGCACATCGGTTTCTTCGATCGCAATCCCGTCGGCCGCCTGGTCACCCGCCTCACCTCGGACGTGGACGCGCTCAACGAGATGTTCACCTCCGGCGTCTTCGCCATCTTTGAAGATGTCTTTGTGCTGCTGGGGATCGTGGTTGTCATGCTGCGCATGAGCTGGTGGCTGGCCCTGCTCTCCTTCGCCGTGCTTCCCGTCATCCTGCTCATCACCCGCGTCTTCCGCAAGCATGTGCGCGACTCCTACCGGCGCATCCGCACCGCCATCGCCCGCATCAACTCCTTCACCCAGGAGCACGTCAGCGGCATGAGCGTGGTCCAGCTCTTCGGCCGCGAGCAGCGCGCCTATGACGATTTCGCAGCCGTCAATCGCCAGCACATGGTCGCCTTCAAGGATGCGATCCTGGCCTATGCGCTCTACTATCCGGCGGTGGAGCTGCTCTCCTCGATCGCCATCGCGCTCACCATCTGGATGGGCGGCCGCGGTGTCCTCCGGAACACCGTCACCATTGGCGTGCTGGTCGCCTTCATCCAGTATGCCCAGCGTTTCTTCCGGCCGATCCAGGACCTGAGTGAGAAATACAACATCCTGCAGGCCGCCATGGCTTCGAGCGAACGCGTCTTCAAGCTGCTCGACACCCCGCCCGAGGTCAACTCGCCTGAGTCTCCCCAACGCACCGCCCGCGCCGGCCGCATTGAGTTCCGCGACGTCTGGTTCACCTACGCGCGGCTCACGCCGGAGCAGCAGGCCCGCATCGCGGCCGCATCACCGGAGGAACTCGAAGCCATGGCCTTCGGCGTCTCGGAAGAGACCCCCGACACTATCGAGTGGATCCTGCGCGGCGTCTCCTTCACCGTCGAGCCCGACCAGACCGCGGCCATCGTCGGCCACACCGGCGCGGGCAAGACCACCATCATCTCGCTCATGATGCGCTTCTACGATGTGCAGCACGGACAGGTGCTCATCGATGGCGTGGACGTGCGCGAGCACGATCTCACCGAACTCCGCCGCCACTTCGGCGTCGTGCTGCAGGACCCCTTCCTCTTCACCGGCACGATTGCCGAAAACATCCGGCTCGACACCGACTCCATACCGGATGAGCGACTGGGGCGCGCGACAGAAGAGGTCAAGGTGGTCGGTTTCGTCCGCGCCCTTCCGTGGGGGTTGGACGCGCCG
>JBPCNO010000039.1:0-12952 GCA_051001135.1 Acidobacteriaceae bacterium
TTCCTGCTCCCTTGTGCTCAATTCCACGCGCGGTCCGGTGAGCAGGGGCCAGCCGGGACTGATCCAGATGAGCAGCTTCCGTCCTGGCTGCGAGGATTCCTGGGCGGCAAGCGATTGCAGTGTCTGCAGTGAGAGTTGGAAGCGCTCTACCGCGCCATAGAACCCTGCTGATCTGCGGAGCGTGCGCAGGTCGATCTTGCTCTTCTCCAACGCAGCGATCAGAGAATTGCGGTCACGGGAAAACCCGTTCTGGATCTTTGTTCCGGTGTCGGTGAACAACACGACCGAAAGGGGCTGGGCGAGAGGCTCCTTGCTTTGCCGCAGAAACCTCTCTACTTGGTCCCGCTCATAGGAAACGCTCTGAAACGAGGTGTTGACCATATCGAGCAGAAGTAATACCTCCACCCCCGGGTCCGCCGCCGTAGCCGTCCCGCTGATCGCCTCGAATGACAGGATCTTCTGCGGAGATTTGTTGTCGATCACCTTGAAGTCCTGTTCCTGCAGCCCCGGCACGGGCTTGCCGGATTTGTCGGTGACCACCACGCTCAAGGCGATGTGACGATCCGCGCCGCTGCTTGTGGGAGAGGTAACTGTCCCAGCGTGGGCCCCCGGCGCCGTTACTGATGCGGGCTGCTGCGCCCCCTGCGCCGAGCGAGGAGCACACCAGGAAAATCCCGATACCGTAGAACACCTTCATGCCCTGTATTGGATGCGAGGCTCTTGGCCTATGCAACGGCAGGTACGCGCAATGCCTCTCTTGACTCTCCCGCGCGATCGCGCCTACAGTAGAGGCCACCTTCGGCCCCGTGACGAATTCTTACTAGGTTGAGGCACACGTATGACCGATTGGCTGATCATCCTTTTCTTTGGGGTCGCGCTGCTGATAGGTATTTATTTCACCTGGGTTCTGCTGCGCATCGAGATGCGTGGCAAGCCGCGGCCTCTCGATCCGGGGGACGACTTCGGCTTCGCCCCACGCCCACCCGCCCCGCGGCCACCCGGCCCGCATCCGCCGCTGCCGCACTCCCGTACCTGATCCTCGCGGGGGCCTGAGCCGGCGTCATTCTGAGCGCAGCGAAGAATCCATACGATCTTTTCTCGCCACGGGGAAACGCCCTGCCTCCGGGCACTACCACTCCTGTGGAGTTGTGGCGCAAGGACATAGCCGCTACCCTGCACCCACCATGCGTCCGCTCCGGTTCGTCGCCTTTCTTCTCGCCCTGCTCTCCTTCCCCGGATTGCCCTCCTCGGCGGCCGCGGGCGCCCGGGCCAAACCGCATACCGTCTGGCTGGGTGCCGGCCGGCGCGTCCCTTACTCCATCAAGACCGATCCCGCGGGCGCAATGGCTGAGGAAGCCGCCACGGCGGAAGAAAAGACTCTGCGAGTTCGACCGCTGGTCGTGGACGACAAGGTGAAGGAGTGGACCACCGGCGATCCGCACGATGTCACCGACCGCAGCTTTGTCGTCCGCCGCGCCCTGCGCCTGAATGACGCGCTGCCCGGCGACAAGGCCGAGCACTGGATCTGGCAGCGCGGCCCCTGGCTCATGGTCGACCGAACTACGGGTCACGTCCTGGCGCTCAAACTACCGGACTACGATCCCGCGGTCTCGAACGTGATCTGGTTCCGCGACTACGCCGCGTACTGCGGTCTGACCTCCGGCGGCAAGCAACTCTATGCCGTGGTCGCCCAGGTGGGTGCCCGCAAGCCCATCCTCTCGCGCAAGCTGCAACCCTGGTCTCCGGGGGAGAACACCGCCCCTGCCTGCGCCCGAGCCGCATGGCAGCGGGATCCCCTCCGTGTCACCTTCCAACCATCGGGAGCCGAGCCCGTCAGCTTCGACCTGGTCGGGCTCTCCGCCGTTTTGGTGGAGGACGGCGACACCGACGACGGCGGAAGTTAAATAAGTTGCGCTCTCCTGTCGCATCAATTCGCGCATTTCTCTAAACTGGAAATAGGCCCTCATCCCATGCAGAGATCGAGCGGCTCGATCCTGAGAGCAAGTCCTTTGTTTTCTCATATTTGCTTGTAACTCCTTTAGAATGAGATATGGAGAGGTCAGCCAAAAGCCATCTCCTTCATTCGAAAAGAGATTCACACCATATGGGGGAGGGGGGAGGGTACTAGCTGGTAATCACCCGGCAGCCAGCGCCCCGCAGTACCATAGAGCCTGTGGACTCCTTCGACGAACTCCTGCAACAGGCCGAGGTCGCGCACGGCCATCTATGCGCCGGGCAGATTCTGGGCGTGCGCATGGCCATGCTCGGCTGCGAGCGGCTCGGCATCGACGATCCCCGCGGCCGCGATCGCAAACGCCTCGTCACCTTCGTGGAGATCGACCGCTGTGCCACCGACGCTATCGGCGTCGTGACCGGCTGCCGTCTGGGCAAGCGCGCGCTCAAGTTCCGCGACTGGGGCAAGATGGCCGCGACCTTCATCGATCTACCATCCCCAGACCTGCCCTCCGGCAAGGCCATTCGCATCGCCGCCCGCGAATCGTCCAAGGCGCTCGCCCGCGAGATGTATCCGGAGATCGAAAACAAGAACCAGCAGCAGATGCGCGCGTACCGCGAGATGTCGGCTGACGACCTGTTCACCGAAGAATGGGTGACGGTGGAGTTGCCGCCCAGGGAGTTCCCCGGCTACAAAGGCGAGCGCATCGCCTGCGCGCACTGCGGAGAAGGCATCAACTACGATCGTTTCGTCGAGCGTGACGGCCTGCGCCTCTGCCGAAGCTGCGCCGATCCGGAGACGCGCTACTACCGGCCCTTGCCTGAGCTGCCTGATCCGCCTTCTGGATCTTGACGGGTAAGCCGCTCGATCAGAGATCGATACTGGGGAAACTGACGTACGAGATCGGTCCGGTTTGCCAGTTCGAAGTCGGCGAAGTCAAAGCCGGGGGCGACGGTGCAGCCCACCAAAGCGTAGTCCCCGGAGCCAGCCAGGGCCGAGCCGAACCAAGAGCCCGCCCGCACCACTCCTTGGAACTGCTGCCCGGCCTCGGGATCGTCGCCCAGCAGCATCTCGCGATACTCCCCTCGCGGCCCGATACTATGGACCGCCAGCGGCGAGCCTGCATAGAAGTGCCATAGCTCGTCGGAACGGATGCGGTGGAAGGCCGAAAAATCCTGCGTCCGCAGAAGAAAACAGATGGCTGTGGAGGCTGGACGCGGGCCTGTAAACTCCGGCGGCAAGCCTGAGACGGGTAGAATGAGCTCGGCCGCGTAGGTCTGCCGGTAGAAGCCCCCCTCGGGATGCGGCAAGAGCGCGAGCTTCTCGATCCAGTAGCTTGCGGTTTTCGGCACACTCGGCGGCATACTCAGGACCCTGAACGGCTGGAGACCATCGGCCGCTGCTCCTGGACGACTCTCTCGATACCCTGCCCGACGCGCAGCACCGTCGCTTCATCGAAATGCCTGCCCAGCACCTGCACCCCGATGGGCAGCCCCTCCCGCGACATGCCGCCCGGGACGGAGAGCCCGCAGATCCCGGCGAGGTTCGCCGTGACCGTATAGATGTCAGCCAGGTACATGGCCACGGGATCGTCGGACTTCTCCCCCAGCTTGAACGCGGGCGTGGGCGCGGTTGGGGTCACCAGCACGTCCACCTTCGCGAACGCGCGCAGAAAGTCATCCGTCAGCAGCCGTCGTACCTGCTGCGCCTTGCGGTAGTAGGCGTCGTAGTAGCCCGCGCTGAGCACATAGGTGCCCAGCAGAATGCGCCGTTTCACCTCCGCGCCAAAACCTTCGTCGCGCGAGCGGCGATACATCGCCGAAAGGCTGCTCGCATCGGCTGCGCGGTATCCATAGCGCGCCCCGTCGTAACGAGCCAGATTGGAGCTGGCCTCAGCCGTAGCCAGCACGTAGTAGGTGGGAATGGCATAGCGCGTGTGAGGCAGCGAAACCGGCTCGACCGAGCAACCCTGGGCACGCAGGCTCTCGATGGCCTGTTCGACCACTGAGCGCACCTCTGCATCCAGGCCTTCGGCGAAATACTCCTCCGGCACGCCGACCTTCAGGCCCTCGACCGGCGGTGCGCATGCCGCCACATAATCGGGAACTGCTTCCCGCGAAGAGGTGGAATCGAAACGATCATGTCCCGCCATGATACCCAGCAGCAGCGCCGCATCTTCGACAGTGCGAGTCAGCGGACCGACGCGGTCGAGCGATGACGCGAACGCGATCAGCCCATAACGCGAGACCCGTCCGTAGGTCGGCAGCAGCCCCACCACCCCGCAGTACGAGGCTGGCTGCCGGATGGAGCCGCCGGTGTCGGTTCCGAGCGTAGCCATGGCCATCTCGGCAGCGACAGCCGCTGCGGAGCCGCCGCTCGATCCGCCAGGAACGCGGTCGAGCGCGCGAGGGTTACGCACCGGGCCGTACGCTGAATTTTCGTTCGACGATCCCATGGCGAATTCGTCGCAGTTGAGCTTGCCCAGCAGCACCGCGCCTGCCGCTTGCAGCCGCTTCACCGCAGTGGCCGTATACGGCGGCCGATACCGTTGGAGGATCTTCGATCCTGCCGTGGCAGGCATCCCCTCCACCGTAAGTACGTCCTTGATGCCTATGGGGATACCGGCCAGCGGTGACAAAGACTCGCCGCGTGACACCGCCGCATCCACGGCCGCTGCCTGCGCCAGAGCCTGCTCTCGATTGACCGAGAGGTACGCATTGATCTTCGGATTCGCGCCCTCGATCTGCCGCAGGTAATCCTCGGCAAGCGCGGCGGCTTTGGTTTCCCCGGCCGCGATACTGGCGCGAACGGCCGAGATCGACTTGGATTTCGCTGGCATGCTCGTTGGCGTGGTTTCCATTGCGTCTGAATCTGAAGGCTCTCTCGGGCAGAGCTTCTGCCCGGAGACCCTTGGGCCCGCTCTACCGCTCCATCACTCGGGGCACTTTGAAAAAAGCCCCATCGGTCTCGGGTGCGTTGTTCATCACGATGCTACGCGGGAGGCATTCCTCCACCTTGTCCGAACGCAATGCGGAGCGAGCCTCTGCATCTATGCCCAGCGCCTCATGTTTACCTAGAACTTCCGACACCTGCGCCATCGGCTGTACGTCCGTGACGTCGAGTTCGTTCAATTGCTCCAGATGGCCGAGGATCGCGTTGAGATCGCGGATCATTGCCTGTTCTTCGTGCACCGTGAGCTCGAGATTCGCCAGATCCGCGACATGGCGAACATCTTCGGCAGAGACTTTATCGGATTTCGTCGTCATAAGCGTGAATGGAGGGAGTTATCAGGGCTGGAAAGCGGCCTTCCGGCAGCGACCGAGGTGCAGCTCCCGCAACTCGGCCGCCTGCATTAGAGCAACGAGGCAGGTTGCGGCAGCTCGCTCTTGCTGCGACAAAGGCACACTTGCGCGGTCTTGTAGAGCAATTGCAGGTCGGTAGCCAGCGTAGCGTCTTCCGCGTAGTTGAAATCCAGCCGGGCTTTATAGGGCGTCAATGTGTTGACACAGAACGCTTCCAGCTTCTCGTCCGGCAACTGACGCAGCATCTCTTCTTCGCGCCGGAATACCAGCGTCGCGGCGCCGGTGATTCCGGGCCGGTAGGGGACGCGCACAACATGCTCGTCCTGATGGTGATCCGGCAGCTTGGGACGGGGTCCAACCAGGCTCATGTCACCGTAAAGGACATTGACGAGTTGCGGCAGCTCATCCAACTTATACCGGCGCAGAAGAGAACCAACGCGCGTGATCCGCCGGTCCCCATGCCGCGTGACCGAGAGGCCATCGCTTTTCGGGTCTGCCTCCATGGTGCGGAACTTATAGATCGTGAACAGTTCGCCCATGCGCCCCACCCGCTGCTGACGGAAGATGATCGGTCCGGGCGAGCTAAGCCGGACGAGGAACGCAATGAGGCAAAACACAGGCGAGAAGACGGTCAGTGCCGTGGTCGCAAGGCAAAAGTCCAGCACCCTGCGCGCACCCGAAAGGGTCCATGCGCTGGCTGGAAGGGTCTGCTCGGCCACCTCTTCAGCCGACAGTACCGCGACGCGCGCGAACCCGTTCCGTACACGTTCCTCGCGTGGAAGAGGCAATGTGTTGTCGGGTTGAAGGTCATTCCAAAGAACTGGTACTGAGATAGAGGTGTAAGTTTCCATAGAACTCATTCAGTTTCCCTAGGTGCCATGGTCTTTTGCTCCGCTTGAGGGATCATGAATAGCGGGCCCCCAAACATTACGATGCCTCCAGAACCAGACTCGGATGTAGTCAGTGCAAATCGACTACCAAACCGTTCGGCCTGCCCTGTCGCCTATTGTAGCGTGCCCCTGCTCCGGGAAGCAGGTCGGGCTGGCGCATGAAACTCAGTAGACACTGAGTCACCCGGAGTGTAACGCCGATGCCAACCCATGCAGCAGCTTCTTATGAAGACAATCCTTTACCTTCGCGATATCGGCACCCTTGTTCCGTCGTAACTCTTCCGCCATTGATCGATCTCTCATATATTTCGGTGGCACCAGGCAACCCGGCTCGAAGTCACTGCAGAAGGGCTCCCGAGCTCACTGCGAGCACACATCCGCGCCCGGATTGCTTAGAAACTTCTCAGTTTCGCGCCCGGTGACTCAGCATCGAGGCTCTCCTAACGCAAAATGATGTCGGCCATCTCCGGCAGCAGCCTGGCGGCGCCAAAGTCGCGAACGATGGGGTTTTGCAGCCGCCCCTGTTGAGGACTCCAATGCTGCAGGCTGGCCTGCAGGTATGCCACGAGGGTCTCGGTATCCCCCGGAGCAATGTGGATAAACGACGCGGTGGAACGTGCATTTCCGAGCGCATCGGTCACATGGCTCTCGCCCGGGCCGATCGATAGAATCGGGGCGTTGACAGCCAGAATGCTGTAGAGCTTGCAGGGATGGATGATCCCGACGAAGCGCGTTCCCATCACCACCGTCTGCAGATCCGCCGCAGACAGGGAGTCCGAGAGCGACTCCAGCGGCTGGTAGGGAAGAAAGAGCACGTTGCTAAGCTGGCGCTGCTGCGCAGTCTGCTGCAACTTCTTGTACTCACTTCCACCGCCCACAAACAGAAACCGAAACCGGTCGTCGCTCGCAAGCGCCGTCGCCGCGTCCAACAGCGTGTCCAAAGGATGGCACGGGCTATGATTGCCGGAGTACATCACCACGAACTTGTCCGTCAATCCGTGGCGCCGGCGAAACCGTTCGCGTCCCTCTGCATTGAAGTAGACGTACTCATCGAAGGACCACGGAGGCAGGATATGAACGCGCTCCGGTGCGACGTTCTTGCTCAAGACCCTGGCGTACATGAAACGATCGAGCACGATGATGGCGTCGGCGGATCGAAAGGTGAAGCGAGAGATCCGTTCCAGGCTCCAGGCGATCAGGCCGGGCTTGAGCCATCCCGCGGCCAGCGCCTCGTCAGGATTCAAATCCATCACCCAGTAGACGAATCTCGCCCCGCGCAATCGTTTGTATATGGCAGCCAGCGCCGCTATGAGCGGCGGTGAGGTCAAGGCGACGATGACATCCGCTTTGGGGCTGAAGATGAGCCGGATCGTAATGGACAGCAGGAAGCTCCCAAAGTCCAGAATCCGTCGCCATTTTGCGCCTTTGCCAAAACCCGTGGCGGTGATCCGCTCGATCTTGACCTTGCGATAGGTCTCACGCCGCGGGAAACGCGTGGCGGGCGCATCATAGGCGCGACGGCTGGAGAGGGCCGTCACCTCTGCGCCCCTCGCAGCGAGAGCCTCTCCGAGACTGGTGAGATGCTGGGCGGTCGAGACGACATCCGGATGAAAGGTTTGGTTGAGGAGCAGGACCTTCTTCAATGCAAGAACTCCGGAATTCGTCGAGCTCACCTATAAGGTTAGCCGTCAGCACGGCCGAGACAACGGCAATAGAGAGCGAAGGTGGCGTCGGCTGCCGACTTCCAAGTGTATCGCTCCACCTGCGCTCGCCCAAGTTCGACCCTGGACCGCCTCACTCGCTCGTCGGCAAGGAGGGAGGCGAGGCAATCGACAAGCGCGGCATGGTCTCCCGGATCGAAGTAGAAGGCCGCGCCGCCACAGATCTCCGGCAAGGAGGATGTGCGGCTCACCAGCACCGGGCAGCCGAGACTCATGGCCTCCAGGGGCGGGAAGCCAAATCCTTCGTATAAGCTCGGATACACCAAGAGCGAGGCGTGGCGATACATATTGGCGAGTTCCGTCTCCTCAACCCTGGGCAGAAGAGTGACGCGCCGTTCGAGACCAAGCGCTTGCAACCGTTCGAGCTCTTTGGGCAGCCAGTGTCCCCCGCCGGCCACCAGCAGGGCCATGCTCTCCGGGACCGCTCCGGAAGCCATCGCGCGGAGGAGAGCCTCAAAATTCTTGTAGGTGGCTCGTGAACCCACATACAGGAGATAGGGTGTGCCTTGCAGCGGATGTCTGTCTTCTCCCGCACTCTCGAGCGGGCGGAAGCCGTGGTAGACCACCTCGACCTTGCCTGGATCCACTTCATAGTAGTGAAGAAGGTCAGCACGGCTCGCCTGGGAGACGCATAGGATGGCATCCGCTCGCTGGTACAGCCGCCGCTTGCGCTCGATCACTGCCGCGGCATCGGGAAATAGCTCGGGAAAGCGCTCCGGCGTGCTGTCGTGATGGGTGGCGACCATACGGCGGTAGCGGACCCCGGGCTCCCAGCGTTGATACGTTGAGTGATAGATATCGAAGCACCCGCGCAGCGGCGCCACCGCATTTGTCAGCAGCGCGTTCAAGCCATAGCGCGCAATTCCGGGCCGCAGCGATGTAGTCCGGCTCAGGACGCGCACCGTGGGAGAGGCAAGTTCCCGGAAGGGCAGTACGGACGCATTCCAGCCCAGCAGGTATTCGACCCGCGCGTCCGTTCGGCGTCCAAGCTCCCGTACCAGCTCGAAGTGATAGCGGGAAACCCCGCCGGCGTCCTGCAGAGAGGTCACCTGGTGATCGAAAAATATCCTCATCCCGGAAGGTCTCGCCGGCCGGGCCGGGCATCCGCCCACCATCTGGAGCGCCGGATGACGCGCTGCCAAAAGGCTCTCCACGTCATCCGGCTATAGACCTTGTTGGGATAGCGCCGCTGCCGCAGGGCGCGGATCGGCAGCCGCAGCGTCTGCACCGTGCGCTGCATGTAGCCGTTATGGATGGCATCGAATGCGGCTTCGGCGGCAAGAAAATTGCCGTAACGCTCCGGCGTCATGCGACGGTCGTAGTCCAGCATGGCGACCTGATGCTGCAGCCGCAGGTCCGCCGCAACGAATATCCCCAGTCCGTGCCGGTGGAACTGATGGAAGACGTAGATGTCGGAGTGATCCAGCCAGAAATCCAGACTGTAGCCGCCCACCTGCCGCAAAGCGGAGACCCGCATGAGCGTGCCACTGTTGGCGGCGAACATGCGGCGACGCTCGATGTAGCTCTTGCCGGACGCGATCGGCGGATGATTCAGGACGGCCAGCCTTCGCGGAGAGAGCTGGAAGCTGCCGGCATAGAGAAACGGAACGACGGCCGCGATGTTCTGGTTCGCGGCCAGCTCCCGGCCGTAGGAATCCATACTGCGCAGGAACTCCTCCGTGACGCCCGTGTCCTGATCGAGCAACAGCATCCAGGTGTGGCCGCTCTGCTCCGCCAGCCTGGCCGCTGCGTTATAGGCTCCGGCAACTCCATCGTTCCGCTCCGCGTGCTGGTAGGTGAAGGCGAACGGGAGTTCGGGGTCGGTAAGGGCCTCGGGACTGTTGTCCCAGACCAGCAGCTCCATGCGGTCGAGCAGCGCAGGGTTGGCGCGGAAGGCGGTGACCAGACCCGCCAGTGTCTCGGAGCCGGCAAAATCCGTCCGATAGAGGACCACCACGATCAGGATGTGTGGCCGAGGCTTCGGGATCATGGCCGCCCCGCGTCTTCCAGGCCTACATGCGTCGAGCCGGCGGCGGCGCAACCGGCATCGGCGCGCCACCGCGCCAGCCGTCGCTGCCGGGACCAGGTGGTCAACCGGTGCAGCAGGTTGCTGAAGGTAATTTTGAGGATCTCGGGGGACTCCTTGCGCTGCGCCTGATGGACCAGGCGGCCCACCAACCGAGCGGTGTAGAGAACTCCCTCCAATCGGCCGCAGTAAAGATCATGGAAGGCCGACTCCGCCGAGAGGAAATTGCGGAAGTGCGCCAAAGAGAGCCGCTCCCGGTAATTGAGCAGAGAGAGCTTGTGTTCCGAGTGGACACTGCCCAGGACGAAGATCTTCTTCCCCCGCAAGTGGAACTCACGGTGTAGCCATCCATCGAGAAAGCTGAGCCAGAAACAGGGGTTGAAGCCACCCAGTTCCTGGAGCGCTGACACCCGCAGCAATGCCGCCGAATTGAAGGCGCGTGCTTCGCCATCCGGTACTCCGCTAAATCCGGCGGGAATGGGCGTGATGCGTGCAAAACGAACTCTGACCGGCGATACCGGCATGCCCGCGTCCACTAAATGCGGGACGATGGCGGCGATGCTTTCATCATCGCTGAGCTCCTCCGCTGCGTCGCGCATCGATTGGAGAAAATGCGCAGGCAGCTCCGTGTCCTGATCGAGGGTCAGCAGCCACTCGTATCCCCCTGTCACAGCCTGCCGCAGTCCGTAGTTATAAGCACCCGCAAGCCCCTCGTTGCGATCCGCCGCATGGTACTCGACACCGGCTGCAAGGGACGTAGGTTCGGCGGGCTCAGGCCCGTTGTCAAACAGGACGAACCGGATATCCAGCCCGGCTACGGTTCCGAGTCGCGGAAGCAACGCCCGCAAAGTCGGGGACTCGTCTGCCCGTTGTTTGTAAAGGACCACGACCGCGAGAATGCGGATTGTGCGCTGCAAAGGACCGGATCTCACGCTGCTTCCACCCTCCGGAATCCCTAGCTGCGGAGGCGCAACGCCTGCTTGACCGCTCTGAATTTCCCGTGAAGCTGCGGGTCAGTATCGGCATAGCTGTACAGAAAAACCATGGTGCAGCGGATGCACCCGCACACGAATCCGACAAGCGTGCCCACCAGCAGAAAGAGCGCCTTAGACGGCCACGATTTCAATTCCGGCACCTGCGGCTGATCGACCACCTGAATGCCGGGGCTCGCCTTTGCCTCATCGATCCGGGCTGCCTCAAGCTGTCTCGCCAACAGCTCGAACAGCGTCTGGTGATACTGTACGTCACGCTCCTTCCGTATGTACTCCAGCCCCGCAGCCGGTAACTGCGCTTGCGTCATGCCTCCGGACGCAGCCGTCTGACTCTTCTGCATGGCCACGAGTTGTGAGCGCAGGCCGGCAAGTTCACTGCTCAGCCGCACCACTTCCGGATTCTGTTCCGTCGATCCGGCCCTTGCCGCCGCAAGCTGGACCTCGTGGTTGGAGATATTCGCCTCCATCATGGCCTCAGCCCCGATGACCGTCTGCGTCTGCCCGCTCAGCGTCAGAACGCCTGTCTTCTCCTGGGTCTCGCGCAACGCCACCTCGGCATCCGCCAACCTGTCCTTTTCCGCCGCAAGCTGCTGATCGAAGAATTGCCGCCGTTGTGAGGCCGAGCCGATGGCCAGCCGGTTGTTCAGCCGGAACAGCTCGTCGATGTAGCCGCTGGCCAGGGCCGCGGATCGCTTCGGGCTCTTGTCCTCAACCGAAATGGAGATCAATCCGTCCTTGCTGGCAACAAATTTGGAGCGCTTTGCCAGCGTCCCGGCAGCCGCATTCTTGTTGTTGATCCCATACGCGTCGGTCAGGTGAAAGCGCTTCACCAGGTCATCTCCTACGGAGCGGCTCATCAGCAGGCCGATGTAAAGATCTGCAGGATTCTTCAGACCCAGCCCGCCACCCCCGCCCGCAAGTCCGGCCAGTGCACCGATCTGGCCCATCAGCGCCGAACTGGATTGCTCCTGCTGCGGCGGCATGATGATCGCCGTAGCGCGGAACAGCTTCGGTTGCTGCAGCAGGAAGAACAGCCCGAGCAGGGCTCCGCCGACTGTCCAGAAGAAGAGCAGCCACTTCTGTCTCGCGAAGATCAGCAGCACATCAAATAAATCCAGTTGCCTGCCCTGAGAGAGCGGGGCATCGGTCAGCCGGGTTTGAAGTTGGGTCACGCGTTCATCCTCAGAAATTGGTGATTATGCCGAGGGATGCGGCGCCCAAAGCAAGCTGCGAGAAGAGCTGCGAATACTCGAGGATATTGCGAATGCTCGAACCGCGATAGACCTTCTCCGGCATCACGATGGTATCTCCAGGATTCATCCGCACCTGGTCGAAGGTATTGCCCCAGAGACCGCTCGCGGCCTCCCGGCTGATCACCGACCCATCCGCACGGATGACGAACGCGTGCTTGGGGTCCGCATTGCGGTTCGCTCCGCCGGCCGAGCGGAGATAGCCGTTCACGCGCCGGTCCCGCGTGAAGAGAAACGAGTTTTGATCGTAGACGGCGCCGACCACGTTGATACTGGAGGGCGCCGAAGGCACGATAAAGCGATCGCCATCTTCCAGCGGCAGATTCGGCAGACTGGAAACCTGATACGCCCCGGGAGAAATATCGAGCACGATCCGGCCGCTTGCACGCAACTGGCGGAGCCGCGTCACCAGTACCTGGGAAGCTGCCAATGAGGTGGAAGCCGCAGCTTGATCCTGGGCGGAGAGCGCACCGGCCGAGGTGGAGGCGCTGGCACGGTCTACCTCCAGTTCCAACTGGGCAACGTAGTCGTCGAGCCGCTGCTGTTGCGCCACGCGCGTCGATTCGCGCGTCAGCTCGGCGCCAAACAGATAGGCGCCCGGTGTCAGGCCGCCCGCCCGCTCCACCACCTGCCGCAGGGTCTCTCCAGGACCGACGCTGTAGTACCCGGCATGCACCACCTCGCCCTCCAAGCGCACCAGCTTGGTCTGCTGCGACTGGGGCACGTGGATGTCTGCCTGAGAAAAAATGGTGATCACGTCGCCCGGCTCTACCGCCAGATCCTGACTCTGCTCATGATCCAGCACCAGCTTGCCCAG
>JBPCNO010000040.1:0-18551 GCA_051001135.1 Acidobacteriaceae bacterium
TGACGGCGCCCTGCGCGCCGGCGACCGCATGCCCGACCTCACGCTCACCCCCAATTCGATAGATGCCCCGGCGCATCCAACCCTGTTAACCGGCTGGCACGCCGCCCGCCACCTCGCGCTCGTCCTCCGGGGTCCCGATAGCCCCGCGGCGCCTGCTCCTTCTCTCGATGCCGACACGCTTACCCTGCATACCGCCGGTTTCGATGACGTCGCGAGGAAGCTTCTCGGCACAGCGAGCAAGCTCATCCTGGTTCGTCCCGATGGCTACGTTGGCTATCGCGGCAAGCTCGAACCCAGCGCGCAACTCGCCGCGTATCTTCATCGGGTCGCGCTCGCGTGACCGCCTCTCGGCTCCATCACGACGGCGGCGGCAAGCCGCCCTCCAGCGCACGCAAGCGCATCCTCGAAGCCGCGCGGCGGCAGTTTGCCGAACACGGCTTCGCCGGCGCCTCCATCCGCGCCATCACCGGCTCATTGGGCTTGCGGGAGAGCGCCTTCTATGCCCACTTCACCAGCAAGCAGGCGGCATACGACGAGCTCTTCCATGAAGCGGGCCCCGCCGTCATCGCCCACATCGCCGCGCGGCTCGACCCATCCAATCCGCTCGAGCAGGAACTCGCCATGCTGGCCCGGCGCGCCCTCGCCGCCTGGACCAACAAGGATGCGCGCGCCTCCACCAGCATCGTGCTGCGCGAGTCCTTCGAGCGTCGCGGCGAAAAGCGCCAGCAGTTGATGAGCGGCGTCTCCACTGCTCTGGATATCCTCGCGGCACAGCTTACCCGCTGGCAGCAGCGAGGTGAGGTCCGCCCTTCGCTCCATCCACGCGATCTCGCCTTCGCCTTCGTCGCGCCCCTCATCACCGCGCGCTTCCTCTTCTACAACAACGCTGCCAGTGCAGCCGAGCGACGCCAGGGAGCCGCCGTCGTCCAGCGCCACGTCGCCACCTTCGCCGCCCTGGTGCGCCCGTTGCCGGGTGCCCTATCCTGACCGGACCAGTCCCCTGTTCATTTCCGAACGCTACATTCTGAATCCGAACACTCCCCCCGAATCGCAATTCCGCAAGTATCCCCTGTTTCCCTAGCTTCGCGTCAAAATCGCTCTGGCCCGAAGCATGCATGACCATACCTGGTACCAACTCGGCCACTACAGCCGCCCTGCGCAACCACGCAAACAATGGAGACACCCTCGATGCCGCTCTTCCTGCAGGATCTTCGATACGCACTGCGTCAGTTGCGCAGGAGCCCCGGCTTCGCGCTGGTCGCTGTCGTCACGCTCGCGCTCGGCATTGGCGTCAACACGGCGGTATTCTCCATCTTCGATCAGGTGATGCTGCGCAGCCTCCCAGTCCGCAACCCGGATGCGCTCGTCCTGCTCTCGGAGCACTCCCATGCGGAATCCGGCGGCCTCCACTCCCATGGCGATGAGAAGCTCTACTTCTCTTATCTCGGCTATCGCGCGCTTCAGGCCCATAATCCGGTGTTCGAAGGCGTACTCGGCAGCGCACCCGTCATGCTGGCCATCGCGGGCCAGGATCACACCGAGCAAACTTGGGGAGAGATCGTCTCCGGCAACTACTTCGATGTCCTCGGCATGCGCCCGGCCCTCGGCCGGCTGCTCACCCCCGCCGACGACGCCCAGCGCGCCGGCAATCCCTACACCGTTCTCAGCTACGGCTATTGGCAGAGCCGCTTTGGGGGCAATCCCGCCATTCTGGACACCACCCTCCATCTGAACGGCCAGCCCTTCCAGGTGGTTGGCGTTGCAGCCCCCGGATACACCGGCTTGGACCCGGAGGAGACTCCGGCGCTCTTCGTGCCCATGGCCATGGAGACTGCCCTCGGCGGCCGCAAGGACTTCCTCGACAATCCCAATCAGCGCTGGATGAACGTGCTGGCGCGCCTCAAACCCGGCGTCTCGCTGGCGCAGGCCGAAGCCGCCATGGCCCCTACCTGGCGCTCCGTCCGCCAATCGGCTCTCCAGCAAGTCCACCATCGCTCACCCCACTTCGATCAGCAGTATCTGGACTCGCACCTCTTCCTTCGTAGCGGCGCTCAGGGTTTGCCCATGCTGCGCGATGACTTCGGCACGCCGCTTACCGCGCTCATGGGCATGGTGCTCGCCGTTCTGCTGATCGCATGCGGCAATGTGGCCAACCTGCTGCTGGTGCGGGGCGCCGGCCGCCGTCGCGAGATGGCGGTGCGCGGAGCGCTCGGCGCAACCACCCGGCAACTCTTCCGCCAATCCCTGCTCGAAGGTCTGCTGCTGGGCGCGATTGCCGCCGTGCTCGGCGCGGCCCTCGGCCAACTCGGCTCCCATCTGCTCATCGGCTCCTTTCCCGCCGAGACCGAGCTGACCGGCGCGCTCTCGGCACATCTCGATCCACGCGTGCTCGGCTTCACTATCCTTCTCACTCTTGTCACCACGCTCCTGTTCAGCGTGGCGCCCGCCTTCGCCGGCGCGAGGATTGACCTGACCACGGCGCTCCATCAGCAATCGAACGCGGTCAAAGGCGGCGGCTCGCGTCTGCGCAGCGTCCTGGTTTCGGCTGAGGTCATGCTCAGCCTGGTTCTGCTGGTGGTCGCCGGCCTCTTCGCGCACACCCTTTACAACATGCAGGCGGTCCAACCGGGCTTCCGTGCCGATCACCTGCTCACCTTCGATGTGGACGCGAAGTTGCTCGGCCGGGACGCCTCGGCAAGCCGCGCCGAATATCAGCGCCTGGGTGACGTGCTGCGCCGGCAACCTGGCGTCCGCAGCGTCGCGTACGGTTCCATCTCGCTGCTCAGCGGTGACGCTCAGGGCGGCGACGTCTCCATCGCCGGCTATGTGCCCCCGCAGGGTGAAGACCTGGACCTGAACATGGACACCGTCAGCTCCGGCTTCTTCTCTACCATGCAGATCCCGCTGCTCGCCGGACGTGCTTTCGCCGTCTCCGATCACCTCGGCGGCCACAAGGTTGGCATCGTCAGTCAGAGCTTTGCCACTCGCTTCTTCGGCAACCCTCGCGCCGCCCTGGGACACATGTTCTGCTTCCACTGCCCGCAGGGCACTTCACCCGATACGGAGATCGTTGGCGTCGTTGCCGAAGTCAAGACCGAGGGCCTCCGCGACCTGCCCAAGCCTTTCTTCTACCTGCCGTTGGACCAGAGTGAAGAGGCACGCCCAGCCTCCTTCTATCTCCGCACTACCCAGGATCCCGCCGGTGCCGCCGATGCGATCCGCCGTTCCGTCGCGGCCGTCGACCCCAACCTGCCCGTCCGGCATCTCGAATCGATGCAGGCGCACATCGACACCGGCCTTTTTCAGGACCGCCTCATCTCCAACTTATCTGTCGCCTTTGGCGCACTCGCCGCCTTGCTCGCTGCACTGGGACTCTACGGCGTGCTCGCCTACTCCGTCGCCCAGCGCACCCAGGAGATCGGCATCCGCATGGCCCTCGGCGCGGACCGTGGCCAGGTCGTCCGCCTGGTCATGCGGCAGGTCCTCCGCATGGCCGGGCTCGGCATCGTGCTGGGACTCCCCCTTGCCGCCGCGCTCGCTCACCTGCTCCAGAGCCAGTTGTACGGCATCTCCGGCAGCGACCCCCAGGTCTTCGCCGTTGTCGTGCTGGCGCTCACGCTGCTGGCCCTCCTGGCCGGCCTTATCCCGGCCCGCAAAGCCGCCTCGATCGAGCCCATGCGCGCCCTCCGCACCGAATAACTGCATCGCGTAACTGCATCGCGCACCCGGGGTTGCCCATACCGAGCGGGATACCCATACAAGGGTGGGCCCAGGGTGCGACGGATAACTCGGCTTCCCGGCGCTCTAACAACTAGAATGACGCAGTGACCCGCCCGCGCCTTGCCCTTCTCGCCACCACCATCTTTGTCGTGCTCTGTGTATGCTGGCTGCTCTGGCATGCGCGATCGAAGGCCCCTGCTCCCCCGCCCGCCTCTGCCGCCACTGCGTCCGGCCCCCATGCAACCGCCAGCGCACCCGCAGCCGATACACTCCAGCCCACTCTCGTCTATGCGCACAATCTATTGCTGCGCAAAGGTCCCGACTTCCGCATCTACATCGTCTGGATCCGCGGGCTGATGCTCCGTACCCGTAAGCAAGTCAATCCGTCCTTTGACGACCCCGATTCCTTCGTCCTGGAGATTCAGAAGGGCGTCATCCGCGCCAACATCGGAGACATCAGCAACTATCTCAACACCAGCTCACCGGCCAGCGCTCCGCTCAAGAACATCTCCATCCAGCCTGATGGCGACCAGCTCAAGCTGCGCGGCACGGTACACAAGATCGTTCCCCTTCCCATTGAGCTGATCGGTACACTCTCCTCCACCCCTGACGGTCGCGTGCAGTTCCACGTCAACAAGCTGGACGTGCTGAAGATTCCCGTCAAAGGCCTTCTCGGCCATTTTCACGTCGAACTCTCCGATCTGGTACAGGCGAGCAATACGCCCGGCATCCAGATCGCCGGCAACGACATCTTCTTCGATACGCAAAAGCTGCTGCCCCCACCGCACATCCACGGTCTACTCACCTCTGTGCGCGTCCACGTTCCGGACATCGAAGTCATCTACGGCAATGCGCCGGATGACAAGGCTACCCTCGCGCAGTGGCACAACTTTCTCCGCCTCAGAAACGGCACCATCGATTTCGGCAAGCTCACCATGCATCACGTCGACCTCACCATGATCGACGCTTCCAAAGATCCCTGGTTCGACCTCGACCTCGTCAACTATCAGGCCCAGCTCGTCAACGGCTACACCCGAATCACCGCGCAAGCCGGCCTGGAGATCTTCATGCCCGACCTCGATGAAATGGCCAGCAAAAAGGCCAGCAAGAGCATCACCCTCGAATGGCTCAAGAACCGCAACCGCTCGCTTCCGCCCGACGTTTCCAGTCAAGTCGCGCGGCCGCCCAGCCAGAAATAGCGGCACGTAGCCCTTCCAGCAGACGGCCCACCCTCTGCTAGCGAAAGCGTCACCGCATCAAAAAGAAAAGAGCGGCCAGGGCCGCTCTTTTCTTTTGCTCCAATGGCTGTTACAGATCCCTAGCGAGCAGGCCGGCGATGGGGCACCGGTGCGCGCGCCGGCGCCGGCGGCGTACCTTCCGTCAACGTGATCATCTTCGGGTTCTGCGTATACGAGTCGAACTTCGCCGTATATGTCACCGTCGAGCCGATCGCCGGAACCTCCTTGAGCGGCTCCTTCATGTTGATGGTGAAGTCCGCGGTGTTCGATCCCTGCGCGTCCGGGGTGACCGCCAATTGGACCGAATCTGCCGTCGCCGAAACCACCTTGCCCGGCACCTGTGCGACCACGCCCTTGAGCGTCGCCCAGACCTTCTCGGCGTCCTCCGGCTTGCCATTGAACAGGATGAACTCCTTGTCCCCCAGACTCAGCGTCTTGAGGTCCGGCGTCGAGGCGACCACCTTAGCGGCCTGGTCGGCCGGCGAAGGCGGCGGCGGCGCGGCCGTGGGGTTGTAGCTGTCCGGCGGCACCACCGACGTGGTCACCTGCTGCTGCACCTGCGGAAATCCGTCCATGCTGCCGTGGAACTTCTTGTAGTAATACTCGGCCGCCTGCTCGATCTGCGGCTTCGCTGCCGCCGGGGCGTACGCCGCTGCGCGCGTCAGAAACCAGATCGCGTTCTTCAGGTCCGGAGGCGTCTGCTGCGCGTAAGCCTGACCCAGCAGATAGGTATCGTTGAGCGAAGGTCCGCTCTGCGTCGACGCCGGATCCACGTTCTGTAATTCCTTGCGGAAGCTGTCCACCGCGCCGGCGTAGTCCTTCTTGTTCTCGTCATCCAGCGCAATGGCGCTGTAGAAGATCGGCGTCGTCGCCGCCTTCAGCTTCTGGTAGTCCGCGTCCGGCATGTTGGCCGGCTTGGGAGCGGTGAGCCCCGTCTGCGCCTTGGCCGCGGCATCGTCCAGCAGCGGCTGTGCGTCAGCCGGCGTCGTCTTCCCCGCCGCTTGCGACTTCTTGATATATACGTAAATCGCCAATGCCCGCAGATTGTTCGGCGCTTGCTGCAGCAGCCGGTTTGCCGCATCCACTGTCTTGTCCAGGTTGTTCGCCTGCTGGTACGCCGTCATCAACTGCTCCAGCATGTCCTGCTTCACCACCGAGTTCGGATACTTGGTCAGAAACGCTTCGATCGCCGCGGCCTTCGCCGCCGGCGACGATTGGCTGATCGCATTCGAATAGTCGTTGTACTCGGCTGGATCTTTAATTGTGATCTGCTGCCCCGGCGCGGCCTGTCCCGCCGGTTGAGCAGCAGCTTGTCCTGGCTGTGCAGTGGTCTGCGCCCACACCGCTGGTGTGGCGCAAAGGGTACTTGTGGCTACAGCCAGCAAGGAAGCTATGGCAATCGTTTTCATCGAACGCTCCTAGAGAACAATCCTGGATAAAGTGCAGCAAACACCGGTCTGTATTCACACTCGCGGCGCAGCCTTGCTGGCCCGCGGCCTTGCTTCGCCCGGCGACCCCTCTTCACGAGAGGGAGCCGGACTGCTCGTTGAATGTAACCGGAGGCGACGTGGCTGGATTATAGAAATCGCGAGGCATTCCGGCAAGAGCACCGCCAATGTGCTTCGCATCCCGCACAAATCCGTCCCCAAACCCCCGCCCCCGCAACCCCGCCTCGCAGTCTAGATGCGCTGCCGCCGTCTCGCGTTACCCGGCGGCAGCGCATGCATCCCACCTTATGACCATTCGTTTTGCTCGCGGGCCGCGTGTTTCGGCGCGTGTCCCTGAAGGAGAGCCCGACCGCATGCCTCACGCCTCTTCCACCTCAGCAAGTTCGCCCGCGACCAATTCCCTTGGCGGCAATCTCGCCCTAGTCACCGGAGCCGCGCGCGGCATTGGACGCGCCATCGCCGAACGTCTGGCCTCGCTCGGCGCATCCGTCGTCCTCACCGCCCGGGATGCAAGCGCGCTCCAGGCAGTCGCGAGCGCGATCGCGCAGCGGGGTGGCAGCGCCCGCTCCGTACCCTGCGATCTGCTCGACGACAACGCCATCGACAGACTCGCCGTGGACGTCTGCCAGCGCGAAGGCCGCTGCGACATCCTCGTCAACTGCGCCGGCGTCGGCGAACTCGGCCATCCGCTCCACCAGACGGAGCCCGCCTCCTTCGACCGCATCCTCGGCACCAATCTGCGCGCGCCCTACCTGCTCATCCGCGCCTTCGCTCCGCTCATGATCGAACAGCAGAGCGGCCACATCGTGAACATCTCCTCGCTCGCCGGCAAGAACCCGTTGCCCAACGGCGCCGCCTACGCCGCATCCAAGTGGGCCCTGAACGGCCTCACCTATTCGGTCGCGGAAGAGCTGCGCCAGCACCACATCCGCGTCTCCGTCGTCGCGCCTGGGTCGGTTAATACTCACTTCGGCAGCGGTGGTCAGGATGACGCGAAGGCCGCGCGCAGGCTGCAGCCTTCTGACGTCGCCGATGTCGTGGCGCTGCTGGTGCAGCAACCCGCGCAGTCCTTCGTCAGCGAAGTCCTCATGCGCCCCACCACCAAACCCTGACGGGCGTGCAGCATCCAGGTGGCCGATCGTGAGCGGAGCAAACGGTGGGATCTACCACAACCCGGGTGCCCCATTCTTTGCGCATCACACATCTTCCAATTACTTCGCATCCTCAGAGCGCAAAGGGTGGGCCTCATGCGCCGCAGGCGCACCCACGACCACCACTCCGTCATCCTGGGACGGAGTCGAAGCATCTGCGTTCCCCTGAAGCCGCGTATCTCCCTAAATCCGGTTTCTCCCCGCCTTATCCACAACATGTTGGGGTATCCATGTTGATTCCCTTTCCCCACTCCCTTACCATTCGTCCTAACCTAACAAGTACATGCGGCATCCGGGCAGCTCCCCCAGGTTTCGCCGCGCACGACGAGCGTCGTGGCGGTGGGACCGCAGCACCGAAGGCAGGCACCATGCTCAAGCTGAAAAAGATCCAGATCCTCGGCTTCAAGTCTTTCTGCGACCGCACGGAGGTGACCCTCCCCGGCCAGGGACTCGCCGTCGTCGTCGGTCCCAACGGCTGCGGCAAATCCAACATCCTTGACGCCGTCAGTTGGGTTCTCGGTGAGCAGTCCGCCCGCACGCTGCGCGGTGCAAAGATGGAAGATGTCATCTTCGCCGGCACCCGTGAACGTAAGGCCCTGGGCATGGCGGAGGTCTCGCTCACTCTCATCGATCCGGACGCGTACGGCGAAGGCCCTCTGCTCCGTGAATCTGAACCCGAGATCTCCATGGGCGACGAGCCCGCCACCGAAGCCGACTGGAACGAAATCGACAATCGGGAAGCGCGCGCCGCTGAGACTGAAGAGATCATCGCCCAGGTCCAGCCCGGCCCTCTGCTTGAGGACGGCGAAGACTCACCCGTATCCGACGACGCCGACTCCACACCTGAAGACAGCGCACCCGAAGACGCCACCGCCGAAAACGCGGCTGAAGGCGCAGTTGTCCTCAAGATCCGCCGCCGCAAATTCCAGCGCACCCCCGCGCGCGCCGGAGAGATCGTTGTCGCGCGCCGCCTCTTCCGCACCGGCGAAAGCGAATACCTGCTCAACGGCAAGCTCTGCCGCCTGCGCGATATTCAGGACATCTTCATGGGCACCGGCCTGGGGCCGGAGAGCTACGCCATCATCGAGCAGGAGCGCATCGGGCAACTGCTCAGCTCCAAGCCGCACGACCGCCGCGCCATCATCGAAGAGGCCGCCGGCATCACCCGCTTCAAAACCAAAAAGCGTCTCGCCGAGTTGCGACTGGAGCAGGCCAAGCAGAACCTCGCCCGCGTCAACGACATCTTTGAAGAGGTCACGCGGCAGATGAACTCGCTCAAGCGCCAGGCCGCTAAGGCCGAGCGCTATGGCGCGCTGCGCGACGAACTGCGCAGCCGTCTGCGCGTCGTGCTCGCGAGCAAACTGCACGCCATGGATGCCGAAGGCGCTGCGCACGCGGCTGAGATCGCCGCGCTCACTGGCCAGATCGACAACGCCGCCGCACAGGTCGAATCGCTCGACGCCGAGCACGCCGCCGGTGTCGAGCGCGGATATGCGCTGGATGCCAGCGCCAAAGAATCCGGCGCACGCGCCAACCAGGCCGCTGTTGAACTGGAACGCGCATCCACCCGCCAACACAGTAACAGCGAGCGCATCCACGATCTGGAAGCCCGCACCGCAGCCGGCGCTGCCGAGCTTGCCCAGACACGCGATCAGGTAGAAGGACTCAAGGCCGAGCGAGAGCAGCACCGCAGCTTCCTTGAAACTGCCGCGGCAGAGGCTGCGGGCTTCCGTGAGCAGGCCAACGCGCAGAATCTTCAGGCGCGCGAAGCCGCAAGTTCCGTCGCTGCCGCGGAAGGACGCCTCGAAGCCGAGCGCCGCCGCGCCATGCAGTTGCTTGCGCAGGCCGGCACCGCCCGCAATGGCATCGCCCAGGCCGAAGAGTCGCTGGTCGCGCTCGACCGCGAAGCCGAGCGTCTCGGTGTTGAGATGGACTCCGCCGCCCGCGATCTCGCAGCGCTGGGCGCGGAGCGCGGTCAGGCCTCGCTGCACTTCGAGTCCGTCTCCGACACCCTCCAGCGGCTGGAAGCCGAGATCCTTGGCTTGCGCGCCGACGCCGATGCGAAGCGTCGCGAAGAGCAGGAAGCCCGCCGCCGCGGCGATCAGTTGCGCGCCGAGAAGGCCACGCTCACCGGCCGCCGCAACTCCCTCGACAACCTCATCCGCGAGCACAGCTACTCCACCGACACGGTGCGCAAGCTCTTTCGCGCCAACCATCAGCCAAACGATGTCGGCGCCAGCCTCGCTTCCGTCGGCACGCTCGCCGACTTCCTCGAAGTCGACGGCCAGTACGAGAACGTCGTCGACGAGTTTCTCCGCGACGAGCTCAACTACATCGTGGTCAAAAGCTGGCACGCCGCCGAGGAAGGCATGCGCCTGCTCAAGACCGACGTCGACGGCCGCGCTACCTTCCTCGTCCATCCGACGGATTCGCAGGCCAAGTTCTCCTTCGCCGCCGTCGATCCCACCGGCGAGTACACCCGCCGTGACGGCATCGTCCGCCTGAAGGACTGCATCCGCGTGCTCGACGGCTTCGGCACCTCGCTTGAAGCCATCCTGCCCAAGCTGCGCGAGGGCTACGTCACGCCCGATGCCGAGACCGCCCGCACCCTGGCGCTCGAACATCCCCAGGCCTTCTTCCTCGCGCCTTCGGGCGAGTGCTTTCACAACGTCACGGTCACGGGTGGCAAGCCGCGCGCCGAAGGCCCGCTCGCCATCAAGCGCGAGCTGCGCGATACCCAGAAGAAACTTGAAGCGGTGGAGAACGAGCTTGCTCAGACCGAGACCAACGCGGCCGCGCTCGCTCGTCTGCTCTCCGAGCTCAACCGCTCCGTCGAAAGCAAGAGTGAAGAACGCCGCGCCGCCGAACGCGAAAGCGCCAACCACAGCGCCGCCCTCCGTCAGATGGAGGCCGAGGTCAAGCGTGTCGAACGCCGCGCCCAGGACTGGACCATCGAAGCGGCCCGCAACAAAGACCAGCGCGCCGCCCGGCAGTCCCTCATCGAGTCCCGGCGCGATGAGGCGGCTCGCCTCACCGAGGAGCACGCCGCCGCTGAAACCCACCAGTTCGCCCTCGAAGGTGAGCTCGCCCAGCTTCGCGTGGCGCGCGAAGAACGCCAGCAGGCAGCGTCGCAGGCCGTCGCCCAACTCGCCGGTCTCGAAGAGCGGAAGCGCGGCGCTGAGGCCTCCTTCGCGCGCATCGATCGCCTCTTCGCCGACCTCGGCCGCCGCGTGGCGCAACTGGAGCAGCAACTCGCCGCCGCCGCCGCGGAACAGCAGCAGCGCACCGAAGAGAACGCGCAACTCGCCCAACAGCAACAGCAGCTCGGCGAACTGCGCGAGCAGGCCTCGCGCGAGGCGGCCCAGTGGACCGAAGAGGCCAAGTTGCTGCGCGTTGCGCTCCATGAAAGTGAGGCGCACCTCAAAATCCTGCGCGCCGAGACCGACGCGCTGCGCGACCGCCGCTCCAGCCGTGCCGCCCAGGCCGCCAAGCTCTCCGCCGAGCTCGAACATCTCGAAGCTACCTGCATCAGCGATCTCAGCATTGAGGCTGCCGCCCTCCGGACAGAAGAGCTATCCTGCCTCGAAGCCGAACCGCTCGCAGCCGAGGACGATGCCTGCCGCAGCCTTAAAGGCAGGATGGAGGCCATGGGTCCGGTCAACATGATGGCCCTTGAGGAATACAACGAGACCGCCGAGCGTCATACCTTCCTCGAAACCCAGCGCAAGGACCTGCTTGACTCCATCGACAACACCCAGTCCACCATCAAGGAGATCGACGGCATCTCGCGCACCAAGTTCGAAGAGGCCTTCGCCCGCATCAACGAAAACTTCGCCCACACCTTTACCCGCCTCTTCGGCGGAGGTCAGGCCTTCATGAAGCTCACGGATGAAGAAAATGTTGCCGAGAGCGGCATCGACATCGTGGCCTCGCCTCCGGGCAAGAAGTTGCAAAGCGTCTTGTTGCTCTCCGGTGGTGAAAAGGCCCTCACTGCCCTTTCGCTCCTGGTCGGCATCTTTCAGTACCAGCCCAGCCCTTTCTGCGTGTTGGATGAAGTCGACGCCCCGCTGGACGAGACCAACGTCGGCCGCCTGGCCGAACGGCTCCGGGGCATGTCCCGCGACACCCAGTTCGTCATGGTCACCCACTCCAAACGCATGATGACCGCCGCCGACATGATCTACGGCGTCACCATGCAGGAGCCCGGCGTTTCCAAACTGGTCTCCGTCCGCATGGGCGGCGCCGAACGCGACACCCCCCGCCGCGCCATCGCCTGAACAGCCCGGGGAACCGATCTTGGGTTCCCCATACTAGCGAAAGCTAGGGTGGGGATTCGGTTTTAACCCCGACCGAGCGGCCTCCCCCAAATGTCAACTGAAGGCCCCCTAGCGATGCAGATTCGTGCTTAATTGCGTCTGAATGCGCCTCTTTCTGGACACAAAACGTCGACAAAATCAACGCTCCGCGAACGCCGTTGACAAAGCGAGGCTGCGTCCGCAAAATCGGTACAGTCACCTCCGTTTCAGGCACCTCTCTCTCTTTGCAGACACTTATCCATACCGATTTGCCGGGGCTTTCGCTCCTCGCCCGCGGCAAGGTCCGCGACCTTTACGCCGTCGGCGACGCCCTGCTGCTGGTCGCCACTGACCGCATCTCCGCCTTCGACCACGTGCTCGCCACCGGCATTCCCGGCAAGGGCAAGATCCTCACGCAGCTCTCGCTTTTCTGGTTCAACCTGCTGCGCGATCTGGTGCCGAATCACCTCATCACCGCGGATGCTCGCGAGTTTCCCGCGTCCCTTCAGCCCTATGCCGGCGAGTTGCGCGACCGCTCCATGCTGGTCAAGCGCGCGCAGATGTTTCCCGTCGAATGCGTGGTGCGCGGCTATCTCTCCGGCTCCGGCTGGAAGGACTACCAGGCCCGCGGCTCCATCTGCGGCATTGCTCTTCCCAAAGGCCTGAAAGAATCCGATAAGCTGCCCCTGCCCCTCTTTACTCCCGCGTCGAAGAGCCTGCACGGCGAGCACGATGAGAACATCTCCTACAATGAAATGACCACGCGCATCGGCGAGCCCGCAGCCGCGAAGCTGCAAGGTCTCAGCCTCGCCATTTACGTTAGGGCGGCCACCTACGCGGCAGAGCGCGGGGTCATCCTTGCCGATACCAAGTTCGAATTCGGAGTCACCCCCGACGGCATCGTGCTGGCCGACGAGGTGCTCACACCCGACTCGTCCCGCTATTGGCCCGCTGCCGAGTACACTCCCGGTGGACCCCAGCCCTCGTTCGACAAGCAGTTCGTTCGCGACTACCTGGAAAAAATAAGCTGGAACAAACAGGCCCCGGCGCCTTCTCTGCCGGACGATGTCGTTGCGAAGACGCAGCGAAAGTATCTGGACGCCTATCGCCTCCTCACCGGCAAAGAGCTGGAACTCTAACGGAGCCGACGATGACGCCAGTCGATTGGATAATTGTTGCCATCCTTGCGATCTCGATCGTGACCGCCTTCGTCCACGGCTTTTTCGTTGAGGTGTTTTCGCTCGCCGGTCTGATTGCAGGCGTGCTCATTGCGGCTATGTACTACACCGGAGTTGCCGCCTTCCTGGGCCGCTTCATCGCGTCGCCCACCATCGCCGGGGCCACCGCCTTTGTGCTGGTCGCCGTCGCCGTCATGATCGCGGCGTCGCTCATTGGCAGGATGTTGCGGTCTTTGTTTCACCGCGTCGGCCTGGGATGGATGGATCGTCTCGCAGGTGGTGCATTCGGAGCGATAAAGGGGTATCTTCTGGTGATGCTCGCCGTCACAGCCATGCTGGCGTTTTTTCCGAGGCAGCCCTGGCTGGAGCGGTCGCAGTTGGCGCCTTATTTCGTCAGTGGTGCCCGGGGGAGCGCGAACTTTCTACCCACGGATCTGGGTGAACGCGTCCGCCGCGGTTTCCGCATATTCCGTGGCATGCAGCCAAACGGTGCTGAAACTATTTAGAGAAAACAGCAGTCTGAAAAACGATGCCGGTACAGACCGGGAGCGAAGAAAGAGGATTCGGTGAAACGCGAACTGGATAGCTTAGTGAGCCAAATGCACGCTGGTGGTATCACCTATGACGAAGCTGTCCGCGAGTTCAAGAAGCGCTTTATCCTGGAGGTCCTGTCGCATCACCGCGGTAACCAGTGCAAGGCCGCTCGTGAGCTGGGCATGCACCGCAATACGCTCAGCCGCACGATAGCGGAGCTTCATCTCGATCCGGCGCAAATTCGCTCCGGCCTCAAGCGCCCGGTGCGCAGCGCGCGTCCTGTAGTCGAGCAGAAGCAGATTCTGCGTTCTTCATAGCCGGAGCCGTCGCACATTTTGCCCCAAGCAGCCATACAGCACGAGACCGCCCTTAGCTTTGCAGATGTTCCCGGCGGCCGCATCGCGGTACGCAACCAGTTTCGCTGGGACACGTGCGACGCGTATCTCTTCGACATCGATGGCACGCTTTTGCGGGACCCCAGCCGCACCCATTACCACGCGTTCTCTGAGGCGGTGGAGGCGGTGCTGGGCCATCCCCTGTCGCTTGAAGGGATTCACGTTCAAGGCGGTACGGACCCCGCCATTCTTCGCGATGCGTTGCGCGCACATAGCCTGAGCGAAGCAGTGTGGCGGCCCCGCTTCAAGGAGATGCTCGAAGCTATTTCAGCGGTGGTTGCGCGCCGGGCATCCACCATGCAGCTTCGCATCATGCCGGGTGTCGAGGAGACGCTTCGTTATCTCGACGGACGGGGCAAGCTGCTTGGCGTCGCGACCGGGAATCTCGAAGCGATTGGCTGGCTCAAGATCGACCTCGCCGGCTTGCGGTCCTGGTTTCGCTTCGGCGGCTTCAGCGACGCCTGTGAAGAGCGCGCGGACATGATCGCGGCTGCCGTATGCACCGCACGCTCGCTCTGTGGACCGGATGCCGTGCTTTGCGTCGTGGGCGACACACCCTGGGATATCTTCGCTGCGCGCTCCAATGGGCTGCCGGTCATTGCGGTTGCCACCGGTCACTCCAGCTTCGACGAGCTGCTTGCGCACCAGCCGGACCTGTGTGCGACGTCGCTGGCGGATCTGCTCGCTCTGGCGGACCTGCTCGCTCTGAAAGAGCAGCCATGAGGCACGTCTGGAGCAAGACGGCGAGGCGGAGAGCGACGGCGACGCTTGCACTGCTGCTTTGCATCGACTGCCTTGCGCTTCCGGCACAACAGTCATCGGCCGCGGCTGCGGCTACGGCTCCATCGGATGCCGGCAGCACAAGCAGCAGCAACGCCGCGGCAGCACGAGCCACGCCATCCGCCAAAGACAAACGGACTGCGGACAAGCTGTATCTGCGCGGCGCTCGCGCTATCCAGGACAAGGATTTGCGCGCTGCCGCCCGGGACTTCGACCAGGCAGCGCAGCTCGTCCCGGGCAATGCGGACTATGCGGCTGCTGCTGCCATCGCCCGTGCGCATCTGGTGACGGAGCTGGTGCAGCAGGCGGATAAGGCGCGCATTCTCGGTCAGGACGACATCGCACGCGCGCGGCTGGCGGAAGGGCTTGCCCTCGATCCGAAGAACCCCATCGTGACGCAGCACATCGACGATCTCGCGAACCTTTCGCTGGCCGCGCCCGCTACGGACGACCCGACCGCGCAGATCGCCGAAGCCATCCAACTCGCGCCTCGCGCCGGCAAGCAGAGCTTCCATCTGCGCGCGGATGGCAAGAGTCTGCTGCAGCAGGTGCTCGCCGCCTATGGCATCACGCCAACGCTCGACAGCAGCGTAGCCGCGCCGGCGCTCCGCTTCGACGCGGAGGAGATCACCTTCGACCAGGCGGCAGCGCTGCTGAAGCTGCAGACCAACACCTTCTTCGTGCCGCTCGATCCGCGCAGGGTTCTGGTGGCGAAAGATACCAAGGAAAACCGCGACAAGTATCAGCGCCAGTTACTTGAGACGGTGTACCTGCCCGGCCTGAATGCGACCGAGATGAGCGATATGGGCAACCTGGCGCGGAATATCTTCGACGCGCAGCAGGCCACGGTCCAGCCGGGGCGCGGCACCCTTACCATACGCGCGCCGGAGGCCAGGCTGGCCGCGCTCAACCGCAGCCTGGCCGATCTGCTGGACGGCAGGAGCCAACTGCTGCTGGAGGTCCGGCTGTTCGAAGTGGCGAAGACGCGGACGACCAACATCGGGGTCCAGGCGCCGCAGCAATTCACTGCTTTCAATGTTCCGACCGAACTGAACACGGTAGTGAACGGCAACCAGGACCTCATCAATCAGATCGTCTCGAGCGGTCTCGCCTCCGCCGGGGATACGGCGGCGATCGTCGCCATCCTGATCGCGTCCGGACAGGTGACCGGCTCGATCCTGAACCAGCCCTTCGCTACCTTCGGCGGAGGCAGCACGCTGACGGGGTTGACGCTCGGCACCACGACGGCCAACCTGGCGTTGAACGCCAGCGAATCGCGCGCGCTCGATCACGTCCAGATCCGGCTGCAGGACCAGGAGACCGCAACCTTGATGTCGGGCACTCGGTACCCCATCATCCAGTCGAGCTACTCCAGTCTCAGCCCCACCACCCCGAACATTCCCGGCCTGAATACCGCGGGTCTTTCCAGCCAGTTGGCAGCCCTGGGGCTGAGCGCCTCCAGCCTGCAGGAGCAGCCGCCCATTCCGCAGGTGCAGTATGAAGACCTCGGCTTGACGCTTAAGGCCACCCCGCACATTCAGCGCAATGATCGCGTGGCGCTCAAGCTCGACCTCAAACTGCAGGCGCTTGCCGGCGGGTCGCTGAACGGCGTGCCGGAGTTAACCAATCGGCAGTTCACGACCGACGTCGATGTGCTCGATGGCGAGAGCACAATGGTGACCAGCTCACTGACAAGCAGCGAGGCAAAAGCGGTGAGCGGCATTCCGGGACTGAGCGAGATCCCGGGCTTTCAATCGACTACCGATCGCAATGACAATCTGAGTCAGGACAGCCTGATCATCCTGATTACTCCGCATATCGTGCGCCAACGGCACACCCAGGTCGCCGGCCCGGTGATCCTTCTGCCGCAGCACTGAGCGCACCATGTTTGCCCCAGGCCGCCGAGAAGCAGATCCCTTCGGCTTCGCTCAGGGCACGCATTTGGACTGCGTCGCTTTTTCGAGCAACTCCGCTCAAGATGGTTATTTGACTGCGGTGCCGGATGAAAATCCCACCCGCCCACAGCCTGGAAGCGCCTAATTCTCCACTTCTGATTCAATTGTAGGGATTTGTCCGAATTACTACGCCAGCCGTAATGAAGAAAACCCTTAGCCTGCTAAAGCTCCTATTTGCTTGACTTTCCCAACGCCCCGTCCCAGCGTGGAGATCATGCCCCGACTGCGCTTCGTCACCATCTGCCTTCTCATCCTCTCTACGCTCGCGATTGCCCAGACCGCACCCGATCCACTGGCGCCTTACATTGCCGTTTCGGCTCCGGTAATCGCGCTCACGCACGTGGAGGTCATTGACGGCACCGGCGCGGCTGCGCTCGCAGACCAGACGCTGGTGATCGACCACGGCAAGATTGCCTCGATCGGCCCCAGTGCGAGCGCGCAGGCGCCGGCTGGAGCAAAGATCCTCGATCTCCGCGGTCATAGCGTCTTTCCGGGTCTCGTCGGCATGCACGAGCATTTGTTCTATACCGAGCCGGGCAGCCGCGGCCTACATCAATTTGCTGTGGGCGAAGCTCTGGAGACAGCTCCGCGCCTCTATCTGGCTGCCGGAGTGACCACCGCGCGGACCACCGGCAGCGTCGAGCCGTATGCCGACTTAAATATCAAGAAAGAGATCGATGCCGGCAAGATACCCGGGCCGGACCTGGATGTAACCGGGCCCTATCTCGAAGGCAGCCCGGCGCTCATCCTGCAATTGCACGCGCTCACCGGTCCGGAGGACGCGCGCAACTTGGTCAACTATTGGGCGGCGGAGGGGGCGACCTCGTGGAAGGCGTACATGGACATCACGCGGGATGAGTTGAAGGCCGCGATCGAAGCCGCACACGCGCACGGCCAGAAGATCACCGGCCACCTTTGCTCGATTGGATTCACCGAGGGCGCCGATATGGGCATCGATAACCTGGAGCACGGCATGTTCGTGGACACGGAGTTCTATTCAGGCAAGAAACCGGGAATCTGTCCCGACGAGTGGCGGATGGTGGAACAGGAGATGGCGGGCAAGCTCGACATGAGCAGTGAGCCGGTCATGGCGATGATTCACGACCTGGTGCGTCATCACGTCGCCGTTACTTCAACGCTCTCTGCTTTTGACATGTCTGCGCCCAATCATCCACCGATGAAGTTCCTGATGCGGGAACGGGGCTCGATGATGCCGCAGGCCTGGTCCAGCGTGCTGGGCATCCGCGCCCAGATCGCCGAGCATGCCGACACGTCCTATTGGCCTGCCCTGCTGAAGAAGGAGATGCAGTTCGAGCGGGAGTTCGTGGCGGCCGGCGGTCTGCTGATGGCGGGCTGCGATCCCACCGGATACGGCGCGATCCTGCCCGGCTTTGGCGATGAACTCAACCTTGAACTGCTGGTGGAAGCGGGCTTCACGCCCGTGCAGGCGATCCAGATCTATACGCAAAACGGCGCGAAGTATCTGGGGCGGGAGGACCGCATCGGCACCATCGCGGCGGGTAAGCAGGCGGACCTGGTGGTTGTGGCAGGGGATGCGGCGAAGAATATCTCTGCTGTCGAAGCGGTAGAAACTGTCTTCAAGAAGGGCGTGGGATATAACTCGCAGAAGCTGATCGAGTCGGCGGAGGGGATGGTGGGAATCCGCTAGGCAGCATTGCTCCAGCCGGACCCGCTCACAACGTCATTTGGTGCCTTGCGATTCAGCAAACAGCCGACGTCGTAATCTGAACCCGACCGACTCGATAACTTGCTGTGCTCGGTCAAGAAATAGCTCTCCGTCCTGATCTGGCTTGAACCTAAAAACTACATCAAACAGCACCCGTTTACCTTTTGTGT
>JBPCNO010000041.1:0-2964 GCA_051001135.1 Acidobacteriaceae bacterium
GATCTGGGCACTGATCAGATCGCGGGCTTGTGCCGTGGGTGCGGCGGCGAGGAATCCGACGAGAAGTTTGCCTGGATGGATCTCGGAGCGGTTCGCGAAGGGATTTCTTTTGAGCACACCGCGCAGGTCGGACGCGGTGCGCAGGATGACACCGGGGCGGAAGCCGAAGCTTTGCTCGATCGCACTCTCGATGCGGCCGGCGAGAGCGACGAGGTCCGGGTCCTTCGTGCGGAAGACCACGTTGCCGCTTTGGACGTAGGTCTGCGCGTCCAGCAAGCCGAGGGATCCGTAGAGTGCCCGGAGCGCTTCCATCTTGATCATGTGGTGGCCGCCCACGTTGACTCCACGCAGCAGCGAGATGACGATGACAGTTCCCAGCTCCCGGCGTTTCTCGACCATCGCAGTGCGGTTCTGCTCTCTCATCCGGCAATCCACTCCAGCTTGAGCGATTCTTCCTGCTCCGCCACTACTCGCAATTCCGGATCGCCGGTGACTAGTGGTGACTCGCGGTCTATCGCGGTTGCTGCTGCAAACGCGTCCGCGTAGGAGATGGCGTACCTGGCCTTGAGTCTGGCTGCCCGCATCACGAGTTCGTCCGTAGCTGAGATGTGCGCGATGCGCGACTGTAGGTTTTCGATCACCCGTTGCGCATAGACAAGGTCCCTGGCCTTGGTTGAAAGGTAGAAGACTTCTCCGATGTTCACGATGTTCATGGCCAGGCTGCACTCGCGGCGCTCCGCTGCATCGAGCAGGCGCCGCACTCGATCTGCCGCGGGGCTCTGTCCCTTGAGCCACGCCATAACCGCCCAGGCGTCCAGCACCAGAAAGGGCATCTACGACCAGGACCGATCTTTGACCAGTTCGGCTTGACGTTCACGCCGCATCAGAGTTTCGATATCCACATCGGCCAGCGAGCCCTGGAGGGTATCGAGTGGCTCTGGAGGAATCCCTTGGATATCCGAAGTCCACGCTGCGAGCGCCTGCTGGACCGCCTCCTGCACGCTAACGCCGCGGCTGGCGGCGAGGCTCTTGAGTCTGCGGACCTCTGGCTCGGGTAAGCGAACGGACAGAACCTTTATATGTCTGCTTGCTGGCATGCTTGCATTTTAGCAGATCACGAGATCCTCAGAGGTCTTCTTGAGCTGGCCGCAGGCGGCGTAGATGTCGCGGCCGCGGGGGCGGCGGAGGAAGGCGCGAACGCCACGGGCGATGAGGCGCTGCTGGAAGCGGGAGACCTCCTGGGGCGCGGGCTCATGGTAGGCGATGCCGGGGCCGGGATTCCAGACGATCAGGTTGACCTTGGCGGGGAAGTTGGCGCGGCGCACCAGGGCCGCCACTTCATCAGCATGGACGAGCGAATCGTTCACGCCGCCGAGCAGAACATACTCGAAGGTGATCTTCTCTTTGCCGCGAAGGGGTAGCTGCCGCGCGGCGTGGAGCAGGTCTTCGATCGGCCATTTGCGGGTGATGGGCATAATAGATTCGCGTACGGTGTCGTTCGAGGCGTTGAGCGAGATGGCCAGTTTGGGGCGGACCGGCTCAGCGGCAAAGCGCAGCATGCCGGGAACGATGCCCGAGGTGGAGACGGTCATGCGCGACTCCGGTATGCCCACTTCGGTAACCAGCAGACGCACCGCGTCCATGAAGGCGTCGTAGTTCAGGAAAGGCTCGCCCATGCCCATGAAGACGAGGTTGATGCGATCACGGCCGAGCACTACCTGCTGCCGTTGGAGCACGGCGACGACCTGGCCGGCGATCTCGCCCGCGGTGAGATTGCGCTCGATGCCGAGCTTGGCGGTGAGACAGAACTGGCAATTGACCGCGCAGCCGATCTGGCTGGAGACGCAGATGGTGGCGCGCTGATAGCTCTTCCCTGCCGCCGCTTCCGATGGCATTGAATCCGCGGCCTCGGAACCGTCGTCCTGCTCGCCACCGTCGCCCTCGGGCATCCAGACGGTCTCGACCGTTTGGCCGCCGGAGACGGCGATGAGGTAGCGCTCGGTGCCATCGACGGAGAGGAAGCTGTGCGCAATGCGCGGCAGACCGACCTCGTAGCCGGCAGACGCGAGCCGTTCGCGGAAGGCACGGGGCAGGGTGCTGACCTGGTCCAGACTGACGGCCCAATCCCGATACAAGGCGTGGCGAAGCTGGCGGAGCCGGAAGGCGGGCTCGCCCATGGGCTCGATCAGGGTTCTAAGTTGTTGATGGGAAAGGCCGAACAGTGATGTCTCGGGGGAGGCGATCGGGGAGGTAGCGGGACGATGCTCCGAATCCGCCATTTTCGCGTCTAATAGGGTGACTAGCTGTTCCCTCTCTGGCTCAACGGGCATACCTCGACTCCGGGACCTTTTCAGAATAGCATCGCCCTGCCGATGGGGGCGGGGTGTCCGTGCAGGCCTCAGCGGCTAAAGCCGCCTTGACTGCAGCGGACTGGATGGACGGCTTGAAGGCCGTCCCCTTCAAGGGGCAGGAGCTACAGGGCATAAGCAGGATGGGATTGGCCAGGATGTCTGGCAAATGCACGAAGAAATGAGCCGCTACACTATCTATGGTGACTGAACGAAGCATTCAACGAACGGTTCTGCCCAATGGGCTGACGATTTTGACGGAGCGGATGGAGCATATCCGCTCGGTGGCAATGGGCGTGTGGATACGCGCCGGATCGCGCCACGAGTTGGCGGAGATGAACGGCATCTCGCACTTTGTGGAGCACATGGTGTTCAAGGGGACGCACTCGCGGTCCGCGCAGAAGATCGCGCGCGAGGTAGACGCGATCGGCGGCAACCTGGACGCGTTTACGGGAAAAGAGACGGTCTGCTTCAATATCAAGGTGCTGGACGAGCATGTGCCCAAGGCGCTCGATGTGTTGAGCGACCTGGTGCTGAACCCCACCTTTGCGGATGACGACATACTGCGCGAGCGCGGCGTCATCCTCGAAGAGATCAAGATGGACGAGGACAATCC
>JBPCNO010000042.1:0-3861 GCA_051001135.1 Acidobacteriaceae bacterium
AATGACAACTCCCAAGCCTCGCTTCATGCCTCATTCCTTTCGTATCGATCCGCCCTGCAGTTGAATCTCGTCCGCCATCCGTTGTCATTCCGACCGTCATTTCGAACCGGTGTCGTCCCCAGCGCAGCGGAGGGATCCGCTTCTCCCTCCTAAGCATCCGGGAAACCACCGGCATCACCAGCCCCCTGAAGCGCCTCCGCCCCCGGAATCTCCACCGCCGCCCCCGCTGAAGCCTCCACCCCCACCACCGCCGCCCCAGCCGCCACCGCCAGACCCGCCCCCACCGTAAAATCCGCCGCCGCCCCAGGGTCCGCGCGGTCCCCGTCCCCCGCGTACCGCGCGCCGCAAAATCAGCAGGAAGAACAGCGCCGGGATCCCCAGGGTGACCAGCAGCGAGAGCAGATTCCCGACTCCCTCATCGCGTTGCGGCTGCCGCCGCTTGGGCGCCGCGGGCGTATCCAACTCCACCTTGGCATCCTTCGCCACCACGACGGCGATATCCGAGCTGGCATCGATCACGGCCGCGTCGTAATCGTTCTGGCGCAGGTCCGGCACCATGGCGCGGCCGATCCGTCCCGTCACACTATCCGTCAGCACCCCTTCCAGCCCATAGCCCACCTCGACGCGCCACTGATGCTCTGTAGTTGCCAGCAGCAGCAGCACGCCACGATTCGTCCCCTTTGCGCCGATCTTCCAGCGATGGAACAGATCGTTCGCGTATTGATCGACCGGCTCGTCGTCCAGCGTCTTCACCGTCACCACAAACAACTGTGCGTGCGCGCGCTGTTCCAGTTGTGCGCACATGCCGTTGACCTGTGTCTGCGTCTCGCCGGAGAGCACATGCGCAAAGTCGCTGACATAGTTCGATGGCTGGGGAAGATCCGCCGCCTTCTGCGCGCACAGCGGCAAACAGAGGCTGAGCGAGACCAGCAGAGCCGGCATCGGCAACCGGGAGAAGCGGAGTTTTTTCAAGATCATCGCAGTCATTCTATCCTTCGCCTGACGCAAAAAAGGGGCGCTCTTTGAGAGCACCCCCCTTCGCTACCCGTTGTCGGCCGGCTTGCCGGACCCGCGCGGGCTCTGCGCGCTGCCTACATCTTCATCTTGCTCATCTTGCCGCCGGTGGTCACGCCCTTGTCCTTGGCGATCTGCTCGATCATCTGCAGGTGCTGCTCGATCACCTGATCGCCCTGCTGCGCCGCCTGCTTCACCGCCGGGCTCTGCCCGCTCGCGATCTCCTGCTTGAAGTCCTTGTCGTCGGTCTTGTGGTCCTTGACCATGTCCTTGATGTAGGCATTGTCAAAGTCCTTGCCAGAGAGAGATTGCATCTTGGTAGCCGTCGCCATGTCCTTCTTGGAAACATCGCTGGGCACGGTCACACCAACCTGCTGGGCTACTGGCTTCATTTGGTCGATCAGCTTGCCGTGATCGTCCACCATCTTCTGCCCGAACTCCTTCACCTGCGGATCGCTGCTCTTATCCGCGGCCATCTGGCCCATCTTCACCTCGGCCATGCTGCCCTGGAGCGCCTTCTTCACGAACATCTTGTCCATGGCGGAGGCGCCGTTCGGGTTCTCCGCGCCCTGCATGTTGTTCATCTGCTGCTGATTCATCCCAGAACCGTTCTGCATCGGGCTATTCTGCGCCGGAGCGGATTGCTGGGGGGCGCCCGTCTGCGCAAACGCCGGGGTACAACAGAGCAGAATTGCCGTAGCCAACGTACACATTCGATTTGCATTCATTGCGTGTCTCTCCTTAAACCGCAGTAAAAAAGTCTGTGCGAGTGCACCCGGCGAGATACCTGTCACACCAGCCGTTGCAAACTCGTCCCACCTGATAAGTAGCCTCCGAAGCCCTCTCAAGTTGCTTGCGATTCGACATATCGCCATCGCCATATTCGTGATAGCCACATAAACCTGGTGGTGCCCGGCAGGTTCCATATATTCGGACAACTTATCCAGACAACCCTGGGCGAGCAACCGCCGCACGCTATGCTGAATGTATGAGTCATGACACACCGGCGCCGCCCCGCGCGCGCAAAGAGCCGCACCCCACTACCCTGCACGATCACACTCTCGAAGATGACTACGCCTGGCTTCGTGAGAAAAACAGCTCCGAAGTCATCGCCTATCTCGAAGCGGAGAATACCTATACGAATGCCTGGATGGCCCCGACCGCCAAGCTGCAGGAGCGGCTCTACAGCGAAATGCTGAGTCATATCAAGGAGACCGACGAGTCCCTGCCCTATCGCGACGGGAGCTTCTTCTACTACTCCCGCACCGTCGAGGGCTCGCAGTATCCCATCTACTGCCGCAAAGCCGCCTCCGCCGGCAATCCAGAACAGGTCGGTCCGGAAGCGAACGTCCCCGATGCGAACACCCCGGAAGAGATCATTCTGGACGTCAACGCGCTGGCCCAGGGCGAGCAGTTCATGGCCATCGGCGCCTTCGCGGTCTCGGACGACGGAGCCCTCCTCGCCTACTCCGTCGACAACACCGGGTTCCGCCAATACACCCTGCACATCAAGGATCTGAGGACGGACCTGCGCACGGGCGCGGTCCTGCCCGACACCGCCGAGCGCGTCGGCTCCGTTACCTGGGCCAACGACAACCGCACCCTCTTCTACTCCGTCGAAGTCGAAGCTACGAAGCGCCATCACCAGCTCTTCAGGCACACTCTGGGCGATCCGCGCGAGCGCGACATTTTGGTCTTCGAGGAGCCGGACGAGCGCTTCAACCTGGGCGCCGGTAAAACCCGCGACAAGAAGTTCCTCATGCTCGGCATCTCCAGCCACACCGCCAGCGAAGAGCACTATCTCCCCGCCGATCAACCTCACGGCGCATGGCGTCTGATCGAGCCCCGCCGCGACGACATCGAGTACTACACCGATCACCGCGACGGGCTCTTCTACATCCGCGCGAACGACCTGGGCCGCAACTTCCGCCTGGTGACCGCGCCAGTCGCGTCACCCGGCCACGATCACTGGCGCGAAGTCCTGCCGCATCGCGCCGACGCCATGCTCGAAGACGTCGATCTCTTTGAGAACTTCGCCGCCATCGAGACGCGCGAAAACGGCCTGCCCAGGATCCGTATCGCCCGATTCCACTCCGATGGCGCCCTCGCCCCCGGTCGTGAGATCGAGTTTCCCGAGCCCGTCTACAGCGCCCACGGGGGCACCAATCCTGAGTTCTCAACCAAACGCTACCGCTATGGTTACCAATCGCTGGTCACCCCCAGCTCCGTTTATGAGCTCGACATCGATACCCACGCGTCCACCCTGCGCAAGCAACTGGAGGTGCCGGGCGGCTTCGATCGCACCCTCTACGCCTCGGAACGCCTGTTCGCCACTGCAGCCGACGGCACGCCCATCCCCGTGTCGCTCGTCTACCGCCGCGACCTCAAGACGCAGGGCAAGAATCCGCTGCACGTCTACGCCTATGGATCGTATGGATACTCGCTCCCCGTCGGCTTCAACAGCAACCGCCTCAGCCTGCTCGATCGCGGCGTCGTCCTCGCCTACGCGCACATTCGCGGCGGCGGCGACATGGGCAAGCCCTGGCACGATGCCGGCCGGCTGATGGAAAAGCGCAACACCTTCACCGACTTCATCACCGCCGTCGACTACCTGCTGGCCCAGGGCTACGGCGATCCCCAACACGTCGCCATTGAAGGCGCCAGCGCCGGCGGCCTGCTGATGGGTGCAGTCACCAACCTGCGTCCGGACCTCTTCACCGCCGTCCTCTCCCACGTTCCCTTCGTCGATGTAATGAACACCATGCTGGATGCCACACTCCCGCTCACCGTGCCCGAGTATGAGGAGTGGGGCAACCCCAACCAGCCCGAGGCCTTTCGCTATATGCT
>JBPCNO010000043.1:0-10061 GCA_051001135.1 Acidobacteriaceae bacterium
TTTTCGGGAACGCCGCTGTCGCAATACCAGACGGCGGACGTCGAACGGGAATTTCTAACGCAGAAGACATGTGCCCCGAACTGCACCATCTCCTGCGTCCACCAAGTCTCTTACATCGACCACTGGCGCGCGCCGCAGAGTCTGCAGACCACACCCGGCGGCGAGCATAGCGACCAGGCCTCGGAGTTCGTCAACATCCAGCTTTGACTTAAGGGCTTTGAGTTGAGGACTTTGAGTTGAGGGCGCGCGCGGTCACCGTGCTCTTATGCGGTGCTCTCCGTATGCGGCAGAGACGCACGGTTTAAAAGGAAACCACTTACATGCACGCGCAGGTTGCGATCCACGCGCGGCATTGGCATCGAACGAAGTTTGCAATTCATTGCACACATAGAGTGCAACGGTTACCCGAAGTTACTGCATAGTCAGGCAAGTGTTACCTGATAACTCTATACATAACTCCAGATGCCTGTATGGTTGGTTCATGCGGTGGTTCTGCCCTGGACTGCTTCGCTAGGAATCTTTCGGGGGAGGGATTTCTAGCGAGGGTTTCCGAGGCAGGATCGCCGCGATCCTATGTGCGCTCTCCTCTGCGCTTTCCGGAGCTTCCTCTTGATGAAGGCCTTCGAACTCGCACACGCCCTGGAGAAGTCGCGAGCGATTCCTCTGGACCAGATTGCGAGCATCGCGCTGGACCGCAAGCGGCAGTTGGCCTTCGTGCAACTCAGCACCGGCACCGAAGTCCAATTGGAAGCCACCGGCTACGAAGACCTCATCCAAAAACTCACGGAACTCTATGCCGGCAGCCACGCCGCGTAAGATCTAATCCAGAACTTAGAACAAACTTCGCAGTCCCACCCGTAGCTCCTTTTCCGCAGCGGTCAAGAGAGCTTCTTCCGCCGAGTTGCCTTCCGCCCTCCTGCTGCATCCCGTGAACGATCTACGAGTGCCTCAAACGCCCGATGCGCGCGCTCGTCGGCTCGTGGATCCCGGACGAAGCGGAGGGACGCGTGGTGGCTGAGATAGATGCCGCAGAGCTCCCACACAAACTGATCGATATCGAGGTTGGCGCGGAGTTCTCCGTGCTCGATGGCTTGCCGGGTTAGCTGCCCCAGCAGACCGCGCCACTCGCTCTCCATTTTCTTTAAGCGCTCTCTGACTGGACTCTCGATATCATCAAGTTCGAACATGCCGGCAGCGACGGGACATCCGCCCGTCAACCCGGCCTTGGCCGTCCACCCAAACCAGTTGCGCACCACCGCTTTCAGGCGCGATAGTCCCTCCGTCGCACGCATCGCCGGTCCAACGACGACACCTCGGGCAACGTGCGCAGACTGCTCGAGAAGACCGAGCTGAACCTCCTCCCTTGAGCCGAAATGGGCGAACAATCCGCTCTTGGAGATGCCGGTACGCTGCGCGAGCACGCCCAGCGTCACCCCGGCGAGGCCGGATGTACTCATGAGATCGACTCCTTGCTGAAGGATGCGTTCGCGCGTGAGGGTGGCCGGAGCTTTCGCCATGACCGCATGATAGCACGACCGGTCGTGCTATCATGCATGCGGAAGACCTTCCAAAAAGCTTATAAAGGACAGCCAATGCATGCTGCGCCCGCACTCACTATTCCGCAACTGATCGCGCCGCTGATCGTTGCAGCCGTCTTCATGGCAGCATGTTCGCTGTTCAAGGAGCCGAATCGGCAAAACTTCAGCGCCATCATGAGTGCGGGAGCCGGGGCTGCTTACCTCAACGGCGGATTCGGCAAATGGGAGTTTGTCTTCTGCGGACTACTTACGTTCCTCGCCTATCGTGGGTTGAAAGACTATCGCTTCATCGGTGTTGCATGGGTGCTTCATACGGTCTGGGATGTACTGCATCACCTGTATGGCACTCCCATCGTTCCCTTCGTTGCGACCTCTTCCGCAGGATGCGCGATATGCGATCTCGCTCTCGCTGTGTGGTATTTCCTCGGCGCACCTTCGATTTATTCAATAATTCGCAGCAAGCCTCTGATTACAACGCAATAGCTGCGCTATCTCAGCAAAGCCGCCTTCGCCCGCTTGCCCGCCCGCACCACCAGCCGGACCGGCAGCGAGGGCACCAGTACATGGGTCCCCGCCAACAGCTCGCCATCCACCCGCACGGCGCCCTGCTTCACTTTGCGCGACGCGTCGCTGGCAGAGTCCGCCAATCCCATCCGGACTAGCAGCTTATCCGCGCGCACCGATGGCTGCTCTGCGGACCAGCCCAGCTCGATCGCTGCAATCTCGACCTCTTCCACGTCCTCCGGCATCTCGTCGCGCTGGAACTGCCTGCCCCAACCCTCGTCCGCGCGCAGCGCTACCTCCTGGCCGTGAAAATCAGCGACGATGGTGCGCGCCAGCCGCTTCTTCACCTCCATCGGGTGCTCGGCCCCGCTCGCCACCGCTTTCTGCAGGGCATCGACCTCGCTCTGGCGCAGATCGGTCAGCAGCGTCCAGTAATTCCACATCAGCGCATCGGAGATCGACATCAGCTTGCCGTACATCTCCGGCGCGGGCTCGTGGATCCCGATGGCATTGCCCAGCGACTTCGACATCTTCTGCACGCCATCCAGCCCTTCGAGGATGGGCGTCATCAGCACGATCTGCGAGGGCTGGCCGTAGTGCCGCTGCAGTTCGCGGCCGATCAGCAGGTTGAACCTCTGGTCCGTGCCGCCTAGTTCCACGTCCGCCTGGAGCGCGACCGAGTCATAGCCCTGCGCCAGCGGATAGAGCATCTCGTGCATGGAGATCGGCTTCTCCTCCTGAAAGCGCTTGTGGAACTCCTCGCGCTCCAGCATCTGCGAAACCGTGAACTGCGCGGCCAGCCGGATGACGCCTTCAAAGCCCAGCGTATCCAGCCACTCGGAGTTGAAGCGCACCTCGGTCTTGTCCCGGTCCAGGATGCGGAAGACCTGCGCGGTGTAGGTCTGCGCGTTCTCCTCGATCTGCGCGCGCGTCAATGGCTTGCGCGTGGCCGAGCGGCCGGTGGGGTCGCCGATGAGCGACGTGAAGTCGCCGATCATGAAGATGACCTGGTGCCCCAGATCCTGAAAGTGCTTGAGCTTGCGCATCAGCACGGTGTGCCCCAGGTGCAGGTCGGGCGCGGTGGGGTCGAAGCCCGCCTTCACCCGCAGCGGGCGCCCGCTGGTGCGGGATTGCTCAAGACGCTCACGCAGATCGGCAACGCGGATGATCTCCGCTGCGCCCTTCTGCAGGTACTCCAGTTGTTCATCGACAGGCAAAAAATCAAGCATGGTCGAGTTTCAGTATAAAGAGGAGCATGCCCGAGAGCTCACTCGATATCGCCCACCTGCGCGCGGACACCACCGGATGTGCCGGCCGCATCTTCTTCAACAACGCAGGCGCGAGCCTTCCGCCGCGCCCGGTGGTCGAGCGCGTCATCGAGCATCTGCGGCTCGAAGAACGCATCGGCGGCTACGAAGCAGCCGATGCCATGGAAGCGGAACTGGCAGGCGTGTATGGCACTGTCGCCACGCTGCTCAACGCGCATCCGGAGGAAATCGCGCTGACGGAAAGCGCGACCCGCGCGTGGGACATGGCCTTCTATGCGCTCCCGCTGCGCGCCGGCGATCGCATCCTGACAGCGCAGAATGAATACTCCAGCAACTACATCGCGTTCCTGCAGGTGACGCGGCGCACCGGCGCCGTCGTGGAGGTCATACCCGGCGACGGGGATGGCGCCATCGACCTCGGCGCTCTAGAGGCATCGCTCGAGCGCGACCACCGCGCACGGCTCATCGCGCTGACACACGTAGCCACCAACAATGGGCTGGTGCAGCCCGCCGCCGACGTGGGCCGCCTGGCGCGGCGATTCGGCGTGCCCTTTCTGCTGGACGCCTGCCAGAGCGCGGGCCAGTTGCCGCTCGATGTGGAAGCGCTCGGCTGCGACCTGCTCTCCGCCACCAGCCGCAAGTATCTGCGCGGTCCTCGCGGCACCGGCTTCCTCTACGTACGCCGCAGCCTGTTACCGCAGCTTGAACCGCCGCTGCTGGACATGCACGCGGCGGAGTGGACCACGCGGGAGAGCTACCGCATGCGCGACGATGCCAAGCGTTTTGAGGCGTGGGAGTCGTCTGCAGCCTGCCGCCTCGGAATGGGCCGGGCAGTCGAGTACGCGCTCGATCTCGGCCTTGAGCGTATCGCTGCGCGGGTGCAGCAGGTGGCCGCCGAGCTGCGCGCGCAACTGCACGAGACTCCCGGAATCACGGTGCAGGATCGCGGCCGCGTGCAGTGCGGCATCGTTACCTTCACCCACGCGCAGCATTCGCCCTTCTCCATCCTTGAGAAACTCGCCGCGCAGCAGATCCTGGTCCGCATCAGCCCGCGAAATGCGACCCTGCTGGACATGGAGCAGCGTGGGCTGGACGCCGTCGTGCGCGCCTCCGTGCACTACTACAACACCAGCGAGGAGATCGGCCGCTTCTGCGCCGCGATGCGCGCTCTGTAAAAAACGGGCACAACTCTTACTTGCATGCGCGCAGTTCGGGCGACATACTCGCGCACAGGCGGCTGCTTCCTGGGTGCTGTAAGCGAAGAATCAGAAGCAGCTCCCTCGACTTCGCTCGGGATGACACTTAACTGGTAAATGAACGCTGCTCCAAACCTGAGAATGCTCCAGAGGCCAAACCATGGATAGCGAACGCGCTCGCGCATTTCTGCTCACCCTGCCCCATGTAGTCGAAACCATGCAATGGGGCGCCAATCTGGTCTTCTGAGTAGGTGACAAGACCATCGGCGGCAAGATGTTCGCGCTGCTCAATCTGGATGATGATGGGCGGGCAGTCCTCTCCTTTGCCGCCGGACCCGAGGGGTTCGCCGAACTGGTGGAGCGCGAAGGCATTGTTCCGGCGCCGTACATGGCCCGCATCTACTGGGTCGCGCTCGAGCACTGGAACGCGCTGCGTGTGCCGGAGTTGGAGGAGCGTCTGCGCCAGGCCCATGCGCTGACCGCGGCCAAGCTGCCCCGGCGCACGCAGGATGTGCTGGCGATGCCGCCGGCCCAGCAGCGCAGGTTGATTGTCGAACGCAAGAAGCTGTTGGCCTCCCGCCCCGCCAGGCCGAAGGTGAAGAAAGCAAAAGCGAATCAGCCCGACGCACCGCGTGACTGATGCCGGCATCCCGGCTTGCGCTTATCCTCTCTTGCCTCGCGCTTATCCTCCTTGCGTTTATCCGCGGAACTTCGTAGCGTCGATGCTATGGATGACACTAAACCCGGCGTTCCGCTTTCGCTTCCCGGCAAAGTAGCACTCATCACCGGCGGTTCCCGCGGTATCGGCGCAGACACGGTGCGGCTCTTCAGCGCGGCCGGCGCGACCATCGCGTTTAACTATCGCGTGGCACGCGAGCCCGCGGAGGAACTGGTTGCGGAGTGCGGCGGCGAACAGCACTGCCGCGCCTTTGAACAGGATCTCGATTCCGCCGACAACGGACGCGCGCTGGTGCGGAAGACCGTCGAAGCCTTCGGCCGCATCGACTGCCTGATCGTCAACCACGGCATCTGGCCACCGCAGGATGCGCCCATCGCAACCATGGCGGACGCGCAGTGGCGGCGCACGGTCGAGGTGAACCTGGACAGTGTCTTCGGGTTGGTGCAGGCGGCGGTCGTCCAGATGCAGAGACAGATGCAAGACCAGCCGCGTGCCGAAGCCGGTCAGTCGAATGGGCACATCGTGCTGGTCAGTTCCACCGCCGGGCAGCGTGGCGAGGCCTTCCACGCCGACTACGCCGTCACCAAGGGCGCGCTCATCAGCCTGACCAAGAGCCTGTCGAGCGAACTCGCGCGCGACGGCATCTACGTCAACTGCGTCGCTCCCGGCTGGGTGGGCACGGAGATGTCCGCGCCCGCGCTGAGCACGCCGGAGGGGCGCGACAAGATCCATTCCGTCATCCCGGTCGGCCGCGTTGCGCATGTTCGCGAGATCGCCGGTCCCATCCTGTTCCTGTGCACCCCCTACGCCGGTTTCATCAGCGGTGAGGTGCTCAACGTCAACGGCGGCGCGGTGCTGGTAGGTTGAAGCCATGAAGAGGCTCTGGGTCGTCGCTCTGCTATCCGTTGCGCTGCTGTTTGTCTTCACCTTGCACGCGCCGCTGCGCGCGCAGCAGGAAGATGCCGCGGGCAAGCAGAACGACCAGAAGGCCCGCGTGCTGCTCGACACCATGGTGAAGGCGCTGGGAGGCAATGCCTGGCTCAACCTGCCCGGTTATGAGCTGATCGGCCGCACCTCAGCCTTTTACCAGGGCAAGCCGACGGGCGAAATCATGGACTTCTTCGACTACTACGCGCCTCCGGATAAAGAGCGCGTGGAGTTTGGCAAGAAGCGGCAGGTCGCACAGATCTTCATCGGCAACGAGGGTTGGGAGGTGACCTATCGCGGCAAGCGCGCGCTGCCCAAGGATCAGCTCGCCGACTATCTGCGCCGGCGGGACCATTCCGTGGGCGTGGTCATCCGCACCTGGCTCAAAGATCCTCGGACCATCCTCATCTATGGCGGCCAGGAGACGGTAGAGCGCCATCTGGCGGATAAGATCACGCTGCTCTCCGCCACCAATGACAACGTCACGCTCGAACTGGACGCCGAGACCCACCTGCCGCTGCGCAAGAGTTTTGAATGGCGCGACCCGGTCTACAAAGACAAGAACACCGAGGCGGAGGAGTATGACGACTACCATGCCATCAGCGGCTTTCCCACCGCTTTCACCGTGACCCGGTTCCACAACGACGACATGAATAACCAGCGGTTTCTCTACAACGCCATCTACGGCGGAGCCGTGCCGCCGGGGATGTTCGATCCGGACGCCGCAGCGGCGAAGCTGAAGAAGTAGCGATACGGCAGTTGGACGCCGTGTGAGCAGCGGGCACTGCGTTCTATAATCGGTGTCGCCAGTATGGAACGACAGACAAACGAGAACGCGACGCAAGCCCAGAGCCAGACCCAGACCCAGGCCCCGAGCGAGTCCCAGAGCGAGCCCCAGGCCACGACGCTCGATGTCAACGACATCATGGCGATCCTGCCCCATCGCTATCCCTTCCTGCTGATTGATCGCGTGGTCGAGATCGCGCGCATGCAGCGCATCGTCGCGCTCAAGAATGTCACCATCAACGAGCCGTTCTTCCAGGGCCACTTTCCCGGCTACCCCATCATGCCGGGCGTGCTGATGGTCGAGGCCATCGCGCAGGCCGGGGGCGCGCTGCTGCTGACCGAGGTGCCCGACCGCGCCGACAAATTGATGGTCTTCACCGGCATCGAACGCGCCAAGTTCCGCCGTCCCGTCGTGCCCGGAGACCAGCTCCGGATCGAGGTGGAAGTGCTCAACTGGAAGACCCGCGCGGTGCGCATGCAGGGCAATGTCCTGGTCGAGGGCAAGCTGGTGTGCGAAGCCGTGGTGATGTGCCAGCTTGTCCCGCGCCGGAAGAAGGAGGACGCCGCCGCGCAGCCGGAGAACGCTCCGCAACTCGCAGGAGTGACCACCGAGTGAGCATCCACGCGACCGCTATCGTCGCCCCGGGAGCCGTCGTTCCGCAATCCAGCACAGTGGGTCCGTTCTGCTTCGTCGGCCCGCAGGTGGTACTCGGGGAGCGTTGCGAGCTGGTCTCGCACGTGGTGCTGGATGGCCATACCACCTTCGGCGCGCGCGTGCGCGTCTACTCCTTCGCCGCCGTCGGCGTTGCCCCGCAGGATCTGAAATACGCCGGAGAGCCCACACGTCTGGAGGTCGGAGACGACACCATCATTCGCGAGTCCGCCACAATCTCGCGCGGTACGGCCAAGGGCGGCGGCATCACCCGCGTGGGCAGCGACTGCCTTATCATGGCCTACGCCCATATCGGCCATGACTCCATCATCGGCAACGGCTGCATTCTGGCGAACGGCGCCACGCTCGCCGGCCACGTGCTGGTCGAAGACTACGCAACCGTCGGCGCGCTGTGCCCGGTGCATCAGTTCTGCCGCATCGGCACGCACGCCTTCGTCGGCGGTGGCACCACCATTACGCAGGACGTGCTGCCCTTTTCCCTCACCTCGGCCCGGCGCGAGACGCACGCCTTCGGTCTCAACAAGGTGGGGCTGGAACGCCGCGGATTTTCTCGCGAACAACTGCGCCATCTGCAGCACGCCTACCGCATGTTGCTAGCTGCCAAGATGAACACTTCCCAGGCGCTCGAAAAGCTGCGAGCCGAGGCGTGCGGCAGCGCAGAGGTCGAGTACCTGATCGACTTCATCGCATCCTCCACGCGCGGAGTGCTCAAGTAGCGTATGGCTGGCAAGCTTGATCTCGGCAAGCTGGGTCTCGGCAAGTTGGGTCTCATAGCCGGCAACGGCCGCTTCCCCTTTCTGCTGCTCGATGCTGCTCGCGCGCATGGCGAGCATGTGGTCGTCGCCGCCATCAAGGAAGAGACCGATCCGGAGATCGAGCAGCGTGCCGCGGACGACAGCGGGATCTCCGTGCACTGGCTCTCGCTTGGTGAGCTTTCGCGATTGATCGAGACCTTCCAGCGCGAAGGCGTCACCCGTGCCGTGATGGCCGGTCAGGTCAAGCACAAGCAGATCTTCTCCAGCATCCGGCCGGATTGGCGCCTGGCCAAGCTGCTGCTGAACCTGCGCACGCGCAACACCGATATGCTGCTGGGCGCCGTGGCCAAGGTGCTGGGCGATGAGGGCATCGTGCTCATCTCGTCCACCACCTACCTCGAGCCGTTGCTGGCTCCGGCCGGCGTGCTGACCGCGCGCCGGCCGAACGAAGAGGAACAGAAGGATCTGGAGTACGCCCGCGCGGTGGCGCTGGCCATCGCCGGCTATGACATCGGGCAGACCGTGGTGGTCGCCGGGCAGGCATGTGTCGCGATTGAAGCGATGGAGGGCACGGATGCCACCATCGAACGTGCCGGGGCGCTGATGAAATCGCTCGAAGATCAGGCCTCCACGCTGGCGCGCCGCCTCACCGTGGTCAAAGTCGCCAAGCCCCGGCAGGATATGCGCTTCGATGTGCCGGTGATCGGCGAAAAAACTATCGAGACCATGCGGTCAGCCCATGCGACTTGCCTTGGAGTTGAGGCGGAGCGCACACTTATCTTTGATCTGCCCGCGGTCAAGGCGCTGGCCGATGCCGCAGGCATCACCATCGTCGCGCGACCCGTCGCACCCTGAGCCAGTACCATTAGATACGCACTACTGTTCGCACCACGGAGGAAGCACCTGTCATGTCTATGTCCACCACGCGTTATGCACTCTTTGTAGTTCTCATCCTCGGCTGCATCCTTGGAGTCATCACCGTCCGGCACGCATCGGCAGCGGATGCAGCCGTGCCGCAAGCCGGTCAGCAGGCGCCGCAGTTCACCCTGCCCTCGCAGGACGGCTCCCAGGTGAGCTTGTCCAGTTTTCCCGGCAAGTGGGTCGTGCTCTACTTCTATCCCAAGGACATGACCTCCGGCTGCACACTTGAGGCGCACAACTTCCAGCGCGACATCGGCAAGTACGAGAAGCTCGACTCCGTAGTAGTGGGCGTGAGTGTTGACTCGACCGACAGCCACAAGCAGTTCTGCGCCAAGCAGGGACTCACCTTCAAGCTGCTCTCCGATCAGGACAAGAAGGTCGTCGCCGACTATGGCTCGCTCGGCAACTATATGGGCATGAAGATCGCCAAACGCAATACCTTCCTGATCGATCCGCAGGGCAAGATCGTCAAGGTGTGGACCGGCGTCGATCCGGCGAACCATAGCGAAGAGGTACTCTCAGCGCTGGAACAGATGGAGAAGAAGAGCGCGTAGACAATATCGGTCGGGGCCCTGCGCGTCCGCCGGATACCTGTCATCCTGAGCGAAGTCGAAGGATCCGCGTTTGCTCTTCTCGTATTGCAAATGTGGCGCTGCTCCAAGCGTTTATCTGCAGACGCAAAAAAGCCCAGCCATGGCCGGGCTTTTTTGCTTGCCTCAGATCCCCTGCACGAAACAACTACCTGCCGCGGCTGCTGGACTTCTTTGCAGACGCCTTCCTGGTTGCGGACTTGCTCCCGCACTTCTTAGCTGCG
>JBPCNO010000044.1:0-6362 GCA_051001135.1 Acidobacteriaceae bacterium
ATGCTGTGGTCCGGCAGCGTCAGATAGTTTTCCAGCGAGCAGGCTGCCTGTGTTTCGACCTGGGTTTCCGTCTGCTTTTTTTGCGCGCGCGGGGGTGCGACTACGTCCTCGATCAGTACTTCCATATACGTTCCGCCTTCAGTCCGGCCGCTTGCGCGCCGAACGGGGATGTTGAAAGCAAATCCGGTTGCAGCGGACTCACTGCAGCGGCTCACGCCTGCCTGCCCAGTCCGCGGGGATGTTGCAACCCTGTATTAAAAGATGCGCCGGAACCCCGGAAGACTCGCCAAAGGCGAGTTCCCCGTTGCGCAGCATGGAAGTGAGTGTAATACATCCGCTACGGCACCCCGGCCCGTACACGGTATAAGGCTCTCTCTACGCGCCTCTTCAGGCTGGTGCAAAACTCTCCCCGCGTTTTCCCGTTTCAGAACGGTTCGGGAGACGTTCGAAGATCGGCTGGGAGAGCTGTCCCGGCGCGTTGTGAGCGTTCCACGGCATAGGTATATTGGAGAACGATGCATCTGCCCGAAATTCTTGGTACGCTCGGCATCTCCCTGCCGTCTGGCGCTCTCGATCACCTCCCACAGATCCAGCGAGCCTCCTTCGGCGTGGGCGATTCCATGTTCCTGGTGGTCATGGCGCTGATCGTCTTCGGGCCCAAGAAGCTGCCGGAGATCAGCCGTCAGGTGGGCAAGCTGCTGTTTGAGTTCCGCAAGGCGTCGAACGACTTCAAGCTACAGATAGAAGAGGAGTTGCGCGCCTCTGAGCAAGTCGAGCGCCAGAACCAGCTCAATACTCAGGCGGCAACGCCGCAGCCCGCGACACCGGTTGCGCTCTCCGCGGACGAGACGGTCGGCACCGACGGCGGTCCCACGATCATGCCGCCCAATGAGGGTGAGCCGGTGAGCAGCTTGCCGCCCAACTACTCCGCCCGGGAAGAATCCGAGGCTTCGGCGGAAGCTTCCTCCGCTACGAACACCGATAGCAGCACGGCTCCTGCCCACTCAGGTGCGTTTGTCATGCCTGAACTCAGCTCGTTCGATAGCAGCCTGCAGAAGACCGCTAGCACCGAGACCGCTAGCACTGAGACCGATATCGAAGATCTGCAGCAGGCAGCCCGCGCCGCGGAAGAGGACAGCATGCAGCACGCAGCAATGGCTCACGCTCAGGAAAACGCGGCCACCCACCATGGCTGATCTGGTCGACCGCGCCCGCAACGCCGTGACGGAACGCGTAGAGCTGCCAGGCATGAGCCTGATCCAGCATCTGGAAGAGTTGCGCCGCCGCCTCATCCATTCGGCCATCTATCTCGTCGTCGCCTTCTTCGTCGCGTATGCCTTCCACGAGCGGATCTACGGCTTCATGCAGCAGCCGATTACTATCGCGCTGACACGACACCACCTCGATCCGCAGCTCGTGTACCTGAATCCCATCGAGCCCTTCAACCTGTATCTGAAGATCAGCTTTCTCGGCGGAGCCATCCTGGCCTCGCCCTTCATTCTTTATCAGATCTGGCTCTTCATCTCGCCCGGCTTGTATCAGAACGAGAAGCGCTACGTCGTTCCGTTCATGAGCGCGACCGTTGGGCTCTTCCTCGCGGGCGCATGGTTCGGCTTCCACTACGTTTACCCCGGCGCGCTGGACTTCCTGCTCGGCTACGGCAAGCAGTTCAAGCCTATGGTCACCATCACCGAGTACACGGACCTCTTCATGACGGTCATTCTCGGGCTGGGCGCAACCTTCGAACTGCCCATCCTCATCATGTTCCTCGCGCTCTTCGGCATCGTCAGCGCAGGCTGGCTGTGGAAGAACGTGCGATACGCCATCCTGGTTATCTTCATCATCGCGGCCATCATCACGCCCACGCCGGATATCCTGACCATGTGCGTGTTCGCCACCCCCATGCTCGTGCTCTATCTCGTAGGCATCGGCGTCGCTTTCATGGTCCATCCCAAGCGGCGGCGAGCCAGGAAGGAAGCCGCTTGATGGGCCAGACAGTTCATCCGCGGTCCGCTCAGGTTCTACTTCGCGCTCCCCTGCTCGCGCTGCTGCTTCTGCTGATTTCGCTCGCTAGCCCGGCGACTTCGCTGGCGCAAGCTGCACACTTCAATGGAGCCAAGGCCCTGGAGTACGCGCGGCAGCTCGTCGCCTGTGGGCCGCGCTTCAACGGCAGTCCCGGCCTTACCTGCGCGCAGGACTTTCTCAAGAAGCAGTTCGCGCACGACAACCTGCAGGATGATAGCTTCACTGCCTCCACGCCCGCGGGCCTGCAGTCGATGCACAACTTCATCGTGCGCTTCCCCGGCAAGAAGGACGGTGTGATCGTCCTTGCTAGCCACTACGAAACCAATTACTACCTGCGGAACACCTCGTTCGTCGGCGCCAACGATGGCGCTGCCACCACCGGCCTGCTGATCGAGATCGCCAACCATTTGCGCGGCCGCATGCTCGACGGCTACAGCGTGTGGCTGGTCTTCACCGACGGCGAAGAGTCCGTCAGCGGCCAGTGGTCGCACTCCGATTCGCTCTACGGCAGCCGTCACCTCGCGGCCAAGTGGCAGAACGATGGCACGCTCAAGCGCATCAAGGCCGTGCTGATCGCCGACATGATCGGCGACAAAGACCTGGACGTTCTGCGCGACGAGAATTCCACTCCCTGGCTTGAAGATCTGGTTGGCGAGGCGGCCAAGAAGACCGGTAACAGCAGCCACTTTTTCAAGTCACGGAACACCATCGAAGACGACCACCTGCCCTTCATGCAACGAGGAGTGCCGTGTGCCGACGTTATCGATGAGAACTACGGCCCGCACGATTCCGCGCACCCGGATGGCTGGCATCACACCCCGGAAGATACGTTGGACAAGATCAGCGCCAATAGCCTCACCATCTCCGGCGAAGTCTTCCTCGAAGCCATCCGCCTCATCGACGCCCGCTGACCAGGCACTCATATCCCTACTCCGTTCGTCACCCTGCTGGTGTTCGCGGAGGAGAGCGGCAGGGGGCCGCTTTCTAGGCCCGCGTGCCTGGACACGCACTGGCTCACTGACCTGGAGGAAGCAGAGCAAGTGGTCGAAGCGTGGAGACAGGAATACAATGAGGGCCGTCCTCACCGCTCTCTCGGTGAGAGGACGCGTAGCGAGTTCGCAAGCGAGCTCGCGGTTGGCCGCGATCCGGCTATAGCCTAAATTAGGTCGCAGACCACCGCGAACTTGGGTACAGGAAGATTAGGCTCGTCACCAGGGCACCCCGGGATTTACCTTTGAGTTCCAGCTGTGGGCCTTCCGCCCAGGGCAAAATCGCTGCTTCACGCGGGGACCGGAAGTGAATGGCTCGCGAAGAAGAATGGGGTGGCAGCATGTCACTTCGTTGGATACAACGGTTGACTGCACAGATTGTGGCCGCAAGCTGCTCGCTTGTACTTGTCGGTTGCCCTCCCACCAACCAATCGAAGGTCCTGCCGGTGACCCCGATGTGCACCGTGTCAGGTGTCGTCTTCGAGAGCAACCCGAAAGATGATCTTGTGCTTGTGGCAGAGCGAACCGATACCAGCGTCGACCCCGGGTTCGCGGCGTTTCGCGCGATTTCTAAACCGGTCGGTAATCCTGCGATTGGCTTCACTCAAGACGTGTATGGCATCAGCGAGGCATGGTTGCGCAACCCTGCTGGTCCAGAGGTATTTCGCGCTCAGGCCACTCCTGCTCGGCGTCGCAACGCCACGACCGGGTTTGACGGAAGCGCTTGGAGCATCGAGAGCCAAGACGCGAGCGGCACATGGTCGCCAGCTTTTGGCGGGGGTAGTGCGAACCGAGGAGAGACAGCTGATCCGGCGGCTGGCGGATTGACTGTGCCTCAACTGATGCCGGTCGGTTTGAGCAATCCGGAAATGTTCGCTTGCGCAGGACAGCGCACCGACGATAATGCTGACAGTAGTACATGGCTGATCGAAGCTACCGCTCCAGACAGCGCGAAGCGTACTCCCGGGAGCGTGGTGTTCATCCAGGATATGCTCAATGGAGATGACCGCTTCGTGCCGAACGCTCCCGGACCTCTGATCGGCCCGTCTAATCCACCCAAGCCCACGGTTTCCGGACCGGGAAATCCAATCCGGAGCGGCTTCGTAAAGTGCGCGATGTTGCAGGCAGGCGACGACGTCAGCACGCGGGAGCTGCACATGGTTGCAATCGACCATGGGATTCTCTACCACAGCGTCGCGAGCAACTTTGGCCCCGTGACCACAGAGTCAGGCTTTACTTTCAATCGGTTCCGGACTGTAAGCCCATGGAATGATGTGGGGCAGGCTCTGGGCGGTAATTTTGGGAACGTGATCAGCGCTTCCATCGTGGCCTCGCGTCCGAGCGCAATCAGTGTCTTCTTTGTCGCAGGTTCGGGTGGCGTTTATCGGCTGTGGCATGCGGTACGGTTCTCGCCAACGGGTTCGTGGAGACCCGCAGATGATGTGCTACGGCTCTCCGGCGATGCCCCTGCGGGAACTGTCTATCCGTGGCAGGTATCTGCCGGTGCATGTCCGCCATTGGGCGCGACCGACTGGACTGCGCAGAATAATGAACTTCTCATTGCTCTGTGGGGCGGCGGCCCAAACCCAGCCGAAGTTGCAGTAATTCGGGTACTCTCGTCGGCTCGCCAGTTCACGCCAACAGTGACTGGTATCTATTCGCCGTTTCGTCTTCTGCTTCTACCGAGTAGCAGCGACGATGCGGCTAGGAACACCACAGTCTCGAACGTTGTTGTCTCAGCGCGACCCTTCCGCGACAACGCTATCCCACCGCCCTAGGAAACCGCAACGACTATAGGCTATTGCCCCAGATGCAAACGCCTGGCCTCATGGGAACATGTCGGACACGTAGCAACCTTCCGGCTGATCTGCCGGCAACAGCGACTCGTTACTTGGAGTGACGCCCAAGGCGTCTTTCATGCAAGTGACCGGTGTGAGGTTTTGGCCGCCGCAACGTGGTGATGGAGCACCCCCGGTCGCGTTACAGCAGAAATACCCCTGCGCGTCGCATTGCAATGTAGCACCTTGATTAGTAGGGATCGTGCCGCAATTCGGAGGGTCGGCCCAGGCCTTTCCGGGTATTTCCGGTGCAGCCGGACACATCATGATTGGAGCAGCCGGGCTTGAGTGAATCTTAAAATTTGCATTAGCGGCAACGGTAATCCCATTCAATGGCTGCAGCGTACACGTATTGCCCGTCCCGGTGCAATTGCCTTGCCAACCCGTGAACTCGGTCTGGTTGTGCAATACCGATTGTGAGAGCGCAACGCTGGACCAGCCGTTGAAATCAAAACTGCAAGTGCCGGGGCAATCGATTCCCGGTGGATTGCTTACGACCCTCCCATCGCTGTTTGCAGTGACTATCTTGACATTCACCGTGGTCACTGTCGAAGCCAATGCAAAGGAGAGTGGAGAGCTTGCGTACTGCCCGGAAACATCTGAGATCGCCGCAGTGATCAATTTAGAAGTTTTGAACGAATCCGGAAATCTGATGACGACGTGCCACGCCGTCGGATTGGTCGCATTCACGCTGATTACCTGGAAGAATCCAGTGGATGGGCCCTGATTACTGCCAGTAAATTGGGGAAGTGTCACAGTCTGGCCACTGCCGTCTGTGGCCACCATGGCAAGGCCCGTCGGATAAGGCGTTGAGAGGTATGCCCGCACAATTGGCGTGCTGGTTATGAGTGGCAAGACTCTGTAGCTCTGCGGGAGTGACGCGCTCGCTGCCGCAGAGGGCGACGCGGTGGCCCAGCTATTTCCAAAAGCATCGCTTGGAATTTGCAGTGTGAAATTCACAGGAGTCGCCGTAATATTTCCGCCTCCCCCGTTACATCCACTACAAGCATTCAGGAAAATTACGAAAGTGGAAGCTCCGCAAAGCCCCAGGGCTCGTGCCAGCCATTGAATTGTCATCGTGCATCTCCGGCGCCAGTGAAGAACAGAGCGCGAATTATACGCGATCTGGTTCGTCGTTGGAAGCGGCGGGTGCCCTCGGTTTCGGGCACTAGTCTAGCGAAGCTAGAGGGGGTAGTCTGAACCAGCCCATGGCCACACTCGTCTGCACTAGCTTGAGAGCATGATCGCCGGCGCGCCTCTCGCCTACTGGATAGGCTTCCACATTCTCGTCGGCATACTGCTCTTCATCGACATGGTGGTCCTGGGCCGCCGCAGTCCTCCTCTGGGCTTCCGCGGCGCACTGCTTTGGACGCTCTTTCTTGCAGCACTCGCGCTCGCGTTCGCGGGCTTCGTCTCCGTAACGCAGGGGCCACAACCCTCGCTCGCCTTTCTATCGGGCTATGTCATCGAGGCATCGCTTTCCATCGACAACCTGTTCGTCTTCATCCTG
>JBPCNO010000045.1:0-38823 GCA_051001135.1 Acidobacteriaceae bacterium
TCGTACTTCTCCTTCAAACCGCGCAGAATCGCAACCGTATCCTCCACGTTCGGCTCACCGACATACACGATCTGGAAGCGCCGCTCCAGCGCCGCATCCTTCTCGATGTACTTGCGATACTCGTTCAGCGTCGTCGCACCAATCGCGCGCAAGCCCCCACGCGCGAGCGCCGGCTTCAGCATGTTGCTCGCATCCAGCGAACCCTCGCTCGCCCCCGCGCCAACCAGCGTATGCAGCTCGTCGATGAAGAGGATCACCTCGCCGTTCGACTCCTCGATTTCCTTCAGCACCGCCTTCAGCCGGTCCTCGAACTCGCCGCGAGACTGCACGCCCGCCAGCATCGATCCCAGGTCCAGCGAAATCACCCGCTTTTCGCGCAGAATCTCGGGCACATCGCCCGAGACGATCCGCCGGGCTAAACCCTCGACGATCGCCGTTTTGCCCACGCCCGGTTCGCCAATCAGCACCGGGTTGTTCTTGGTGCGGCGCGCCAGCACCTGCACCACCCGGCGAATCTCTTCATCGCGCCCGATCACCGGGTCCAGCTTGCCCCGCCGCGCCAGCTCCGTCAGGTCTTTCGCGTAGCGCTCCAGCGCCTGGAACTTCGCCTCGGGGTTCTGGTCCGTCACCCGCTGATTGCCGCGCACGCTGCTTAACCCGCGCAGGATCGCATCGTACGTCGCGCCTAAGGAAGCCAACAGCGCTTGTGCTCCATCGTTCTTCTGCTGCGCCAACGCCAGCAGCAGGTGCTCCGTCGACACGTACTCATCCTTGAAATTGCCGGCTTCTTTGAACGCCTGATCCAGCACCTTCTGCATGCTGTTTGAAAGCCCCGGCTGTGAACTGCCGCCGCTCACCTTGGGCAGCCGGGCCACCGCCTCGTTCGTCTTCGCCAGCAACTGCTCCGTCGGCACCCCAACCTTCTGCAGCAACGGAACGATGATCCCGTCGCGATCCTCCAGCAACGCCGCCAGCATGTGCAGCGGCTGCAGCTCCGCATTTCCATGCTCCAGCGCCAGATTGGTAGCCGCCTGCATCGCCTCCTGCGACTTCACCGTAAACTTGTCCCACCTGATTGCCATAACTTCCCTCTCGTTTATCGTCTGCTCGCCAACTGCTCCAGCACCGTCCGCAGCTCCGTCTGTCCATGAACGTGCTCTGTGCCGGCCCCTTCAAAATCAACCCACCCGCTGACCTTCTGGATGAGTCTCTGTTTTGAGCGTGATCGGCGGGACAGCCGCGATAAGCACTACTTTGGCAATCCGCTTCGACCCGTGACGTGACGCTCAAGCCAGGCTTCGTCCCACAACGATATGAACGGCTATGGGATGCTCTCGATACACAGGCGACTTACTACTTCAAATTGCCTTGAGCAAGCCAGTCGTCGAACCGGATCTTTCCGAGCTTCGCGTCGTCTTCGGGAACGAGTGTTCGCTCCTTCACCCGGATGCCGTAGTAGCGAGCCTCCGGGTCAGCGACAACCTCGCGCGGATCTTTGAGTGCGGCTAGTCCTCGCCGAATTAGCTCATCGAGACGAAACTTTTCCGGACCACCTATTTCAACGGTGCCATTCACTGGTGCGCCCAGCGCGACCACGCCTACCCCACTGGCGACATCGTCGGCAGCCATGGGCTGGATGAGCACGGGCGGCAAGCGTACTTTGTTGCCGTCAGTGGAAAGATCGGCGATGGCTTTGACGAATTCATAAAACTGCGTCGCCCGCACAATTGAGTGGGGGATGGAGGAACCCTTGATCAAATTCTCCTGAGCGATCTTTGCCCGGAAATAGCCGCTCTCCACCATGCGCTCAGATCCTACGACTGACAACGCGACGTGATGTCCCACGCCTGCGGCGGCTTCATAGGCGAGGAGGTTACGGGTTGATGTCTCAAAGAAATTCATCACTGCCGCATCCTCCCAGGAGGGAGAGTTCGATACGTCAACGACCACCGAAGCACCCTTCAGCAGGTCGGCTAGCCCCTCGGCGGTGAGCGTGTTAACGCCGGATTTGGGTGATGCCGCTACTGCGTCGTGGCCCTGTTCACGAAGCTTCTTGACAAGCTTCGATCCGATGAGCCCAGTACCTCCGATTACTACGATCTTCATGACTGTCCTTTCGTGATGCTCGCAATCGAGCACGTTGAGTCCGAGAATCTCGCGGAGATGAGGAGTTACTTACTTCTCAATTTGTGGTTATCGATTCAGCCGCCGAATCTATCCCCTTAGCCTTATTTTCCGCTCGCCAACTGCTCCAGCACCGTCCGCAACTCCGTCGGTCCATGGACGTGCTCGGTGCCGGCCCCTTCAAAATCAACCCATCCGCTGTTGAGGCCCTGGATCATCTCCGCCATCTCGCTGGCGGCGCTCGGGGTCATGCCCGCGGATTCGTAGATCCCCATATGCTTCTCCGGCGGCACCACCTCTGTCCCTACCGTATGCCCCAGCACCGCTCCCAATTCCTCGGCTACATCGCTCATGGCATACCGCCGCGGTCCTTCGAGCTCCAGCACCCGCTTGCCCGGCCACTCTGCCACCAGCAGGTCCGCCGCCAGCCTTCCAATATCATCCGTCGCAATCATTGCAATCGGCCGGTTCACGTCGCTCAATACGCTGGGCAGCGTGCCATGCTCCCGTGCTATCGGTATCAGGCTGCTGAAGTTCTCCATGAACCACGCTGCGCGGATCGCTGCCACCGGCAGCCCCAGATCCAGCCACTGCACCTCCGCCTCGTGCAGCTTTCCGATCGCGCCCGTTCCCCGGTCCCGCTGCGCGCCCACCGATGACAGAAACACCAGCTTCGCCAAGCCGGACTCATGCGCCGCCTCCGTCACCGCCGTGACCGCGCGCCGGTTGTCGCTCAACGGATCGTTGGAATCGTAGTACGGCGGCGTCATCACGAACGCGCCCTCGGTCCCGGCGAACGCCCGCCTGAGCGAATCGGGATCGTGCACGTCACCGATCGCCAGCTCCGCGCCCTGCCTCTTCAAGCCTTCCGCCCTGGTAGCGTTCCGCACCACCGCACGTACCTGCTTGCCCTGCGATCGCAGATACCGCACCACCGCTCCGCCCACCTGCCCCGTTCCACCCAGCACTGCATACATCGGCTACATCCTCCGTTTGATGGCTGACCAACAGTCGCTTGGATGTTCGCAACGCCCTGCAGACTCAACTGAAATGTACTTCTTCGGACACAGCAAAACGACCCACCGCGAACTGCACGGTGGAGGCGCCATTTTGCTTCGAGGTCGTTACGCGGCTGGTTTGCCGCTCTACCTGGTCGTACTCTGTACCTGTTTCGGCGGAGCGCCCAAGTTCGCCTTGAGGGGTCGGGTGTCCCCACCTGAGGCGCGCCGAAGGGGTGGCAACCAGGCGTACCTGGCTACTTCTGCGCCGCCGCGATCACCCGCATCAACCCCTCCAGGGCCGCTGCGTCGGCATCGGTCACGCCGACCAGGCGAAGCGTGCCCGTCTCCCGAACAGCAAGGTGGAAGCCGGAGCGCGAAAACCCACCGCTCGTGAGCCACATACCCGGCCGCCTCGCCGTAACGAACACCGAAGCACGATGCTTCCGGATGCGAAAGAGCAGTTCCGCCGCGGGTTCGCCCTGCACATAGGTGACGTTTGCGCCCTCCAATGTGGTATCGGCGGGCAGCGCATCCGGCAGGTTGAAGGCAAACGGCAACTTGCCCTGGAACCACGGACGAACGGTGTGTTTATCGGAAGAGAGCACCTCCGGGGCAGCGCCGCCCGCGAGCATGGCAATATGCTGATCCAGCACCTCCGCCGCTAGCGCATCGCGACGGCTGATGCGGTTGGTGCCGAAGACCAGCGCAGTTCCCAGCAACGCAACGATCAGCAGGGAGGCGGCTAGCGGCAATATCCACGGCAGCCACCAAACAGGCCCAGTCCGGTCGCTTCTCTCGCGCGCATGCGATTGCATCATCCGCCGCTGAAACGCCGGCGATGGCTGGTAACGAACAGCACCCTCGCGGACAGCCTGTTTCAGTTGCGTCGCCGCCAGTACCCGCCGGGCGCACTCCTGACACGTGGCCAGATGGCTCTCCGCCAGCGCCGATTGCGCTTCGTCCATCTCTCGGTCGACGAGCGATTCGATCTCGATCTCACTCAGGTGCCCGGTAGTTACACTCATTGCGGTCGCTCCGTTCGCTCCCTCCGCCGGTCGAGTTCAATCGACTGGCGCAATGCCTTGCGTGCCCGCGAAAGCCGCGACATGACCGTGCCCATGGGCAGCGAGAGAATCGTGGCGATCTCCCGATACTTCAACTCTTCCACATCGCTGAGAAGCAGAACCTCGATGAACGGCGGCGGCAGCCTTTGCAATGCATCCTGAATCGCAGCTTTCTCATCCAGCCGCATCAGGATGCTCTCGGGCGTCGTCTCGTCGATGCTTCCCTCCATGGCCTCCGGAACGTCTTCCAGAAAGACGGTCTTGGTATAGGCCAGTCCGGCCTTCGAGGTCAGGAAACAGTTCCGCAAAATCCGGAAGATCCACGCCTTGAAGTTGCTCCCCTGTTCGAATGAATCGAAACCCCGCAGCGCCTTCGAATACGTCTCCTGCACCAGGTCCTCGGCATCGGCATCATTGCGCGCGAACCAGCGCGCCAGGTTATACAGCGCGGGAAAGAGCGGGAGCGCCAGCGCTTCGAATTCACCGGAGCGCACGCGTGGTCTATCGAACGGCTTCACGAGGTGCGCCTCGGATCAGGATTCACGTTCTCCGTACTGCTCATACAGATAAACCGAGGTTGGCGTGAATTATTCCGCAGTTTCCTGGTTAAGCGGGAATAAATCGCTGGCCGGGCCGGTTTTGATGGTGGAGGAACACAACCATGACCACCCGAGATACACATTCCATCGCGCCTGAAGTTACAACCGCGAACGAAGTTACAACCGCGAACGAAACTACACCCGCTGCCGCCCACGACGGCATCGACCGCCGCCACTTCCTGAGCTGCATGGCCTGGGCGGGCGCGGGCATGCTGTGGACCATGGCCGGCGGCGTGCCCACATCGCGCCTGTTCGCCGCGACTCCGGATGCGGCTAATCCCGCCCGCAGCGGCTCCTTCGGCTTCGTGCAGATCAGCGACAGCCACATCGGGTTCCACAAGCAGGCCAATATGGATGTGACCGGAACCCTGAAGATCGCCATCGACAAGATCAATGCTTCGCAAGCGAAACATCCGGCAGACTTCCTGCTGCACACCGGCGACATCAGCCAGATGTCCAAGGCAGCGGAGTTCGATACCGCGGAACAGGTCATCAAGGGCGCACGGGTCGGTCGCGTCTTCTATGTGCCTGGCGAGCACGATACGGCCACCGACGACGGCGTTCTCTATCGCGAGCGCTTTGGCAAGGGAAGCCTGGGCAGCGGCTGGTACAGCTTCGATCACAAAGGCGTGCACTTCATCGGGCTCAACAACTGCGTGAAGCTCGACGCAATGGGCGATCTCGGCCACCAGCAGCTCGACTGGATGAAGCAGGATGTTTCCGGACTCACGGCTTCGACGCCGATCGTCGTCTTCGCGCACATTCCACTGTGGACGGTCTATTCGGATTGGGGCTGGGGCACGGATGATGGCGCGCAGGCGCTCTCACTGTTGCGGCGATTCGGTTCCGTCACCGTCCTGAACGGGCACATCCACCAGATCGTGCAGAAGGTAGAGGGCAACGTCAGCTTCCACACCGCCACCTCCACGGCCTTTCCCCAGCCCGCTCCGGGCAAGGCACCGCACCCGGGGCCGATGACGGTGCCTGCGGGAGAGTTGCAAAACGTGCTTGGCGTCACCACGGTAAACGTCGTCAAACATCGCAGCCATCTCGCGATCGTCGATTCGTCCCTGGAAACGAAGGCATGAAGCGCGTCGTACAGGCATTCGGGATTGTGTTGGCGATTCTGGCTGCGGCGGTGCTGCTCTCGCTCGCGCTGGCGCGGGTGCATCCATTTGGCGATCCCCGGATAATGAGGACGCATCCGTCGTCAGCCCCGCTGCCCACCCATCCGGGCATACCACCCGACGCGCGAGCGATCCTCACGCAAAAGTGCGGGGACTGCCACTCCGAGCAGACGCGCTGGCCATGGTACGGGCGCCTGGCGCCCGCGTCCTGGATGATGGAGCGCGACATCGTCCAAGCGCGGGAACATATGGACCTCTCGCGCTGGGAATCTCTTCCGGACGACGAAGTCAGCGTCCTCAAGTCGGAGATTGTCCAGCAGGCCCGCTCCCGTGCGATGCCCCCGCCGCAGTACCGGTTCATCCACACCAGCACCGCACTCACCGATGCGGACGAGCGAACGCTGACGGCATGGGCTCGAAGCGACATGATCGGCGCCTCCCAGGCAGGCGCGCCCGCAGCGCCTGGGTATGCGACACGCGGCAAAGCAGTCTTCGAAGCCCGCTGCACCGGCTGCCACAGCTTGAACCAGAACCGCGAGGGACCGAAGCTCGCCGGCGTCGTCGGCCGAACCAGCGGCACCGCGGAGGGCTTCACCTACTCCGCCGCGTTGAAGAAGGCGGCCATTCGCTGGGATCCACAATCTATCGATCGCTGGCTCACCGATCCGGAGGCGCTCGTGCCCGATACCGACATGGATTTCCATGTCGAGAAGGCGCAGGAGCGAAGCGACGTCATCGCCTACCTGCAGGCTTCGAAACAACTTTCGCCGTAACGCTGATTGGCGATAGGCTCATGCGACAGGAGAACGCTCATGGAAGTGCTCAACTTCGGCGGCGATGGCCCGGTGCGCATCCTCGTGCTGGTGCTGGTGGGCGTCGCGTCCGGTCTGGTCAATACCCTGGCCTCCTCCGGTTCGGCGATCTCACTCCCCGTTCTGATGTTCCTGGGGCTGCCCCCAGGCAACGCGAACGCCACCAACCGGCTCGCCTGCATGCTGGGCTCGATGATGGCCCTGCGTACCTTTCACTCGGACCACATGATCGACTGGAAGGCCGGACGCCGCATGCTCGCGCCCGCGGTGCTCGGCAGTGTCATCGGGGTCCTGGCCGCCGAGCGGCTTCCCGGTCGCGACATGGGACTCGTTATCACCGCTGCCTTGATGGTCGCCCTGCTCCTCATCTTCACCAAGATCAAGGCGGTTCTGGCACGGCCGCACACCCAGCCCAGTCATGTAACCTTCGCGGGTCTCGTAGTGCTCTTTGGCGTCGGCATCTGGCTCGGCTTCATTGCGCTCGATGGCAATACCTACCTCTTGCTGGTGCTCATGGTGCTCTTCCACTTCGATCTACCCCAGGCAAACGCGCTCAAGATCCTGCTCATGTTCGCGACAACCGTCCTTCCTGTTGCCATCTTCGCCTGGTCCGGCAGCATATGGTGGAAGGACGGCCTTGTGCTCTCCGCCGGAAGCCTCGCCGGTTCATTCGCGGGCGCGCGGCTGTCCCGCTACGCCGGAGCGCGGCGCTGGGTCTTTCGCCTGCTGGTAGCGGCCATCTCGCTGGAAGTAGTTCACCTTGGCGCCGCCTATTACGGCGACGTGCGCGCGCATTTCACCATCACCAGCCAGACCCACCCGTACACTCAGTCCGGCCGGGACCGGCAGCACTGAGATCCCCGGCGTCTCGACTGTTTGGCGCGCTGCCCGTCGTGCGCTACGCTCTAGCAGCAGGAGAACCCATTCCATGAAAGTGCTCATCTTCGGCGGCGGCGGCCGCGAACACGCACTCGCCTGGGCCATTGCCAAATCGCCCCGCGGCGCGGAGGTCATCTGTGCCCCCGGCAACGCCGGCATCGCTGAGATCGCTCGCTGTGTGCCGGCGGACCTGGCCAGCCTCTCCTCCATGCTCGGCGTAGTTACCGCCGAGCAGCCGGATCTGGTGGTCATCGGGCCTGAGCTGCCCCTCTCCCTCGGTCTGGCCGACGAGCTGGCCCGGCGCGGCATCCGTGCCTTCGGCCCCACTCGTGCAGCCGCGATGCTCGAAACGAGCAAGGCCTTCGCCAAACGCTTCATGCAGCGCCATACCATCCCCACGGCCGCGTATGCCGTCGTCACCACCCCCGCCGAGGCTCGCGACGCCCTGGATCTCTTCCACCCGCCGCTGGTCATCAAGGCCGACGGTCTCGCCGCCGGCAAAGGCGTCCTCATTTGCGCCAACGAGGCTGAAGCGCTTTCGGCCATCGACGGACTCTTCTCCGGCTCATTGCTCCAGCAAAGCGGACTCGGCGCAGCCGCCCAAACGGTCGTGCTGGAGGAGTTCCTGGAGGGCGAAGAGCTCTCCTTCCTGGTGCTGACCGATGGGAAGCACGCCGCGCCGCTCGCCCCCGCGCAGGACCACAAGCGCATCGGCGAGGGCGACACCGGTCCGAACACCGGTGGCATGGGCGTCTACTCCACCGACTCGATGCTCGAGCCGGAGATGCGCGACTGGATCCTCCACCACATCGTGCAGCCCACCCTCGACGGCATGGCCGCCGAAGACGCGCCCTTCGTCGGCGTCCTCTACTGCGGGCTGATGATGACCGCCCGCGGCCCCATGGTGCTGGAGTATAATGCCCGCTTCGGCGATCCCGAGACCCAGGCCATCCTCGTCCGGCTCGAGTCCGATCTGCTGGAGGCGCTCGAGGCGGCCGTCGATGGCCGTCTGAGCGAGACTGAACTCCGCTGGAAGCCCGGCGCCTCCGCCTGCATCATCGCCAGCTCCGCCGGCTACCCCGGCAGTTACACCACCGGTCACCCGATCACCGGACTGCCGCCCGCCTCAGTTGACGCGGTCGAGGAGAATGCCGTGGAAGTCTTCCACTCCGGAACGAAGGAAACGTCAGAGGGCCTGGTCACCGCAGGCGGCCGCGTTCTCGGCGTGACCGCCGCTGCCCCGTCGCTCGAAGCTGCCCTCGCCCGCGCCTATGGAGCCATGGGCAAGATTCACTTTGACGGCATCTACTACCGGCAGGACATCGGCCATCGCGCCGTGACCACGAAGCCCTGAAATCAGCCTGTAACGGGTCCGGGTGCCCCATCCTGACCCTGAGCGTAGTCGAAGGGGAAGGGTGGGAGACCGCGAATCCGGGTGCCCCACCTAACTGGCGCAGTGTGACATTCGCCCGCACTTGCGCGAAGCGCGTCCGCCTGGACGGCAGGTCCCGGCCAGCACCTTATACTCGATACCATGGCCACGGCTCCCGCGACAGATTCGGTTGAACTGCCGCGACGGGGCAAGCAGCTCTGGTACTACTTCGGACCGGCCTTCGTCGCCAGCATCGCCTACATCGATCCGGGGAACTTCGCCACTAACTTCGATGGTGGCGCGGAGTTCGGCTACAAGCTGCTCTGGGTGCTGCTCTGGTCGAACGCCATGGCCATCCTGATTCAGTACCTCTCCGCCAAGCTGGGCATCGCCACTGGCAAGACGCTCCCGGAGAACTGCCGCCTGCACTTCTCCCGCCGCACCTCCATCGCGCTCTGGGTTGCGGCGGAGATCTCCGCGCTGGCCACCGATCTGGCTGAGTTTCTGGGCGCCGCACTCGGCTTCTATCTGCTCTTCGGACCCAAGCTCCTGGCCATCGGCCTTACCCGCACGCACGTGCTGCTGCTGGCAGCCATCGCCTCGGCCGTCTGCGTCTTCCTCATCCTGGCGCTGGAACTCTGGGGATTTCGTCGTTTCGAGGCCTGCATCATGGCATTCGTTGCGGCCATCGGCGTCTGCTACGCAGCGGAGATGTTCTTCATCCACCCCGACTGGAAGGCCATCGCCTTTCACACCGCCGTGCCGTTGCTCGATCACCAGAGCCTCTATCTCGCCGTGGGCATGCTGGGCGCGACCGTGATGCCGCACGTGGTCTATCTGCACTCCGGCCTGGTGCAGCCGCGCGTGCGACAGGAGCAAACAGCCAATCCGCAGCGGCAGTACCTGGTGCGCCTGCGCCAACTCCGCATGGAACTGGTCGACATCGTCGTCGCCATGAATGCCGCGTGGCTGGTCAATTCGGCCATGATCGTGGTGGCAGCCGCGGCCTTCTTCGGCAGAACCAAAGGTCCTCTGGGCATTGAAGGCGCGCACGCCACACTGGGGCCGATCCTCGGCCACCTCTCCGCCACCATCTTCGCCATCGCACTGCTCTGCTCCGGCCTCTCTTCCTCCACCGTCGGGACGATGGCCGGGCAGATGATCCTCGATGGCTTTATGCAGGTGCGCTTCTCCGTCTTCCTGCGCCGGTTGATCACGCTGCTGCCTGCCCTGTTCGTCATCGCCATCGGCCTTGATCCGCTGCGCATCATCGTTCTCTCGCAGGTCCTGCTCAGCTTCACCCTGCCCTTTGCGCTCATCCCACTGCTCCTGTTGACCGCGCGCCCCGCCGTGATGGCCCGCTTCACCAATAAGCCGCTCACCCAATCTCTTGGCTGGCTCACCACCGCCATCATCCTCACGCTGAATGGCGTCCTGCTCTGGCAGACGCTGGCCGGCGGCTGACGGCCGCTCCTGTACGTGCCACATACCAAGTGCCATCTGTCCGGCAGCGGACATCCAGCCTTATAAGTGGACAGTACGGCGGCCTTGTACGTTGCCAATCCATTGAAACCACACGCAATTCTCAGGTTTTTCGATGGCCCTTATCGTGCTCCTAACCTCTTGAGGGCGCGATGTGTGCGCTTACGCGAGGAGGCATATCCATGGCATCGACCGAGTTGCGCAATGTGGTGCGCAGGATTAAAAGCTCGCCCGGCTTCTCCATCGTGGTTGTCCTCACCATCGCCATCGGAGTAGGCGGTGTCGTCTCCGCCTTCTCGTTGGTGCAAGCTGTCCTGCTCCGGCCGCTCCCCTTCGCAGATCCGGCAAGGCTGGTACGCATCCACCAAGGCATCGAGCATCAGTTCAACGAAGTCGACCTTTCCGCTCCTGACATTGCGACCTTCGCGCGGGAGAATCGCACCTTTACCGGGGTCGCCGGCTTTATCGCCGCCTCCTATGAACTGAATGGCGCAGGCGCGCCGTTTGAAGCACACGCCGAGCGTGTCTCGGCTACCCTGTTCCCGCTGCTGCAGGCCACTCCGGCGATTGGCCGCTCCTTCACCCGGCAGGAGGATGAGACATCCGCTCCGGTTGCCGTGATCGGCTACGCGCTGTGGCGCGATCGCTTCCAACTGAGTCCATCCGTGCTGGGGCGCACCATCGAACTCGATCGCCGCCCCTATACGGTCATCGGCGTCATGCCTCCCCGGTTTGAGTTCCCCATCGAGGGAACGGCAGACGCGCAGGACCTCTGGGTTCCACTCAGCCTCACGCCGCTGGAAAAGGCGAGCGAAGGCAATGAATATGACTACGCCGCGCTCGCTCGCCTGAGACCGGGCGTGACCCTCGCACAGGCGCAGACGGACGTAAACCGGATCATCCACGGCATTCAGGCCGGTTATCCCGCAAGTGTTCATCTTCTGGGATCGATCGTCTCTTTGAAAGAGCAGACGGTCCGCGACGCACGCCCGCTGCTTCGCATCCTGCTGGGGGCTGTCAGTCTCATCATGCTGATTGCGTCGGCGAACCTGGCAAATCTGTTTATCGTGCGGGCCATGCGCCGCCGCCGCGAGTTGGGCATACGCATGGCTCTTGGTTCCACACGAAGCAGCATTCTTCTCGACACTTTCATGGAAAGCGGGCTGCTCGGCCTCATCGGTGGAACACTTGGCCTGCTCCTCGCGCTGGCGGCGGTAAGGGTGCTTCCCAGCGTACTTCCGGCATCGTTGCCGCGGGTCTCCGAAATCTCCACGAACGGGCAATTGCTGAATTGGCAATTGCTTGCGTTGGCGCTTGGGCTCGTCGCCTTCACCAGCCTGGTGTGTTCCGCCGCTCCCATGCTGCTGGGCTTTCGCGGCAATCTGCTCAGTTTCTTGCACGACGGCTCGGCGGCAGCAACACCCAGCCGCGCGCAGGGTCGAGTTCGGACGGCGCTGGTCGTGGCCGAGTCCGCGCTGGCCATGCTGCTGCTGGTCGCCTCCGGCCTGCTGCTGCACAGCTTTCAACGCATGTTGAAGACGGATCCAGGCTTCTCCACCGATCATGCGATGACCGCCGCGCTTGCGTTGCCCGCGCATACCTATTCCACCCAGGAGCAGGTCGATCGGTTTTACCGCGCTCTTCATGACAAGATCAGCCCTTTGCCCGGCGTGACGGCGGTCGGATTTTCGACCAACATTCCGCTGGTTGGGATGAATTCCGGCAGGCTGCTGACGATCAAAGGCTACGCTCCACGGCCGGGCGAAGGTTGGCCCATCGCCTCCAATTACCTGGTGCAGGGCAGCTACTTCCATGCGCTCCGGATACCGCTGCTCCAAGGTCGCTTCTTCAACTCGACTGACGACGCAGCGAACGCACCCTTGACCGCGATCGTCAGCCAATCCTTTGCGTCGCGTTATTGGCCTCGGCAAGACGCCGTCGGAAAAGAGGTGAAGGTCGGAGCGAGTGAGCGCAGCCCGTTCCCGTGGATCACGGTAGTGGGTGTGGTCGGCGATGTGAAACAGGACGCCGTCGACAAAGCCACCACCATCGAAATGTACGAGCCCTTATCGCAAGCGCAGCGAGACCTCGGGACGTTTGGCGCAGCCATGGGCCCGAATGGGAACGGACGCATTGTGGTGAGAACGGCACAAGCTCCGTCAACCATTGCCGAAAGCCTGCAGCGGGCCGTCCGTGAACTCGATCCCTTGCTTCCGCTCAGCCATATCGAGACCCTGAACTCCGTCCTGTCCAGAACCGAGGCTCCGCGGCGATTCGATACCTATGTCTTCGCGGCGTTTGCCGGCATCGCTCTCTTCCTGGCGCTGTTGGGAATGTATGGAGTCATCGCCAGCGTGGTGAACGAACAAACGCGCAGCATCGCCATTCGCATGGCGCTCGGCGCAACGCGTGAGTCCATTCTGGGCAGGACGATCTTTTCTGCCATAATGTTGGCCGGCATGGGCCTGGCTATTGGGCTGTGCGCTGCCCTCGGCCTTGGCAGGTTCATGAGCAGCTTGCTGTACGGCGTAGCTCCACAAGATCCGGTCGCATTGGGCGCGGCCGTCGTCCTGCTTCTTCTGTGCGCCTTCCTCGCAGGCCTCATCCCGGCGCGGCGCGCTGCCGCGATCGACCCGATCGCGCTCATGCGCTCGGAGTAGGTCAACCCGCTGCAATACCACGCTGGCGGGCAGGCGGCGTGGCGAAACGATTGTCACGCTCCTTACAATTTCGGTACAATCCGCGCGGGCACTGCACTCCGAAAAAGATATGGCAGCCGATCTCGCCGCCACGCAGTGTATGTTGTTCATGAACCTACTGCGTATGTATCTCGCGTGATTCTCGACTTCAAGGGCCCTCTCAACCGGCAACAGACTTGGCAGCACAGGAGAATCGATGATGAAGGTAGGTCGTTATCTAACCGCGTTTGCTCTTACATTTGCATCGCTGACTGCCTTTGCCGCCGCCAGCAGCAAAACTGACTTGAGAGATCGCGTCGCCGCGGCGAACGCAGTCATCAAGGAAATCTCAATGACGCCCGACCGCGGCATTCCCGACTACATCGTGAGCCGGGCCACCTGCGTTGGGGTGATTCCCGGCGTCAAGAAAGCAGCATTCGTGGTTGGCGGCTCCTATGGCCAGGGTGTGGTGACCTGCCGCACCGCTCATGGCTGGAGCGCCCCGGTGTTCATTCGCCTGGCCGGCGGAAGCGTCGGATTTCAGATCGGCGCCCAATCCACCGATCTGGTATTGGTCGCGGTGAATGCCAAGGGCTTTCAGGATCTGCTCAAGTCCAAGTTCAAGATCGGCGGCGATGCGGCGGCTTCGGCCGGACCGGTCGGCCGGAATGCCTCGGCCGCGACCGATTGGAAGCTGAATTCAGAGCTTCTGACCTACTCGCGTGCCAAGGGTCTGTTCGCCGGCATCGACCTCAACGGTGCCGTGGTCTCGCAGAATACCGACGACACGACGACGTTTTATAACGGGAACTCATTGAGCTTCGAGAAGATTCTTCATGGCGGCATCGCAGTGCCCGCGGACGCTCGCACATTCGTGAGTACGGTAGCCCACTACTTCCATTCGGCTCGCGCCAGCCGCTAAAGACTCAGACAGTCTTTCGCACTGCCGCGCGAATCATCAGAACGGGGCTGGACCTCGCGGTTCAGTCCCGTTTCTCGTTCACTCGCTTGCATCCTGCCGGAATAATCGCCCGACTCGCGTTCTGCGATGAGGCCAGTACTCAGGAGCAGTGCGCAGGCTCCATTTCGCGGTAAAATAACTCACGGATATGCAAGCGTCCGTCCTTCTGCAGGCTCCGCATCTCAAGCGCTTCCGCCACGGCAGGCACGACCGTGGACGTGTCGTTCTCTCCTAGAACTTTGACGCTGGACCCTGTCCTGCCTGGGTACTGCCCTGCATAGGCCCCCTTCGGGCCGCTGCAGCAATGTTCCCCAAAGCGCACCCGCACTCACCTTAGGAGATGGCACTATGAATACATTCGGCAGCAAAGCCAACCTGACCGTCGGCGGTAAGACCTACGAGATCTTTCGCCTGAAGGCGCTCGAGACTAGAGGCGTCAAGTTGAGTAGGCTCCCCTATTCCCTGCGCATTCTGTTGGAAAACCTGCTGCGCCAGGAGGACGGCAAGAGCGTCACCGCCGGCGACATCGAGTTCCTCGCGCACTGGCAGCCCAAGGCCGAGCCTGACCGGGAGATCGCCTACATGCCCGCCCGAGTGCTCATGCAGGACGTCACCGGCGTTCCCGCAATCGTCGACCTGGCGGCCATGCGCGATGCCATGCGCCAACTGGGCGGCGACCCGGAGAAGATCAATCCGCTGCAGCCGGCTGAACTGGTCATCGACCACTCCGTGCAGGTGGATGAGTTCGGCAACGCGAATGCCTACCAGGTCAACGCGATGCTGGAGTTTGATCGTAACCGTGAGCGTTACGCGTTCCTGAAGTGGGGCCAGTCCGCATTCCGCAACTTCTCCGCCGTCCCTCCAGGCATGGGCATCTGCCACCAGGTGAATTTGGAATACCTGGCGCGTGTGGTCTTCACGACGGAAGTCGACGGCGCGCTGCGCGCCTATCCCGACACCCTGGTCGGTACCGACTCCCACACCACCATGATCAACGGCCTGGGCGTGCTCGGCTGGGGCGTAGGTGGTATTGAGGCCGAGGCTGCCATGCTGGGCCAGCCTGTCTCCATGCTGGTGCCGCAGGTAGTGGGCGTCCGGCTCACCGGCAAGCTGCGCGAGGGCGCAACCGCCACGGACCTGGTGCTGACCTTAACGGAGATGCTGCGCAAGCACGGCGTCGTCGGCAAGTTCGTCGAATTCTTTGGCGCCGGCGTGGCCGAACTGCCGCTCGCCGACCGCGCTACCATCGGGAACATGGCGCCGGAGTATGGCGCTACCTGCGGCATCTTTCCCGTGGACGCCGAAACCCTCCGCTACCTTCGTCTCACCGGCCGCAGTGAGGAGCAGATCGCCCTGGTCGAGGCCTACTACAAAGAGCAAGGGCTCTTCCACTCCGTAGATTCGGAAGAGGCTGAGTATTCGCAGACCGTCTCGCTCGATCTCGGCACAGTCGAACCCAGCGTGGCCGGTCCCAAGCGCCCGCAGGATCGCGTGCTGCTCAAGGATGCCGGCCAGAACTTCCACAAGCTGCTGCCCACTCTACTGGGGCCAGAGGGCAACAAATCCGCCGCGCGCCAGGTCAAGCGCTGGGAGGGCGAAGGCGGCCACCCGGCAGCGACCGCTGCTTCCTCCCACGGGCATGCGGAGCCGGGCATCGCCGCCAGCGTGCAGGAGCGTTTCGGTGTCGATCCGGATCGCTACCTGCACCACGGCTCCATCGTCATCGCCGCCATCACAAGCTGCACCAACACCTCCAACCCATCCGTCATGATCGCCGCCGGGCTGCTCGCCCGCAAAGCGGTGGAGAAGGGCCTCTCCGTGCCACCCTGGGTCAAAACCTCGCTGGCTCCCGGCTCGCGCGTCGTCACCGACTATTATCAGAAATCCGGCCTGCTGCCTTATCTGGACAAACTCCGGTTCAACGTCGTTGGCTACGGCTGCACCACCTGCATCTGCAACTCCGGTCCGCTTCCCACCGACGTGGCGAAATCGATTGACGATCACGGGCTGGTTGCGGTCTCGGTGCTCAGCGGTAATCGCAATTTCGAGGGGCGCATCAACTCTGACGTCCGCGCGAATTACCTCATGTCGCCGCCCCTGGTCGTGGCCTATGCCCTGGCCGGCCGTATCGATCACAACTTCGACACCGATCCTATCGGTCAGAGCGACGGTCAGCCCGTCTATCTGAAAGATATCTGGCCGACGCAGCAGGAGGTCGCCGACACCATCGCGCATGCCATCAGTTCCGATGGCTACCGTAAGGAATATGCCACCGTTACGCGCGGCGACGAGAACTGGCAGCACCTCAAGATCCCCACGGGCGACACCTATCAATGGGAGCCGGATTCCACCTATATCCGCCAGGCGCCCTACTTCGAGAACATGCCCAAAGCGCCCGCGCCGATTGAAGACATCACCGGCGCGCGGGTGCTCGCTGTGCTGGGCGACAGCATCACCACCGACCACATCTCGCCTGCGGGCTCCATCAAGGCCAACGGGCCAGCCGGCAAGTACCTCAGCGAGCACGGGGTCAAGCCGTTCGAATTCAACTCCTATGGCTCCCGTCGCGGCAATCACGAGGTCATGGTGCGCGGCACCTTCGCCAATGTCCGGCTGCGCAACAAGCTGGCCCCCGGAACGGAAGGCGGCGTCACTCGTCTACTACCCGAAGGCGAGCCGATGAGCATCTTCGACGCCTCGGTCGCGTATGCGAAGCGCGGGGTGCCGCTGGTGATTCTCGCCGGAAAAGAGTACGGCTCCGGCTCCTCGCGCGATTGGGCGGCCAAGGGGCCGCGGCTCCTCGGCGTGCGCGCCGTTATCGCCGAGAGCTACGAGCGCATCCACCGATCGAACCTGGTCGGCATGGGCATCCTGCCGCTCCAGTTCGAAACCGGCGACGATGTCGGTTCCCTTGGCCTGACCGGTGAGGAGACCTTCAGCTTTCCGGGACTGAAGGCGCTGCTGGGCGCACGGTTCGCCAACGGCAAGCTGCTCAACGTCGAGGTCACGAACGCGGACGGCCACACCCGCGAGTTCCAGGTAAAGGTGCGCATCGATACCCCGCAGGAGATCCTGTATTACGAAAACGGGGGCATCCTGCAGTATGTCCTGCGGCAACTGGCAGCATAGACGAATCGGGGGGGCTGCTCTGCGTATTGACGACTGGAACCCAGATGCTGTACTGTGGCAGTTGTATATATATCTTAATTAACTTAGAAGAATATCTTATGAATACGCTAATTTGCGACTTAAACGAAAGCTTGCAATCTGCGTTGCACGATCTATTTTCTGGCAAGCAAGCAGAATTGCCGCGGGAAGTCCTTCCATATTTTAAGAATATCGGGCTCTCTCCTGTGGTCACATTGCATCAGAAAGACCGAAAGAACAACGGCCGGAGAAAGCGGTGGAGTGCTTCTGCCGATTGCTTTGCGCCGGATCGTGAATACTTCCTCATCCACTTCGAGCCGCACAAGGTTGCGCCGGCGGCTAGCGCTTCGGCTCCTGAACCAGAATCCAGTGGCTCATCCTATGATGACTCGTCAGCAGCTACCACTGGAAAGGACCCGTCTCCAGGCGAAATCGCCTCTCGGATAGACGACCTATGTGCGCGCCTTGGAGAGATCGAGGATGAGGGACATGCCTCCGGAAAGTCATTCGTCGCCCTGAAATGGTTCCGCGATATTGCGCTCGCAAATAGCAGGTTTTCCTGGGCAGGTAAGCCGGAAAATAGGCAATCAGCCTTGACAGAGGCGATCAGTTCGGGTCGGGTGATCACTTCGAGCATCTCAAACCCCAAGCTGCCTTCTCACCCCACGACAACGATTCGACTCAATCGCGGCCCTCTAGCTGGCGCATCGGATGTACTTGTTCAGCGGTTCAGGCCCGTGCCTATCCGGCATGAGCCTTTATCCGCTACCATCTCGAATGACAGAGGACCTCGCTGAGACTCTATTATCTGGAATCAAGCGCTCTGGCGAAGCTGTTCGTGCTTGAGGCCGGCACGCAAGCGTTGATCAGGCTGATGGAGGAAATGAGCGATGGCGAAAAGCTCTTTTCCTCCATAGCCGTGGTCGAGGTGCGTTCAGCAATTCGACGGCGTCAGCGGGCTGGAGACATTCAATCCCTTGACGCCAACGCGGCAATCGGCAGTCTCATCGCCGAGAGCCGAAGAATGGTCGAGCAACCTGTTACCCCGAGCGTCATTGAGAATGCGCAGGTGCTGATCGATCGTCACGTGCTAAGAGCACTTGATGCGTTGCAACTCGCGACGTGCATCGCTGCGCGCGCGTCGCTCCGCGGGAGAGATGTTTGCTTCGTCTGCTCCGATCAGGTGCTGCTTCGAGCCGCGAGAGCCGAGCAATTTGAAGTTCTCGATCCCGAGACAATGGTGTAGATACAAGGAATTCCGAGCACTCGCACTGCCGCCGCCCTATACACCCATCGCGTAATCGGCTGGCGTCTGATCGCCGGCGTGCGCGTAGAAGTCATACGGGGTTCGATGGTTGAACTTGTAACGCAGGCGCAACTCGTGGCCGACATACAGGCCAAGCGCCGCAATGCTGACTGCAACCCCTACCCAACCAAGTGATCGCACAATATAGCTTTCTTTGCTTCTGAAGTGCAGCAGATTCGCCACGGCAGTATCCTCTTGCTTGCTTGTGATGCGGCGGGAATCCGGGTGCGATTCGCGACCACATGCCGACATCATAGCGCAGGCTGCCGCACCGGCGTCACCGTTACCGGGGTGGGAGCGCACCGGACTTTCAGGCTACGGAGCACGCCGCGGAACCGGCCACAACCACGCCGCGCGGATTAGCGAACGGCTTCGATCTGTTGCAGAATCGCCACCTTACGCTCCGGAGGCAGAAAACTTGCCTCAACCGAGTTCGCCGCCACTTCCCGCAGTTGCTCCTCTGTGAAATCGAAATGGCGTTGCGCGAGCCGGTACTCCGCCAGCAGATCGCTGCCAAAGAGCGTCGGGTCGTCGGAGTTCAAGGTCACCATCAAGCCTGCATCGAAGTATCGCCGCAAGGGATGGTTCGCGAGCGAGGTGCAGCATCCTGTCCGGACATTCGAGGTCACGCAGACCTCGACCGGCACCTGCCGCTCGATTAGCACCTCCATCAACTCCGAGTCATGCTGCGCCGAGAGCCCATGACCGATGCGTTCCGCTCCTATATTCAGTGCGGCCCAGACACCCTCCGGCCCCACGGTCTCTCCCGCGTGCGCCGTCAGCCGCAGCCCGGCATCCTTGGCCTCCGCATACAGCTCGCGGAAGGGCTCCGCGCCGGTGCGCCGCTCGTCTCCACCGATGCCAATGCCTGCTATGGACGCATGCTCTCCACGCATCTCGGCCGCCTTGCGAAAGACCAGCCCCGCCTCTTCCTCGCCGAAGTGCCGGACGGCGTCGAAGATCCAGTACACCGTAACCCCGAACTCCGCCTCCGCGCGCAGGCGGCCCCGCTCCATGCCTGCAAACAGCAGTTCGAACTCCACCCGCCGCCAGGAGGAGACGACTCCCACCGAGACATACACTTCCGCATGCACCACCCCCTGCCGGGCCAGCGCCTCTACCATGCGATAGGTAATGAGTTCGTAATCCGCAGGCGTCTGCAGCCGCTCGGTGATGGCCTTGAAGGCCAGCAAAAAACCGGAGAAATCTACATAACGATAAAGCGCACGAGCTTGCTCCAGTGTGAGCGCTCCCGCGGGATGCCGCTCCCCCAAATCCACCAGCGTCTCCGGCGTGACCGTGCCTTCGAGATGCAGGTGGAGTTCCGCCTTCGGCAGACGGCGGAGGAAGCTGGAGCGGTCGGAGGACGCGTCGGACATCGCCTACACCTCGGCCGGATGCACAGCTATGATTCCGCGATACCGGACGAAGTCTCTTACATTAAATGTAAGGATACGATCGACATCATGCACGAACATGGCAGCCGCCAATCGAGCATCGTGGAGCTGCACTCCCGAGATCTGATACTCAACGAGCAGTCGTCTCCATCGCCTGTGGATCGACGATCCATCCGGAACCAGAGTGAATTCATTCTCGATCAATTCAACGCGAGCTTCGGCCTCTGCCGGAGACAGGCCAAAACCATTCTGCTGCTCCGACCGTGTTGAGACGTTCCAGAATTCTCCGAGATTTTGCGAGGTGTAATGGAGCCGATCTCCACGAGCGTTGAGCGCTATGACTGCACGACTCACCTCCGCATAACTGGTATCGCATGGCTTCGTCCAGCGCAGTAGAACATTCGTATCCAGGAGATAAGAATCCACTGCCACTAAGGATGGTCCTTGTAGATACTCTCCCGGGTGAACGCCTCATTGGGCAGGTCAGGAAGCTTCTCGGAGCCTTCTGCCATCGCGCGGAGAAACTCCTCGATACCCAACTGACTTCTCTCTTTTCGAGGCTCGTATGGCAGAGACTCGTCCAGCAACCGTTGGGCGTATTCTTCGGGCTTCGTTCCGTGTGCTTCCGCCTCCCGCACCAGGCGGGCTTCCAGTTCCGGGCTGAGTTCAAGCTGCACTGTCATCAAGTCTCTCCCCTATCCAGAATACCCACGTCCCATATTGAAATCTACGGTACGGCTGTTCCACTCCTGCTCAGCGTTGACGAGTCGCGGGCGCGAATTCGCTGCGGCGCCGCGAGTAAAAGAAGTAGACCACCAACCCGATCACCAGCCAGACGAAGAACCGCAACCATGTCGTGATGGGCAAACCGACCATCAGCAAGCCGCAGAAGCCCACGCTCAGAATCGGAATCACCAGACCGCCCGGCGCACGGAAGCCCCGATGCCGCTCCGGCTCACGGAAGCGCAGGATGATCACTCCCAGCGATACCAAGACGAACGCGAAGAGCGTTCCGATATTCGACAGGTCGGCCAAGGTCCCGATATCGAGCAGACCCGCCGGAATACCCACCACCAAGCCCGCCACCCAGGTAGCCACGGCGGGCGTACGGAAACGCGAATGCACCCTACTGAAGCACTGCGGAAAGAGCCGGTCACGCGACATCGCAAACCACACCCGCGCCTGCCCCAACTGGAATACGAGGATGGATGAGATCATGCCCAGCATCGCGCCGATCAGCACCACCAGCCGGATCCATTCCAGGCTGCCGCCGCCCGGCTGGTGGGAAAGCTTCTTGAGCGCGTTCACCACCGGCGCCGCGTCATCCACCAGCGTGCTCCACTGCACCAGTCCGGTCAGCACCACGGCCACCGCGATGTACAGCAGCGTACAGGCAATCAGGGTGCCGATGATGCCGATCGGCACATCGCGCTGCGGGCACTTGCACTCCTCCGCCGCGGTCGAAACCGAATCGAAGCCGATATAAGTGAAGAAGATGATGCTGCCACCGGTCAAAACGCCGGACCACCCGTTGGGATAAAACGGATGCCAGTGCGCGGGATGAATGAAGTGCGATGCCCCGACCACGAAGACCACGATGGCTCCGATCTTGAGCAGCACCATCACGTTGTTCGTCTCCGCCGACTCGCGAATGCCGCGCACCAGTACCACCGTGATGAGCATCACGATCAGGAAGGCCGGGATGTTGAATCCCATGTGCCAGCCGGAGGTATAGAGCGTCGCTCCGGTCAGGTCCTTCAATCCCCCCGGCAGATATGCAGGGGATATCCACCGCGCGCTTGGGTGCACGCCAAACCAATCCAGAAAATCGATCAGGTGCGCAGCAAAGCCCACGCACACCGCCATGTTCGAGACCGCATACTCGAGGATCAGGTCCCAGCCGATGATCCACGCCACCAGTTCGCCCATGGTCGCGTAGGTGTAGGTATACGCCGAACCGGCGATGGGAATCATCGACGCCAGTTCCGCATAGCACAACCCAGTGAAGGCGCACACCACTGCCACCAGTGCGATCGACACAGCAATCGCCGGACCAGCGCCCGGACGGCCGATCAGCGCCTGATGATGAATGAGGTAATCGAGCAGCGGCGTGTTCAGGATGGAAGAAGTGTCGAACTTCTCCCCGGCGATGGCGGTGCCGATGATGGTGAAGATGCCCGCGCCGACCACCGCTCCTATGCCGAGCAGCGTCAGCGACACCGGGCCCAGTGTCTTCTTGAGTGCGTGCTCCGGCTGTTCGGAGTCGCGGATCAGCTTGTCAATGGATTTGCGTGCAAAGAGTTGCGACAGGGTCCGTGACTCCCTCGAACGAGCATTCGCCAGCCGACAGCCAGGCGCAAACAGACGACAAGCGATCTCATAAACCAGAAACGCTGGCTACGCTACGTATGAGACCCGCCATCGAAGCGGGTCTCAAGCTTTCTGCCGAAGCCACAAAGGCAGCTATGAGATCGCTTCTACCTTATCGTTTGGTCTGTCCGCGCGCCACCTTCTTCAGCTTCTGCTTGTTCTCGCCGCGTGCCGTGGTGCGTTTGCCTTTAGGTGCGGCCTTCTTGCGAGCGGCGCGCTTTACCGCCTTGCGCTCCTGCTTGTCTTCAATCTTGGTCGTGTTTGCCATATCTAGGTCTCGTTTCCTGGAAGAATGATCGTTCGGGACAGATGCGGGTCCACCCGCTGGGCATGCGCGCTGGCGAACATTGCCGGCAAGTGTTATACCCTCTCAAGCTGGGCAAACTTCTCCACCAGCTTTTTCACTCCGAACTTTGCAAATTGTACTGTAATCTTCGCGTCGTCGCCGTCACCCTCCCGGCGGAAGACCGTGCCCTCCCCATACTTTGGGTGCCGTACCCGCTGGCCGCTCCGGAATCCCATCGCCCCTGTGGGCTCCGCCACCGGCAGCTTGGGACGCGAGACGTGTGTGCCGCGAGAGGAGAAGAAGCTGGCGATATTGTCGATTGAATTCGGGTTCTTTGGCGCCACGGCGCCTGCCCGCTGCGGTCGCTGGTCCTCGTCCTCGTAGCTGTAATGCCGTTCGCCAACCTCGCCGGAACGGCTACTTTGGCTGCCGGTCCTGAGGCTGGAATATCCGCCGCCGTACTGCGCCGTGTAGCCGCCCCAGGTCGTCACCCGCTCCCGTACGCCGCTCAGGTCTTCCAGCAGATGCTGCGGTATCTCCTCCAGAAAGCGCGACGGCAACGCCGCATCCGGCATGTCGTTGCCGTAGCGCCGCCGGTAGCGCGCCCGCGTCACCACCAGCGTATCCTCGGCCCGCGTCATGCCCACGTAGCAGAGCCGGCGCTCTTCTTCCAGGCCGGTCGGATCGGTCAGCGTGCGTGAGTGCGGAAACAGCCCCTCTTCCATGCCCGTCAGCAGCACCAGCGGAAACTCCAGGCCCTTGGCCGAGTGCAGCGTCATCAAGGTCACCCGGCTGTCCGGCTTGTAGTGGTCCGTATCGCTCACCAGCGCCGCGTGGTCCAGGAACTCGTGCAGCGTCTCCCCACGCTCCTGCGCATCCTGCGCCGCATTGGCAAGCTCCTTCAGATTTTCAATGCGCGAGATGGCCTCGGGTGTCCCCTCTTCTTCGAGCGCGCGGATGTAGCCGCTGCGCTCGATCACGAAGCGGATCAGTTCCGGCAAGGTCGCCGCATCGCCGGGTTTGCGGAAGGGCTCACGCTCGCCGGTCGCCCCCAATGGCCCTGTAGCCTCCAACGGCTTCTCCAGCGCATCCGCATTCGCATGCACCGCCCGGGCGTTCTTCTTCGCCGCCTCTTCAGCAAACGGATTGAAGCTCACCGCATCCATCTCACCCGGCGCAGGCGCCATCTCCGCAACACCCCATGCGTCCGGCGCAAACGACTCGTCCTCTTCCAACCCAAGCTCACCTTGTTCCGCGTCGCCAAAGTCGAAGCTGACGGCATCCGCCGCCTCATCGGAGCCATCCTCCGCGTCCGCGCTCTGGTCGTAGCCGCCCTCTGGCAACTCCTCCAGTGGCTCGCCCGGCGCAACATCCCCACTCAGCTTGTCCGCGAAGTTCGGCTCCAGCAGCGCCCGCCCATCGTCGATCATGCGCTGAAAGCTCTCGAGCGCGTTCAATGCGCGTTGCGGAATCAGCCGGTTGGCGACCGCATGCCCGATCGCCGACCACGTGCTCGCTCCCGTCTCCAGCGCCAGCCGCTCCAGCGTGTCGAGCGTCGCCCGGCCTATGCCCCGCGTGGGCGTATTGATCACCCGCTGCAGCGCAATCGAGTCGTGCGGGTTCTGCACCAGCTTCAGATAGCTCAGCAGATCCTTCACCTCAGCACGGTCGTAGAAGGAGAAGCCGCCGACCATGGTGTACTGGATGCCATAACGCCGCAGCGCCTCTTCCACCAGCCGCGACTGCGAGTTCGTGCGGTAGAGCACCGCCGCGCGCGGCATCTCCTCCGTCTCGCCCGCCTTGCGCAGGTATCTCTGGATATAGTCGGCGACGAAGAGGGCCTCGTTCTCGCCATCCGGCGCCTCGTAATAACCGATGCGCGAGCCGCCCTCCCGCTCCGTCCACAGGTTCTTGCCCTTGCGCTGCGAGTTGCGCGCCACCACCGCCGACGCGCCCTCCAGGATCACCTGCGTCGAGCGATAGTTCTGCTCCAGACGGATCGTCTTGGTCTCCGGGAAGTCCTTCTCGAAATCCAGGATGTTGCGGATATCCGCGCCGCGCCAGGAGTAGATGCTCTGGTCCTCGTCGCCCACCACGCAGATGTTGCGCTCCGTCCCGGCCAGCGCTTTCATCAGTTCGTACTGCGGCCGGTTGGTGTCCTGGTACTCATCGATCATGATGTAGCGATAGCGCCGATTGTAGCGCTCTCGCACCTCGGCCGAGCTCTTCAGCAGCCGCACCGTTTCGAGCAGCAGATCGTCGAAGTCGACCGCATTGTTCTTGCGCAGCTCTTTCCTGTACGCCTCGTAGAGATGCGCGACCCGCTCGCCCAGCGGGTCCGATGATCCCAGGTAATACTCCTGCGGATCGATCATGTGGTTCTTCGCCCAGGAGATCTTCGACAGCACCACGCGCGGTTTCAACTGCTTGTCGTCCAAGCCCATGCGCCGCATCGCCTGCTTGATGATCGCCTGCTGATCGTTCTCGTCGTAGATGGCGAAGGTCCGCGTCAGCCCTTCGTTGCCGATTCGCAGCGCCTCCACATCCCGCCGCAGCACGCGCACGCAAAAGGAGTGGAAGGTGGAGAGGGTCGGCTTGGCGAGCGTAGTACCGGCCATCAGCTTGTCCACACGTTCGGCCATCTCAGCGGAAGCCTTGTTGGTAAATGTGACCGCGAGAATCGAATCCGGCGAAGCGCCCTTGGCTTCTATCAGATAGGCGATACGGTGCGTGATCACGCGCGTCTTGCCCGACCCGGCGCCCGCCAGGATCAGCACTGGCCCATGCGTCGCTTCGACGGCAGCACGCTGCTGCGGATTCATCTTTTTCAGGAGGTGATTCAAGGGTGTACGTCTCGGAAACCTACACCCCTAGTGTATCGCCTGTGCCTGGGATTCGCGGGTGCCCCGTCCTGACCCTGAGCGTAGTCGAAGGGGAAGGGTGGGACCTTACATTCTTACCACCCCAACACCGTCATCCTGAGCGAAGCACACAATGCGCAGTCGAAGGATCTGCGTTTGACTTCATTGAAGCGCGGCGCTTGTCACTTGGCCCCGTGCAGCTCATCCTTGTACACCTGGCCGCCCTTCATCACGAACTGCACGTGTTCCAGCAGCCGTACATCTTGCAACGGATCACCCTCGACGGCGATCACATCCGCCCACTTCCCCGGCTCAATCGCGCCCACGCGGTCCGTCCAGCCCATCAGGTCCGCCGCGTTGATGGTGGCCGTCTGCAGCGCCGCCACCGGCGTCATGCCGAACTGGTTCACGTAGACATCCAGCTCATGCGCGTTGAGTCCATGCGGATACACCGCCGCATCCGTACCCAACGCCACCTTCACGCCGGCCGCAATCGCGTGCTTGGCGTTCACCTTCTCCACCGCGGAGACGTCGTGCATCTTCTGCGCGTAGAACGGCGGCAGGTGCCCATTCTGCTGCATCCAGTCGATGAGGTACGCGGTCGGCACAAAGTACGTGCCGTGCTTTTTCATCATCGCAATGTCTTCGTCATTCATGTACGTACCATGCTCGATGGAATCGACGCCGGCCTCGCTTGCCCATAGGATTCCCTGCGCGCCGTGCGCATGCGCAGCCACCTTGCGGCCCAGCCGATGCGCGTCCGCCACGATGGCCTGCATCTCTGCGAGCGTATATTGGCTGGCCTGTGGATCGTCGCCCTTCGACAGCACGCCGCCGGTCGCGCCGATCTTGATCAGGTCCGCGCCATATTTGATGTTCTCCCGCACCTTATGCTGCACCGCCGGTATGCCGTCCGCCACCCCGTCCGCCGTCACGTGATATTCGAATGGCAGCAGGTTCTCATCCATGTGTCCGCCCGTGATGCCAAGCGGCGGGCCGCTCACCTGCATATGCGGGCCTTCCACCAGACCTTCATTGATCGCGTCGCGCAGATCGACATCCGCAAAACCGTCTGCACCCACATTGCGCACGGTCGTGAACCCCGCATCGAGCGTGACCTTCGCGTTGTGCACGCCGATGATGGCGCTCTTCGCCACGGTGGTCGAAAGCTCGTGGTAGGGATCGAAGTTGTTCTCCATGGTCAGGTGCGTATGCACGTCGATCAAGCCCGGCAGCAGCGTGGCGTTGCGCAGGTCGATCTCTTTGTCGCCCGGCTGCAACGGCGCAGAAGCGGAGGGGCCGACGCTCACGATCCGATCGCCGCTCACCACGATCGTCTGATCGGCCAACTCTTTGCCGGTGTGGACATCAATCACGTGCCCTGCGCGCAGCAGCGTGCGCTTGGGTGCATTCTGCGCCAAAGCAGTTCCAGCCATCGCTATAGTGAGCGCAGCCAATGCGAATGCTGACAGAAACAACGAGTGAGTTTTGTGCATGCCTTCCAACGCCTCCGGACCCGGTACAGGGATCAAAGACGCCAGTGTAGCAGCGAGGAAATCGGGTGCCCCATTCCGGCGCAGCCGGGGCGGGGTAGTTTGGAGGCGCCACTAAGCAGCAGCAGGAGGCGGCAGTGTTCGTCAGCCGCGCGTCGCCTGGCACTCCGCGCACTGACAGTTGCGACGCAGGAAATCCCAGGAGTAGATGCCGCTCTGGTGCCCGTCGTTCCAGTGGAAGGTGATGGCGTACCGGCCCGTTGGCTCTACTGTATTCGGTCGCGGCGGCGCTTCGAACATGGGGAGCAGTTGCTTCGGTTGCGGCTTCGGTTCGCCCACCTTGCGCCCGCTTCCCTCGCGCTCGTCATGGCATAGCGCGCAGGGGCAAGCATCGCGCAGCCAGCGAAAGGTCCAGGCGCTGCGGTGGCCGTCCCGCCAGTCGATCTCCATGCCCGTGCCTTCGGTCTTATGCACGCGCACCTTCGCCGGCTCCACCGCTTCCTTTTGAAAGGGGCGGTTCACGGTATCGATGCGGCGAGCTTCCTGCTCGTCCACGATGCGAATTCCCTCATGGCTGCTCATACATCTCTAGTGTATGTCGCGGCGGCAGCGCATGGCGTCGCGGCGAATCGGCGATTGCTAGAATCGGCGACTGCTAGTCGACGGCGCAGATGAGGCATTTTAAGTACTCGGTTTCGGAAAGCGTCAGCACGGCCGGGTGATCCGGAGCCGCGCCTCGCCTCTCCAGCAGCCGCACCCGCCGTCCCACATCCGCGGCGGCCGCCGCCACAATTCCGGTGAAATCGGCCAGCGGAACATGGTGCGAGCAGGAGCAGGTCACCAGCACCCCGCCCGGACGCAGCATCTTCAGCGCCCGCAGATTCAGTTCCTTGTACCCCCGCGCCGCGCCCTCCGCCGCCCGCTTGGACTTCGCGAACGCCGGGGGGTCCAGCACGATAGTGTCGTACTCCGTGCCGGCATCGCTCCACTCGCGCAGCAGATCGAAGGCATTCGCCTCCAGCCACTCCACCTCGGCCGTGATCTGATCGCGGTTCGCCAGCAGATTGCGCTCCGCGACCTCGAGCGCCGCCCGCGACACATCGATACCCGTCACCTTTGCGCAGTAGCGCGCCAGATGGAGCGCAAAGCCGCCCTGGTAGGTGCACACATCCAGCGCCTCGCCGTGCGCATACTGTGCGGCGGCTGCGTAGTTGAGCCGCTGGTCCAGAAAGGCTCCCGTCTTCTGGCCGGACTTGGCGTCGAAGTGGAACGTGAGCCCGTTGATGCGGAAGCTCGTCTCGGTCAGCGGATGCTCCGGCTCGCTCGCGTGCAGCACCGCCATGGCCGGCGAGCTAAGCTGCTCCAGCTCGCGAATCCGCGGATCGGAACGTTCCACAATGGCAGCGGGATCCAGTTCTTCCCGCAATACGCGCGTCACCGTCTCGCGCACCGGCGCCGTATCCAGCCCATGCACCAGAAGCTGCAGCAAAATCAGGTCGCCGTACTTATCGATCACCAGTCCGGGCAGCGCGTCGGCCTCGCTGAAGACCAGCCGGCACGCATTCGTTCCCTCGCCCGCTTCCGCCAGCATCTGCCGCCGCAGATCGATGGCGCCGCGCAACCGCCGCTCCACCAGCGCCAGCCACTGCGCCTCTTCCCCCAGCAGCTCTTCTGACACCAGGCGCAACGCAATCTGCGAATGGGGACTCCACAGCGCCGTGCCGACCGGGATACCCCGCGCGTCGACCACCGGTAGCAACCCCGGAATGAGCGCCTTCTCCGGCTCCAGCACCTCCATCAGATCGGACGCGTAGACCCACACCTGCCCGGCGCGCAGGCGCTCCGACGCCCGCCGCGCAATCACCGCGGCCGGCCCTTGAATCTTTACGGACGGAGTTTGTTGCGATGCACCCCTGGAGGAAGGCTTGGGGGCTTCGGCCTTACGGGCGCGGGATGGAAGTGGACTGCGTTTTGGCATGATCAGTCAAAGCCCATCTTCGCACATTGCCTGTGCTCACAGCCCTTGCGCTCACAGCCTATAATCAGTTATGGTGACCGCGCGCACGACGCCGCCCCAGGCGTCACCCAAGACGTCTGCCAAGATCGACGAAGCTGGCACTGGCCTCGCGGACACCCGCAGCATGGCAGACGCCAAGTTCCGCGAGTTGCTTGACCGGGTACGCGCCACCCGCCCCAACGATGACGTCGAGATCATTCGCCGCGCCTGGGACTTCTCCCTCAAACATCACCAGGGCCAATTACGTAAGTCCGGTGAGCCCTACGTCCTCCATCCTCTCGAAGTCGCGTTGGTGCTCGCAGAGATGAAGCTGGACTCGACCGCGATCGCGGCGGGCCTGCTGCACGATGCCGTCGAAGACACTGCAGTCACCAGCGCCGACATCACCACGCTGTTCGGGGACCAGGTCGCGCACATCGTCGAAGGCGTCACCAAGATCGACAAGATACAGTTCGCGAACGCCAACGTGGAGGAACGCCAGGCCGAGAACGTGCGCAAGATGCTGCTGGCCATGGTCAGCGATGTGCGGGTGGTGCTCATCAAACTCGCCGACCGCCTCCATAACATGCGGACGCTCGAGCACCTTCGGCCCGACCGCCAGCAGGCCATCGCGCGCGAGACGCTGGATATCTACGCTCCACTCGCGCACCGCCTGGGCATGGGCAAGGTGCGCGGCGAACTCGAGGATCTGGCCTTCCGTTACGTCGATCCGGTCGGGTACGAGCAGATCCACAACGCCATCGAGGAGCGCCGCAAAGAAGGCGAAGATTTCCTGCAGCACGTCGAAGATCTGCTGATGGAGAAGCTGCGCGAAAACGGAATCGAGGCGCGCGTCGAGTGGCGCATCAAGCGTCTCTACAGCATCTACGGCAAGCTGCAGAAGCAGCGGACGACGGTCGATCAGGTCTACGATTTGCTCGCGGTCCGTGTCATCACCGCCAGCGTCAGCGACTGCTATGCGGTGTTCGGGCTCATTCACGCGCTGTGGCGGCCGGTGCCCGGACGCATCAAGGACTTCATCGCCATGCCGCGGCCCAATCTCTACCAGTCGCTGCATACCACGGTGATGGGCGAGGGCGGTCACCAGTTCGAAGTGCAGATCCGCACCGAGGAGATGCACCGCATCGCTGAAGAAGGCATTGCCGCGCACTGGAAGTACAAGGCCAGCGGCGCGCCCATCAGCAGCCGCGATGAGCAGCGGCTGGCGTGGGTCCGGCAACTCGTCGAGTGGCAGCGGGAGATGACCGATCCCAACGAGTTCCTCTCCACGCTCAAGATCGATCTCTATCCGGAAGAGGTCTACACCTTCACGCCCAAGGGCAAGGTGGTGGTGCTGCCCAAGGATGCGAGTCCGATCGATTTTGCCTACTCCGTCCACACCGAGGTCGGGCATAGCTGCACCGGGGCCAAGGTCAATGGACGCATGGTGCCGCTGCGCACGCGTCTGCGCAATGGAGACATCGTCGAAGTCGTCACCCAGACCGGCCACGTACCGAGCCGTGACTGGCTCACCTTCGTCAAGAGCTCGCGCGCGCGCAACAAGATCAAGCACTGGCTCAACGAGCACCAGCGCGAACGCGCGATCGAAATCGGTAAAAAGCTGTTGGACCGCGAGGCGCGCAAGTATAAAGTGGGCCTCGCAAAGCTGGCTGAAGCCGACTACGCGCGCGTCGCCAACGACTATGGGGTGAGCGGCGAAAACGATCTGCTCGCCGCCATCGGCTTCGGGAAGTTCTCCTCGCGGCAGGTCCTGAACAAACTCGCGCCTGGCATCATCGCGCAACCCTCAAGCGAAGCTGAGGGGCCGCCGGAAAACAGGCTCGGCAGCGTATCCGATGCGGTCAAGCGCGTTCACCTCAACCCGCGTTCGGATTCACTCGAAGTGGAAGGTCAGAACGATCTCCTTGTCTATCGCGCGCGCTGCTGCAATCCCATTCGCGGTGAGGAGATCATCGGCTACGTGACCCGCGGCAAAGGCGTGGCGGTACACGCCCGGCGATGTTCCAACGTCCAGAACCTGCTCTACGAAGCGGATCGCCGCATCGCCGTCGACTGGTCGCGGGACGCCGACGAGATCAACGGCCGTCACCAGACCTATCCCGTCAAGCTGGTCGTCTACTGTGACGATCGCGCCGGCATGCTCAAGGAGATGACCGTCGTGATCAGCGATGACGGCACCAACATCCGCGGTGTCGATTCCAAGGCGGGCAACGGCGCCGAAGCGGTGGTCGAATTCATCCTCGAAGCCGAAGACCTCCCGCACCTCAACCGCATCGTCAACGGCCTGCGCCGCGTCCCCGGCGTCCGCGACGTGCAGCGCGCCAGTAAGATATAGCGTCGGGGCTAGTTTCAATTCGCCGGCTCCGATCACACGGCATCCACAGACGTCTTTGATAAGGTGACTGTGGAATTGCACCGCCCCTGTCTTCTATGTCTATTTCCAGGAAGAAGCTGCTTCAAGGCTCCGCCTCGAACATGGTCCAGCTCGTGCTCTCCATGGGAGTCTCTCTGGTCGTGCCTCCTTTTCTGGTGCACCACATGCTCCCGGCGGAATACAGCGCGTGGGTCCTGATCCTCCAACTCAGCGCCTACATCAGCTACCTGGAGCTGGGCCTTCAGACCGCCATCGGCAAGTTTGTTGCGGAATATCACGCGGCCGGCGATCGGGATGCGTGTTCCAAGGTAGTCGGAACCGCCTTCACGCTGCTCTCCGGCACAGCGCTCCTTGGATCCCTTGCCGTCCTCGTCATCACTTATGACGTGCCCTCGCTCTTTCACCAGATGCCGCGATACCTTTTCCACGAAGTGCGGATAGGCACCCTTGCCATCGGACTCTCCACTGCTCTGCTGCTGCCTTTCTCGGTGTTTCCCTCCATCTTTACGGGCCTCCAGCGATACATCATTCCGGCTATCGTTCTCAGTACCAGCCGCATTGTGTCGGCTTGCGCCCTGATTTCACTCCTCTTTCTGCACCGCTCTTTGTTCGCTATGGCAATGCTGCTGGCGATCATGAATATCGCCACCGCGATGGCCCAATTCTTCTGCTGGAAGCGATACGCAAGCCATGACGTTCCTTTGCTACTTCCTTCATTCGACCGCCGAGTTGCACGCCGGCTCGCCGAGTACTGCGGCATTCTTGCCATCTGGATGGTTGGCGTCCTCTTCGTCAGCGGCCTCGACACCGTCATCGTTGGCCACTTCGATTTCGCCCATACCGGGTACTACGCAGTGGCAGCAAGCGCGACCAATCTCATGCTGCTCATCGTAGGTAACTTGTTTGGGCCTCTGCTGCCGGCTATGTCATCCGTTCAAGGCGAGCGTACCCCAGAGCAGATGGGCGCTTTGCTTACGAAGACCACCCGCTACAGCACCCTGCTCGTTTGCGCATTGGCGATATCTCTCTTTGTCTGCGGCTTCCCGCTTCTCACGTTGTGGCTCGGCCACGGCTACGCGATCCGTAGTCTTATCTTCCTGGAGATCCTGGTGGTCGCCAATGCGATTCGGCAATTGGGGTACCCCTACGCGCTGATGGTCATCGCCCTAGGCAAGCAACGCCTCGCCACCGTGGCGCCTGTCGCAGAGGCAATCGCAAATTTCGCCGTAAGCATATGGCTCGCGCACAAATTCGGAGCCATCGGCGTGGCGATCGGGACCCTGGCCGGCTCAGTCGTCGGTATCGCCGCGCACCTGACGATCAGTATGTACCTCACCCGAAACGTGATCCAGATCCAGCGACTGCGCTTTGTCCGCACCGCCTTCTTGAGGCCGCTGCTCTGCGTCCTTCCGACACTCGCGCTCTATCCCTTCTGGCACAGATTTTCCCTGGTGCCGATGAGCCCCCCGGTGCTTGCACTGTGGGGTATTTCGTCGCTGCTCATCGCCTACCTTTGTGGGATCTACCCCGGCGAACGACAATCGGTAAAGCATTGGCTAGACCGGTTGTTATACTCGTTCAAGTAGATCCCGCAGCCATGAACGCGCGGCACGTTCTTCGTTCCGTCCATTCGACTCTCTCATGACATCGCAGCAGCCTGCCATCACCGCCGTCGTGGTCCTCTATGAGCGCCCCCCCGCGGAAAGCGAATCGCTTACCTCCTTTATCCGCATCTTGCAGCAGGACGCGGCGCTCGCTGCCAACTTCCGCGTCATTGTGTATGACAACTCCTCCGCCCCTCACGCGGGAAGCCTGCCTCAGCCGTGCCCGATCGAGTATCTTTACGCCTCCCGGAACGGCGGCTTGGCCCCGGCCTACAACTACGCGCTCCACTCGGCTCATGAAGCACACTCCACGTGGCTGCTCCTGCTCGACCAGGACACTACACTTACCCCCGAGTACGTCATGGAGCTTGTCAATTGGACACAGAGCCTGACTTGTCGTGAGGATGTTGCGGCGATCGTGCCGAAGCTGGAAGCCCGCGGTATCATCTATTCGCCCGTATCGGATTTCCTCTACCAGATGCGGCATCAGTTCAGCCGTCGCCACCACGTCGAGCGGGGAGAATCAGGAGTACACGCCAGGCGGCTGACTGCCTACAACTCAGGCGCCGCCATTCGCGTAGAGGTTTTGCGTGCGATCGGGGGCTTCCCGCCGGAGTTCTGGTTGGACTATCTCGATCACGCGGTGTTTCACGCGGTTACCGGCAAAGGTCTCAAGCTGTGCGTCATGCGCGCGAGCTTGGAGCAGAATCTCTCCCATCTGGACCTGAACCAAGTGCCGCACTGGCGCCATCGCAGTGTCTTATCCGCCCAGACTCTCTTCGTCGTTCGCAACGGGTGCTTCGTGGAGAGATTGCTCTATCGTTTGTATCTGCTGAGGAAGTGCAGGTTACTGCGGAGGAATTGCACGAATCAACGCGTGTGGAAGGAGATGCTTCTGCAGGCGATTCTGCTGCGGACCTCCAACACTGCGTCACAGGCAGGTCATGTCGCCGGTGCTTCCAGGTCCGATGTATGACACGTATCTCAGTGGCTCTTTGTACCTACAACGGGGTCCGTTATCTACCACAGCAGCTTGAAAGCATCGCTCGCCAGACACGACGCCCTGACGAACTTGTCGTATGCGACGACGCTTCTACCGACGCCACCGTTCCTCTGCTTCGGAACTTCGCCAGCAGCGCGCCATTCCCGGTCCAAATTCACGTAAACGAGCGCAACGCCGGTTCGACCCGGAACTTCGATCAGGCCGCGCGCGGGTGCAGCGGTGATCTCATAGCTTTCAGCGATCAGGATGATATTTGGCATCCATCGCGACTGGAGCGTTCCGCTGCGGAGCTCACGTCTCATCCAGAGTCTGGCATGCTGTTCTCGAATGGCGTTTGCATCGACGAACGAGGCGAGACCGGCGAGGCTCTGCTCTGGGATTCATTCCATTTCCGCGGGCCGGTGAAGGACAGCCTGATGGCGAGGGACTACTCCATACTGCTGAAACATCGCTGTATCACCGGCGCAACGGTTATGCTGCGCGCCACGCTGCTGCCGAAGTTGCTGCCCATTCCGCCCGTTTGGGTGCAGGATGCATGGTTCGCCGCAGTCGTTCCATTCTTCGCGGAGATCCTTCCTCTGGATGAACCGCTGATCTCGTATCGCTCACACCCACAGCAGCAGGTGGGCGTTGTGCCATCCCACTGGAAACTTCTCGCCCGCTTTGCCGCAGACGCCCAATGCCATTGGGCGCGCGTCCGCAGGGATCGTCTCCAGGCCGAAAACCTGATCGATCACCTGGAGCGAATTCCGCCCGAGCGGAACCAGAAGCTGCTCGACCTGTACAGGCAGCGGCGGGATTTTCTGCAGGCCCGCGACCGCCTGAGCGAGATGCGGCTCCGCCGCCTGCGTCCTGTTCTAAAAGAATTGCGGGGCTACACCACGCACGCAGGTGGGCTTCCAAGCGCCGTCAAAGATATATCGTTCCGTAGAGCGTTCCGAAGAGACTGAGACGTAGATTCACCACACACTCGCCCCAGATAGGAGCCATACCCGAGCATGTCGACAGAGAAATCCAACATCAGCACCAGCAACGCACCCGCCGCCATCGGACCTTACTCGCAAGCCATCCGCATCGGCGACTTCATCTACACTTCGGGCCAGGTTGCGATTGATCCAGCAACCGGCCAGATGGTCGGCGGCGGTATTCAGGAGCAGACCGCGCGTGTGCTGCAGAATGTCGATGCCCTGCTCCAGACCGCGGGCGTCAGCCTCTCCCGTGTCTTCAAAACCACCGTGTTTCTCAAGGACATGCAGGACTTCGCCGCCATGAACGAGGTCTACGGGCGCTTTCTCGCGCCTCAGGGAGTCGTCGCTCCTGCCCGCTCCACGGTGGAAGTCGCACGCCTGCCCAAGGACGCTCTGGTAGAGATTGAAGTCATCGCGTCCGTGTAACCGTCCGCCGGCCGCGTCATCTAACAACTTGGAATCGGAGGTATCGCATGGCCCAGACGGGTGAAAAGACACCGGAGAAGAAGATCGACAAGACGGATGCGGAATGGCGTGCACAGTTGACGCCCGAGCAATACCACGTCACGCGCGAGAAGGGCACCGAAGCGCCCTTCTCCGGAGCGCTCTACCACAATCACGCAGATGGCATGTATCACTGCGTCGCGTGCGGAGCGGAGTTGTTCAAGTCGGATACGAAATTTGAATCGGGCAGCGGCTGGCCCAGCTTTTACCTGCCGGCGAACTCAGCGGCGGTGGAGACGCATGAGGATACGTCGCTCGGCATGCGCCGCATCGAAGCCACCTGCGCGCGCTGTGGCGCGCACCTTGGGCACATCTTTCCCGATGGTCCTAAACCCACCGGCTTGCGCTACTGCATCAATTCGCTCTCCCTCGACTTCACGCCCGAGTAGACCCACAACGGCAGAAAGCTCCGGTTTGTCCGGAGCTTTCTGTGTCTCTTGGGCTTGCCCACTTGACATTCCGAGCGAATGCCGCCTGCCATCCTGAGCGAAGTCGAAAAGCTTGCCCTGAGCGTAGTCGAAAGGACCTGCTTCCGTTCTTTTGGATTGAGAGGGCTCAGGCCTTGGTGATCTTGCCAGCCTTGATGCAACGGGTGCACACACGCATGCGCTTCGCACCACCCGCAACCTTGGCCTTCACCGGACGCAGGTTCACATTCCAGCGACGCTTGGTCACGTTGTGAGCATGAGAGATATTATTGCCGAACTGCGGACCTTTGCCGCACACTGCACAAATCTGAGCCATCGCTAAACTCCATCTGTCTAAAATCGTTCGCCGGTCGAAGTGGACCGATGCGTGCTGGACCGACGCGTGCGTTCTGTCTGCACCCTGGCCACCGGCCTCTACTCGTCCAGCGTCTGCGCACTTGACACAGGTATGCGGCTACGCAGGTCACGCGCGAATCTCTAGTCTAACGCAGCCTGGTCGGCCAGGGCAACACCACGAGACGGCATGCCGGCGTGATTGCGGCAACTGGTGTCCGTCGCAACTGGTGCCCGTCTACGACACTTCCGCCACCCATGTAAGATCAGTCCGATGCCGCACCCATCTCCGGCCTCTGCGACCGGACGCCTCCGCTCCTCTGCCGGCCCTTCCGCCCTCCTGCCCAGCGCGCCATGGTCCATCTTCTGGATCGCCTTCCTCCTCCGCGTCCTCTACCTGACCGTCGCGCACACCTATCGCTTTCGGCTCTACGGTTTCGGACTGCACTTCCAGTTTGGCTGGGAGATGGGCCGCATCGCTCGTGCGCTGGTGACCGGCCACGGCTACGCCGATCCTTTCTCCGGCCATACCGGCCCTACCGCCTGGGTGACGCCGCTCTACCCGCTGCTGCTGGCCGGCGTCTTCAAGCTGTTCGGCGTCTACAGCCTCGCCTCCGCCTGGGTCATCCTTACGCTCAACAGCCTCTTCTCCGCGCTCACCACCCGCACGGTATGGGAGATCGCCGTCCGCTGCTTCAATCTGCGCGTTGCGCGCTGGTCTGCCTGGATCTGGGCGCTCTATCCCGCGGCCATGCAATATGCGGTGCGTTGGGTGTGGGAGATGACGCTGACCACGCTGCTCTTTACCGCACTGCTGGTGGTGGCGCTGCGTATGCGCCGCATAGGCGAACCCTCGGCCAGCCCGTCGCCACCCCCGCCCTCCGCCACGATGCGCCGCTGGGCTGTCTTTGGAGCCCTGAGCGGCCTTATCGCTCTCAGCAATCCTTCGCTCCTGCCCTTCTTCCCGCTATGCGGGGTCTGGATCTTGCTCGGCTCCTACCGCCAGCCGCGGCAGACCGCCGGCATCCTGCTCTCCGTTCTCGTGTGCGTCGCGCTGGTCGCGCCGTGGAGCTGGCGCAATTGGCGCACCTTCCACGCTCTCATTCCACTCCGCAGCAACTTCGGCGCGGAGCTGTACATGGGAAACGGACCCGGCGCCTTCGGCATGCTCATGGAGTACGACCATCCCAATCAATCCTTCCATGAATTGGACCGCTACAAGCGGCTGGGAGAGTTGCGCTATTCGCAGGTGCAGGGCGAGCGGACCAAGGCGCTGATCCGGCAACAGCCCGCCCGCTTCCTCTCCCTCTCGCTCAAGCGCGTCTACTACTTCTGGATGGGCGTCCCCCGCCCCTTCCAGGACCATGGCGTCCTCAACGAATACGGTCGCGACCTGAACTTCGCCTTCGCCAGTCTGGCCGGTCTATTCGGCCTCGCCCTCGCTCTGCATCGCAGGATTCCGGCAAGCCCGCTCATCGCCCTCGCCTTCCTGGTGCTGCCGGCGCCGTATTATCTCGTGTCCGTGCAGGCGCGTTTTCGCCACCCGCTGGAACCGCTGATCGTGATCCTGGCGGTGTATCTGTTTCAGTCCACCCAGCCATCGCGCCGCCGTAGGGGTCACTCCCCGGTATCCGCGCATCCAGAGGGGCCTTCGCACCTGCCGTCTTGACCCGCTGCCGCCCAGCCATTAGACTGATGGGAGTCTGGCGATCCTGCCCTGGTCTCTCGTTACGAAAGACTTCCTGGCCTGTTCCGCTCATCTTTAAATGTGTCCTCTGGGAATGTGTCCTCTGGCGCTTTGAAGATTTGAAGCAAGCGGCTTTGGAGAGAAGCATGTATCCGCCCACATCGAATTGAGTGCAAGCGCCCCAGGGCGTTCGGAGGAATTATGTACGCGGTGATCCGCACGGGTGGTAAACAGTATCGCGTCGCTCCTGGCGATGTGCTTCGCATCGAGAAAGCGGTTGGCGACGAAAACGACACTCTCGAATTCAGCGATGTCCTTGCCGCGTCCACTGAGAACGGCGCCTTGAGCAAGCCGCAATCCGCCAAGGTGACCGCAACCATCGTGGGCGAGGGCCGCGGCGATAAGATTCTCGTCTTTCACTTCAAGCGGAAGAAGCAGTACAAGAAGCTGCAGGGGCACCGCCAGGCTTTCACTTCGGTGCGCATCCACGAGATCGAAGTAGACGGCACTACCTACCGCGCCGAGCAGTAGTTTCAAAACGGTTCGCCGTGCGGATGGAGATACGCCTTCATCGGCGGGCACTCATTTAGAAATCCAGAAGCGCCGCTTCTGAAGCGAGAATCAGAGGATCAACAGATGGCACACAAAAAAGGTCTAGGAAGTTCTAAAAACGGCCGCGATTCCAACGCACAGCGGTTAGGCGTGAAGAAGTTCGCGGGCGAAGTGGTCACCGGCGGCTCCATTCTTGTCCGTCAGCGCGGCACCAAGCTTAAGCCTGGGCTGAACGTGGGCCGCGGAAGTGATGACACGCTCTTCGCCAAGATCTCCGGCAAGGTACAGTTCATCGACCGTGGCCGCACGGGACGTTTCGTCGCTATCGATCCCGCTGCCGCCAAATAGTTCTCCAGCACACCTTGCAGCGTGGGGGAGGGGGAAAAAGCTGCTT
>JBPCNO010000046.1:0-43370 GCA_051001135.1 Acidobacteriaceae bacterium
GGTCAGAACGATGAAGATGGCGCCGTTCAACGCCTTGGATTCCAGCTTCTTGATGTGTTTTTGGTGACCGGCGCGATCCGCCGCCGCCATGCCCTCGAGCGAAAGCACAGCCGCATGGCCGGAAACCCCTTCAATTTCCAGAAGCGGTTCCGCATCCAGAAATTCCGGATCCAGAAGGTCTGGCTGCAGCAACAGGTCGCCAGCCACGGCCTCTTCAGTCGGCATCACGCTGCCGCCTGGCCGGGCGGCAAGCAGGCGCAGAGCAGCCGCACGCACGTGTGGCATGGAGTGAAAGGTCTGGAGCAGCGGAGGGGCACGGGCCGATTATAGGAGGCCGGCAAGAAGATGCCTGCAGCGAACTGCCGTTCCGCGGTTACTAGAGTGTCAGTTCGAGAAACCGAAGGCCGCCCGCGCCAGTCGCATGCGCGAGAGCGGCCCTGGGTGTTGCCATCGCTATGCCTTGCCGGCCAACTGCTGCGCCTGCAGCGTCACCAGCGAGGAAAGGTCCTTCTTTTCCAGGCCATGCACTTCCTTGTTGAAGGTGTCCACCTTGCTCGACCAGTTCATGGAGCAGAACTTCGGCCCGCACATGGAGCAGAACGCGGCCTCCTTGTAATAGTCGTCAGGCAGCGTCTCGTCGTGCATGGAACGCGCCGTCTCCGGGTCGAGCGACAGCTCGAACTGCTTCTCCCAGTCGAAGGTGTACCGGGCATAGCTGATGGCATCGTCGCGGTCCTGGGCGCCGGGACGATGCCGGGCCAGATCCGCTGCGTGCGCCGCGATCTTGTATGCGATGATTCCGTCCTTCACGTCCTTCTCGTTGGGCAGGCCGAGGTGCTCCTTGGGCGTGACGTAGCACAACATGGATGCGCCGTGCCAACCGATCATGGCTGCGCCGATGGCGCTGGTGATGTGGTCATAGCCCGGCGCGATATCGGTCACGAGTGGCCCCAGGGTGTAGAAGGGGGCGGCGAAGCAGTACTCCACTTCCTTGTCGACTTGCTCCTTGATCTTATCGAGCGGCACGTGGCCCGGTCCTTCGATCATGACCTGGACATCCTCTTCCCAGGCCTTCTTCGTCAGCTCGCCCAGCGTCTTCAATTCGGAGAACTGCGCCTCGTCGCTGGCGTCTGCAATGCAACCGGGCCGGAGCCCATCACCGAGCGAGAAGCTCACGTCGTGCCTGGTCATCACCTTCACGATGCGGTCGTAGTGCTCGTAGAGAAAGTTCTGCTTGTGATGGTGGGTCATCCATTGCGCCAGGATCGCGCCGCCGCGGCTGACGATGCCGGTGATGCGCTTGGCCACCATCGGCACGTACTGAATCAGCACGCCCGCATGCACGGTGAAGTAATCGACGCCCTGCTCCGCCTGTTCTTCGATGACCTCGAGATACACATCGATGTTCAGGTCTTCGAGCTTCTTCACGCGATTCAACGCTTCGTAAATAGGCACTGTGCCGATGGGCACCGGCGAATGCCGCAGGATGGCCTCGCGTATTTCAGGAATATTGCCGCCGGTCGAGAGGTCCATCACCGTATCCGCACCGTAATTGATCGCGGTGTGCAGCTTGGCGAGCTCTTCCTGAATATTCGAGGAGACGGCGGAGTTTCCGATGTTCGCGTTGATCTTGCAGCGGGACGCGATGCCAATCGCCATCGGCTCCAACTCGGGGTGATGGACGTTCGCGGGGATGATCAGCCGGCCGGCCGCGATCTCGCTGCGGATCAGTTCGGCCTCCACCTTCTCCCGCGCGGCTACGAACTCCATCTCCTCGGTAATGCGGCCTTGGCGCGCGAAGTGCATCTGCGATAGATTGCGGTCGCCGGTCCGCTCCGCTTCCCGCAGACGCTTCGCAATCCACTCCGCGCGCGGCTTCAGGATCTCTGCCGTGGCGTAGGTTTCCCCGTGTCCATTGCTACTCATCCGCGTCCCTCTTCTCTCTACCAAAGCTTGGGCTTATAGTGCGCCGTAGTCTCGATTATAGACGCCGCAGACGGCTGGCGAAGCCGCGGCAGACGCGGGTTGACGCGCTCGCTGGCTGGGAAATCCGGTTCGTCGCTCCATGCATCCCAGCGAGCTACGAACGGTTCCTACACTGCTCCTTGACGCCGCCCATCGGTGGGCCTACCCTTAGGTTTGGCTCGCATGAACAGTCGCTCCCAAACCGTCCGTATCAGCGCCGCCGTGGCGGTTGTGCTCGGGACTATTCTCTATCTCGCGGTAAGTGGCGTGCAGGCGAACAAGAGCTACTACGTCACCATCTCCGAGCTGCAGGGCATGGGGTCGCAGGCCTACACACGGCATCTGCGCGTCGCCGGCAACGTGCAGCCCGGCTCTATCGAACGCGCCGGCACACGCGCGCAGTTCGTGCTGCTGGAGCAGGGCCGCAAGCTGCCGGTGGAGTACCAGGGTACGGAGCCGCCACCGGACACATTCAAAGACAATGCCCAGGCACTCGCCATCGGCACCTTCGGACATGACGGCGTCTTCCACGCGACGGAGCTTCAGGCCAAGTGCGCGTCAAAGTACGCGCCCGCGCAGAAGCCCGGAGACACGGCACCCGGGAACGCGGTACCCAATCCCGCGCCGACCGCAGCCGCTCCGGCGAACGCCTCATCGGTAAAGACCGCTTCCCTTCGCCCCGAGTAGCTCGCGCGGCATACGCTGCTGCCGCAGCAGTGTTCATGTCCGTCGCTATACTGCGAGGAGCGCCATGCCTTCCCATCTCCTCGCCGAAGTCCGCGATCTTTCGAAGCTCTTCGGCCGCTTCGTTGCCTTGCGCCACGTCGATGCCGCCTTCGAGCGTGGCCGCTGCTATGTGCTGCTGGGTGAGAATGGCGCGGGCAAATCGACGTTGCTGCGGGTGCTCGCCGGATTGCTACGCCCCACCCTGGGCAGCGTGAGCATCGGCGGAACATCGCCGAGCGCGGCGCGGGGGCGCATCGGATATATGAGCCATGCACCCATGCTCTACGACGAGCTCACGGCGGTGGAGAATCTCAGCTACTTCGGCAACCTCTACCGCACGCAGCCGTGCCTCTCAGCGGAGGAGGCGCTGCGCACGGTGGGGCTCGACCCTGCGCTCATGCGGCCGGTCGGGCAGTACTCGCAGGGGATGCGGCAGCGAACCTCCCTGGCGCGCGTGCTGTTGCCGCAGCCGGACCTGCTGCTGCTGGATGAGCCCTTCTCCAACATGGACATCGCCAGTGCGCGGCAGATGCTGGATGTGCTGCGGCGGCTCCGGGCGGACGGGCGCTGCGTGGTGCTGACGACGCACCAGCGCGAGCTGGCTGAACCGATCGCCGACTATCTGCTGACCATGCAAGCGGGAGCGCTGGCCTCGGTGATCGATGGTCCGGCGCTCCGGTCGGCTGTCCCGGCAAGGGCGGAGGAGGCGCGATGAAGACCAATGCAGCGCGCATCCTGGATGGACTCGACATCGCGTACGAGTTGCGCGAGTATGTCGTCGATCCGAGCGACATGAAGGCTACGACGGTTGCGGAGAAGATCGGCATGCCCGCCGAACAGGTCTTCAAGACGCTGCTGTGTGCTGTAAGCGGAGGCACAGGCGGCGGCAACGAGTATGTCTTCGCCATTGTGCCGGGAAATGCGGATCTGGATTTCAAGAAGCTGGCGAGGGCGGCGGGGGGCAGGAAGGCGGAGATGGCGCCGCTCAGCGAGGTGCAGCCGCTCACCGGTTACATCCGCGGCGGGGTGACGGTCTTCGGCGCGAAGAAGGCATTTCCGGCATTTGCCGATGAGACCATCGAGCTCTTCGAGGCGATCTCGGTTTCGGCGGGGCAGCGAGGCGCCCAGATCGTGCTGGCGCCGGGGGACTACCTGCGTGCCACCGGCGCGACGGTCGCGCCCTTGAGCAAGGACGCCGCGTGACGCGCAGCTACCTGCTGACCCATCTGGCGAAGGACCTGCGCATCGAGTGGCGATCGAAGGACGCGATCAACTCCATGCTGTTCTTCGCGCTGCTGGTGGTGGTGCTGTTCTCGCTGGCCTTCGATCCGACCCAGATCGGGCCCGTCGCCGGAGGCGTCCTGTGCGTCGCGATCCTGTTCGCGTCGGTCACGGCGCTCAATCAGGCGTGGGCGCGGGAGCTGCGGCACCAGGTGCTGGACGCGCAGCGGATGACGCCGGCGCCACCCAGCGCGCTGTTCCTGGCCAAGGTAATCGCGAACTTCCTGTTCGTGCTGATCGTCGAGGCGGTGCTCGCGCCGGTGTTCGCGGTCTTCTACAACTTGCACCCGCTGGGCAATGTGTGGCTGTTCGCCGCAATCCTGCCGCTCGGCACCTGGGCGCTGGTGTCGAATGGCACCTTCTTTGCGGCGCTCTCCATCCGCACGCGCAACCGGGAACTGCTGCTGCCGCTGATTCTCTTCCCTATCTTCATCCCGGCGCTGCTGGCGATGGTGCTATCGTCCACCTCGGTGCTGACGGGCGACAGCGATCCGGGGTTGTGGATTAAGATGCTGGCGGGCTACGACGTTATCTTCACTACCATCTCGCTGCTGCTGTTCGAGATTGTGTTGCAGGCGGAGTAGGGGTCCGCCCCCGGGGGTATTTGGCCTCCGCCGGGCTAAGCGATCTGAAAGAATGTTGTTCTTTGTTGTGGGTGACGAGAAGTACGTTTCTCGTTACCAATCCGTCTCCCGCCCCTATGGTTAGAATCGACCTTATAGCTTTTCACATCTCGCGAGCATAAGTATGCGGAGGAACTATGGCAAACACGCAGACATTGATAGCCAGGGCTTACGCAACCTTCAATCGCAGGGACATTGACGGTGCATTGGCGCTGATGAGTGAGAGTGTCAGCTGGCCCAAGGCGTCTGAAGGTGGCCAAGTGGTTGGGAAAGAAGCGATCCGTGAGTACTGGACTCGTCAGTGGGAGGAGTTCGATCCCCATGTGGAGCCGGTTGAAGTAATCGATGACGCCCGAGGCCTGACTAATGTCAGGGTTCATCAACTCGTCAAGAACCTGAAAGGCGATGTTCTTTCAGACAGTGAGGTATGGCACGTTTACACCATTTCAGATGGCCTAATAGATCGCATGGACCTCAAGGAGAGCGGCGCCAGTGCGGATTCGACGCCATCCGCAGCATTTTCAAAGCATTAGCATTCTGGAACATACCCACCTTCCACAGATCAGTACCGACAAGTCGGCATATGGGACGTGACGGTGTCCATATGTTCCGGGATCCAGCGTAGTCGAATGCACCTTCTTCTCGCTCTGAGCAGAATGACCGAAAGGCTGGCGGCCGACAGAATTTTCTTATTGCAATCCCATAGGTCGCGGTGTCAGGATACCTATGGGATTGCAATAGGAGAAAGCGTGATGCGGAAGCTGCGGGCGCTGATGATACGGTTCCGCGGAGTTTTCGGCCACGGTCAAGGGGATATGGAGTTGGCGGATGAACTCGAAAGCCACCTCCAGATGCATATCGACGACAACCTCCGCTCCGGCATGACCCCGGAAGAGGCCCGGAGGCAGGCGCTGATCCGCCTCGGCGGTATGGAGCAGGCGAAGCAAGCCCATCGCGAGCAGCAGACGCTCCCCGGCATCGAGACGCTGGCACAGGACATCCGGTTCGGCTTGCGGATGCTGCGCAAGAGCCCAGGGTTCATGGTTGTCGCCGTACTTACCCTGGCATTCGGAATCGGGGCAAACACAGCGCTCTTCTCCGTGGTGAACGCGGTGCTCCTGAACCCGCTACCGTATCCCCATCCGGAAGAACTGGTGACGGTGCATGCTGCCAAGCAGAACTTCAGCGAAGGCTCTATCTCCTACCTCAACTTTCGCGATTGGCAGAAGGACAACAAGACACTCGCGGCGCTCGCGGTTTCACGCGGTACGGGTTTCATACTTACCGGCGCGGGTGCTTCGGAGGAGGTGCGAGGAGAATTTGTTTCTTCGGACTTCTTTCCTGTCCTGGGAGTACAACCTGAAGCAGGCCGATTGTTTGCTCCCCATGAAGATGAGATCGGACGGGGTCCTGTAGCTCTGATCAGCGCAGGCTTCCGGGCACGGAAGTTTGGAGCGCGATCCGATGTTCTGGGTAAGACGCTCACGCTCGATGGGCGCGATTACACGATTGTTGGCGTGTTACCTGCCAGCTTCAGCCTGACGATCAATAACTTCCGAGCGAGCGATATCTATGTGCCTATCGGTCAGTTTCGGAATCCGGCGCTGAAGGACCGCGCCGCGGGGCTCGGCATTCACGGTATCGCCCGATTGAAACCGGGCATCACACTGGCGCAAGCGCAGGCTGACCTGGAAGAGGTTTCGCGGCGCGTGGCGGCAGCGTTTCCAATCGAGGATCAAGGCATCCGCGCCAGGCTCGTGCCATTCAAGGAGTCGCTGGTACGCGATGTACGTCCGTTACTTACGGTTCTGATGGGCGCTGTCGGCTTCGTGCTGATGATTGCCTGCGTCAATGTAGCCAACCTGTTGCTTGCGAGGTCGAATGTGCGCGCACAGGAGTTTGCCGTGCGCTCGGCGCTGGGAGCGAGCCGCGCGCGGCTACTGCGGCAATTGCTGACGGAGAGCGTGATGCTCTCCATGATGGGCGGCGCCTTGGGGCTGCTACTCGCAGGGCTGGGCACCCAGGCCATTGTGAAGCTGCTGCCGGAGGATCTACCGCGCGCGATGGAGATTCATCTCAGTCTGCCGGTACTGTGCTTCACGGCTCTGATCTCTCTGGCATCGGGAACTCTGTTCGGTCTTGCGCCGGCCCGCAAGATGTTCCGGCAGAACGTCCAGCACACGTTGAAGGAGGGCGGCCGCGGGGCAAGCGGCGCCAACCATCGGACACAGGATTCGCTGGTGGTCTTTCAAATGGCGGCAGCGCTCGTCCTCCTGGTCGGCGCGGGGCTTATGATTCGCAGCCTGATGAAGCTTTCGAATGTTGACCCAGGCTTTCGTCCCAAGGGCGTTCTCACGTTTGGTCTGGAGCCTCCTCCGGCCATGATCGGCTCCAGCCCAGACACGGCGCGAGCCTATCTGCGCGAGGCGCAGCGGAGACTATCGAGGACACCGGATATCGAAGCGGCATCGTTGTCCTGGGCCGCGTTGCCGATGATCTCGGACGACGAGCAGCCATTCTGGCTGGATGGAGAGCCGAAGCCAGCGAATGAAAATGCCATGCGTTCCGCGATCCGATATCTGGTCGGGCCCGACTACATCAAAGCCATGGGCATCCCGCTTCTGCGGGGACGATTCCTGTCACCAGCCGACGACGAGCATGCGCCGCGCGTGGTGGTGGTCGACGATGTATTTGCGCGGAAGTTCTTCGGAAATGCGGACCCCATCGGCAAGCGCATTCATCTGGAACAGTTTGACCATCCAGCGATGGTGATAGGCGTGGTGGGGCATGTGAATCAATGGGGCCTGGATAACGATGCGGTTCATCCACTGCGCGCCGAGACGTATCAAGCCCTGATGCAATTGCCGGAGATACAACTCAACCTGATGATGTCGGGAATGGACGTCGTCGTGCGATCCCGATCTGGCGCTGTTCCGAGCTTCAAGAGCCTAGAAAACGCCGTGACGCAGATGAACCACGAGCAGGTGGTCTACAACCCGGAATCGATGCAGGCTGTCATCTCGGACACGTTGGCCGCACGGCGTTTCTCGATGATACTGCTGGCGATCTTTGCAGGAACGGCGCTGGTGCTGGCCAGCATCGGCATGTATGGAGTGATCTCCTATCTGGTGGGGCAGCGTGCGCGAGAGATTGGGATACGCATGGCACTCGGCGCGACCCGCGGAGATGTTCTTCAATGGATATTAGAGCGAGGGAGCAGGCTCGCGCTGACCGGCGCCGGTACGGGGCTACTCGTGGCGCTGATCCTGGCGCAATGGATGGCTCGTTCTTCGATGCTTTACGGCGTGCAGCCCTATGATCCGTGGACGCTCACAGGCGTGACCACGTTGCTGATCGGCGTGGCTCTGGCCGCGTGCTATGTTCCGGCGAGACGAGCGGCGCGCATCGATCCGATGCAGGCGCTGCGTAGCGAATAGCTGACGGAACTGAGATAGCTGAAACGATTGAGGCGTTCGATCCCTCCCCCTTGTGTAGTGTCCCTTAAGGGTTGGCGAGGCGATCAGACCTCTTGAAAATCTGGGGGGCTTTCTGCCTCCAGACTGAGCAGGAAATGACGGAGCGCTGCTATCTTCGGCTCCGCCAGCCCCTGCGCCGCGGGAAGGCGTAGGCGGGAAGGCAGTATGGACAAGGCGCGCTGAAGGCTCTGGTGGACGTCGGCAAAGGTAGCGAATCTGGTATCGTTTCCCAGCTTTGCCGCCGTCCTAAGACAGCCGATGGCGCCCAACTGCTCCAGGATGTCGGCGTCTCGAACGATCTCGCTCTCGAGGGAGCCAGGTTCGTCGCCCGGCTGGTGTTCGCGAATGATCTGCAGCACCCTGTCGATCTTGTGCTCCGGAAATCCCGCCTGCCGGAGAATGGATGGCGACTTCGCGGTGGCGTAGGCAACGTGGTCCCATCTGCTCAGCAGATCGGGATCTTCCGGCCGGTGCCCCACGAACACACCGAGATCATGGAGATAGACGGCTGCGAAGACGGCATCGTCGTCGAAGACGAGACCACGCCCAATCCGCTGGGTGAGTGCATAGAGCCTATGCTGATGGCCGATCTTGTGGACCGGCCGGGCTTGTTGGTCAATGTATGCGCGGAGAAAGCTGCGAAAGTCCATGCATTCGCTCCTGGCAGCAGACTATCAGTGGCCGCCCTTGACGGTGCTGCGCCTGGTTATCTAGTAAATAGGGGACGACGCAACGCCCTGCTCTCGTTCTCGCGAAAATTCTGTTTCTTCGCGATGATCGCGACTCGGAGCTACTGCGGTGCATCCTTTTTCTCCGGCGCACCGGCGGGCGGCGCTGGCGGGGCCTCAGGCGGAGCCGGCGGGGTGGCGGAGACGGATACCAGTTCGATATCGAAGATGAGATCCGCCTTGGGCGGGATGACCGGCAGTCGACCCTGCTCTCCATAGGCGAGTTGGTAAGGGACAAAGAGGCGGCGCTTTCCGCCAACATGCATGCCGCCGAAGCCCGTGTCCCATCCCGGTATGACCCTATGTGCGCCCTGGAAGAAAGTAATGGGCTCACCCCGGTCGACGGAGGAATCGAATTTGGTCCCGTCGGCGGCGAGCCATCCGGTGTAGTGCACGGTATAGAACTGGCTGGGCTCGGCTGTTGCTCCATCGCCAGATGTGATGTCGATGTACTTCAAAGCGTAGGCGGTGTGGACCTCACCCGGGGCTGGCGGTATGTTCGGCGGCAATTTCGGACTCTCGTTCAAGGGAGGCTTTGCCGCGGGCAGCGCCCGATGCGTGCGGGCAGCGTGCGTCCCGGTGCTGGTTTGGGCGGCGGATTGTCCTGTGACGGTAGAGAGGGCGGCGCTTAAGACAAGGAGTGAAGGGATCAGGAAGGCGGTCGAATTCAAAAGGCAGGTCCTCCTCCGCATGATAGTGCATGCATGCTGCGAAGAAGCGGCAATGCCCGGCCCAGAGAATGGATGCGTCAAGACGGGAGGTCGAGACGGGAGGGATGCTGCGGTGTAAATAGCGATGAGAGCGCCGAGGGCGCTCTCATCGTTGGCTTGCAGGTGATCCTTGCAATGAAGCGGTCAGGGTTAAAAGTTGCAGGCTGCCTTGGCCGCGCTGGTTGGGGACGACCAGGATCTGCTATCCTGCCCGGTTGTGCTGCGCCAGCCGCTCAGAGTGATGCGCTTGTGTCCGGTCAGATCGAAAACAGCGGTCTTGGTGGGATCGTAGAACTGATTTCCATTTGACCTCAGAGTCCCCCGGAAACGGTTCCAGTCGCTCGCGCCCAAATAGGTAGCGAAGACGTACTGCGAACCTGTTGCATCTTCGAAGACATTCCCTTGCAGCGAAATATTCTGTGAGTAGAGATGCATGGACCGGTGCGACTGGTAATCGGAGACTGTCCGACCGCCCGGATTGCCACCGAGGAAGAACTCGGCCGTATTCGCGGATCCGCCGTTGTTATAGAACTTGGTCCCGGTCACGGAGAAGTTCTCGCTCTCCAATACGTTGATTCCGTTATGGCCGGAGCAGATCACACTGTTTTGAAGCCTGACCGGGCCTTGATTGGCTTCGATCTGAACGTTGGTGTAGGTATTGCCGTTAAGATGAGCCCCGCTGATCGTGACATTCGTATTGTCCGTGTCCAGCCACAGTCCTTGAGCCTGGTTGTGGGACGCGTAGAAGTTGTTGACAGTGCCGGTGTGCGTGTCCAGCATCTTCAGACCGCCCATGCCGTAGTCGTGAAAGTTCCCGGAAGCGCCGCGCCAGTTGTTGTAATCGGCCTGGTCATAATTGAAGGTGAGATTGGTATTCCTGTAGGCGGTAAAGCCAATTCCACCGTTGTGGCTGGCGACGGAGTTCTGGATGGTAACGTGGTCGTTGGAACTCGACCCGATACCGCCCCAGTTGTTCCAGACCGCCTGATCATGATCGAAGGTGACATAGCTGCTGCTGGTGACGGTTGCAGCCGTCTTATTGATGCAGGAGTTAGCGTGGGTGAAGACCATGCCCCGGATCGTCACATTGTGACCGTGATAAATGCTCAGGACGGAAGGCCTCGACGCCACTTCAACTCTGGCGCTGCCCATGTTCGTGCCGTTCGGTGGCGAGATACGCACCAACTTACTGCCCGAATCCGCGAAGAAGGTACCGGCGCGCAGAGCGGACGTGGAATATACCTGCGTCAAAGCATTGCCATTGACGAAGACCATCGCCTTTTGAAACGCGGCGGAGGTGACATGCTCGTAGATGCCACTCACCCTGGGACAGGCGCCGAAACTACTGGAGAAGGTTGAGTAGGGGAAAGAGTGCGTGTAGACGGAGCCGTAGCTGTGGCTCCAGCCGCCGACTACATCGGAACCGGAGAGATAGCTCGAGCCCGTGCTCGATGCCTGGATCGTAATGGGAGCTGTGCCCCTTGCCGAGATGCTGATCGCTTCGCGATATGTTCCGGGACTCACGACAATCTTGGTGCCAATCCCCCGCGCATTATTCGCCACAGCCTTGGATACAGCCGCGCTGATGCTTGCAACCGGTTGCGATCCTGTACCCGCATAGGAATCGACGCCGTGAGAGGCGTCAACGTAGATGGTTGAGCTTTCGTTTTCACTGACACTGGCCTGTCCGAACGCAGCGTTGCTCAAGAGGGAGGTTGCCGCGATGCAAAAAGCGGCTAGAGTAATTCTGGTGTTCATTAGAGCCCTTCTGGTGTGTGGTATTTCCAAAGCGGAATATTGCCGTGCGTCCGACGATCTCGAGCAGGTGAATGAGTCGTCAGTATCTGTCGTTAAATGCAATGTACGGGGTGCCTCGGGGGAAGAAGTGCATTCAAGGAGTGGAAGAGCGTACGGCACACTTCCAGGGCTGGGCGCAGAGCGTCGTTTCCGTCGCAAGGCATCTTTGTGCCATTCGCGGAGGCTTGGAGATCGAAGGCAGTTCAGTAAGTTATTAACTTGATAACAGACCGGTTGTCTTGGGCAAAGGATTTTTTCGGGCTTTCTCGCTGATTTTGCGCGGTTTATTCAACCCGACAGTAACAATGAACGTCGTGACGCAAAAATCTCCAGTGTTCAGGGTTGAAACTTCACCCATGCGGTAGAAGATTCGCGAGACGCCATTTCCAAAAGCTCAAATCGAGACCTATTCCTGCTCACGTCGGGCATTGAAACGAGCAACCCTCAGGGCGTCTAAGCCGTGTTTTCACGGAGCTACTTACAATGGACGGCGATAGACCCTTGCTATATCTCACAGTCACGAGGAAGTACCGTGTACGATTTGCGTCTATGTCAAAGAATGGCTGTAAGTATTCCTGAATCGCCCAGTTCCTTGTGCATCTCAGGCAGCAATTCGCACGGTCATTCCCGAGTTATGGCAAGAAATTGCCCAGCTCTTAAGGGCGCAGACGGGAGAGAACAGAAATCCGCTGGAGGATGATCCTATGTAGCGGGCCGCTGATGGGAGAAGCGCGGCTGAGAGCGCTGCTTGAGTTTCTGTCCAGAGGCATGGCTCTTGGATGGGTGCCCTGGCCCGGCTCTATCGGCGAGCGTCGTTCAGCTCTTGCAGGGAGCCACGGATTGCGAAGTGCGATGCCACACTTCTGTACGGCCAAACAACGAAATACCAATATATCCACGCAAGTTCAGACTGTCGCCGTTCGCAACCAAGGTGCCGCTATAGGTATTGCCGGACTCGGGATCGTAAAGTGTGCCGTTCTTAGCGTGCGTCGAGTCGATGGATTGAAAGTGGCTGCCGATACGCAGGCCGCATAGCGGGTGGTGGCGGAGTTTGGGATCGGGGTTCTTCACGTCGTTCTTGTCTGGCGAAGCAGGCGACAGCTTCACCACTGTTGCGCAGAGAAAGTTTTCGCAGTGCTCGATACGCACGATCGACTTATTTGGCGTGAGCCAGTTGCCAAGCACGCCGGCGGCAGAATTTGTCCCACCGATGAAGAAGAGCAGAATGGCGAAGAGTGGAATGACTTGCTCCTTCAGGTCTGACGACAGTGAATCATCATAGCGGACGAACCTTAAGAGAGCCAGAATCCAACTCCCTGTCGCTATATCGCTGCCCGGCGCTTCCCTCTCCGGCAGTCTCGTATCTGCAGTTGCCAGCTATGGGTACACAGGTTCTCAGGAGGCGAGGAGGGATATGTACTGAGGATGGGCCTGGATGAACTCGGCGACAAACGGGCATTGGGGCACGACGCGCAGCGTGTGCTCCCGCGCGTACTCCAGCCCAGCCTTGACCAGCGCAGTGCCGATTCCGCGGCCCTCCAGCGTGGTGGGCACCTGTGTATGCGTGAAGGTGATGCGATCATCCGCAAGCCGGTAGGCCAGGAACGCGGTCTGTGCGCCGATCTCCGTCTCGAACCGATGTTTAAGCGAGTTGTTGGTGATTCCTGGAGCCATAGACCAGCTTCCTGAGCAGCGAGAACCGGAGGAGAATGCGATCGTTCCCTGCACCCTCGGGGCCGCCTGCTCTGCCTAAGCGGACCCGCGGGGAGCTTGTTCTGTGCGCGACCACTCTATCAGGAAAACCTTCGCTGATATGCCTGGCGCAACCGCGGGCCGGGTCAGCCGTGGCGTCGGGCTTTCATCACTTGCGCAGCGGGCGTACAATCCCGCACACTTGGGCAGCAGCGCCGGAACCGGTTCCAGAGCGAAAGAGTGGTCTGGCTGAGCACGATACTTTCTGATGCATTGGGGGCAGGTATGAAGAGCTTTGTGAGACAGGTAGTGGTCGCGTCGGCGGGGTTAGCGGTCGGTCTCGGGATCACAGGCTGTTCCCGTCACAGCTATTCCGAGCAGTATTACGTTATTGCCACCAACATCAAGCTGCCCTACTGGCAGACCGCCGCGGCAGGTCTGGCGAAGGCGGCGGCGCAGTACGGGGTGAAGTCGGAGCTGCGCGGCACCGACAAGTTCGATCCCGCAGGTGAGGTGCAGGAGTTCCGTACCGTGGTAGCCCGCAAACCGGCCGGCATTCTGGTGTCAGTCGCCGATCCGGCGCTGATGGGCACTGAGATCGACGCGGCCTTGGCGGCGGGCATTCCTGTCATCACCATCGACTCTGACGCTCCCAACAGCCACCGCCTGTACTTCATCGGGACCAACAACCTGCAGGCGGGCAAGCTGGGCGGCGATCGCGTGGTGCAGAAGCTTCATGGCAAGGGCAACGTGGTGTTCTTCACCATGCCCGGTCAGCCGAACCTGGACGAGCGGTTGAAGGGCTATGAGGACGCGTTCAGCACGCAGCCCGGCATGAACGTGACCGAGGTCTTCAACATCAAGGGCGAATCCGGAACGGCATTCGACAAGACGCAGGAGCTACTGGCGAAGACCGGCAAGGATAAGATCAATGCGTTCGTATGCCTGGAGGCGTCGGCCGGCAAGGACGTTGCGGAGGCGCTGAAGCGTGGCAATGTCACCGACAGAGAACTGGTGGCGATGGATGTGGACCAGGACACGCTGAACCTGGTCAAGGCGGGCGTCATCGATGCCACCATCGCGCAGAAGCCCTTCACCATGGCGTTCTACGGGCTGAAGGCGCTGGATGACATCCATCACTACCCGTTGAAATCACTGACAGCAGACTACAGCGTGGACTCCTTCTCCCCGATTCCGGCGTTCGTGGATACGGGTGCGGCGGTGGTCGACTCCAACAACGTCGATGCGTTCCTGAAGAACCGGCAGGATGCAGAAGCCAAATAAGGCATGATCGACAGGAAGAGCCTCGCGCAAAAACGGGGCTCTTTCATTGCCCCGGCCTCCGGTGAGCGATAGGTGCTCAGGCGCACAGAAGGCGGATCGCCATCGGGCCGGTCCGCCTCTCCACACATGCTTCCGAACTGAATGCTTCGCAGTTTTCCCCGCTCTTCGGCGACGGTGGCGTTCTCCTTTTGTGGTAGGCCCTGCGCTGCGCGTGGTATGCCGCTCGCTGGCGTTTCCGGGAGATACTGCTGGTCACAGTACAAAAGGAGCCCCATGGATAGCCTTTCGATCAACATATTCAAGCAGGCGCGCCAGGTGGTGGCGCAGGCCGAGCGGGAGATGGCGGAGGTCGGGAACCGCTTCGACGGGGCCTTCCCCTTGTCGCGCGAAGAGAAGGATGAGCTCCGGCCGACGCCTGTGGACGCATTCGACCAGTGGAGCATAGAGCTGTCACCGAAGAACGCCGGAGCGACGTTCCTGATGAGTCCGGAGGACGGCGGCGCCTGGAGGCTCGAGGTGGTGGAGCGGGGTGGACACCAGCTCCAGGAACTCGGCAGCTTTTACGCCGGCAACGGCTCCAATGGAACGCGCGGACGCCTGCGCGCGGCACGGGTCGTGAATGCGATCGGGAGCTGGCTGGAGGCGAAAGGCAAACTGCCGTCCCCCGACATGGAGACGGTGCTGGTGTTTGAAGCCAACGCTCGGGTCGAGGTCAAGCAGGAATCGCGCCCCAAGCTACAGCAGGTTCAGCAGCAATCACAGCATCACCTGGACGCAAGCGCTCCGCCGGTGATCCAGCCCCGCTGGCTGGACATGCTGCCGGGCGCCCAGGAGGTGGTCCCGGAGTCCGCGCTGGCGGTTGCGGCGTCGAATGAGTCGCGGCCGCAGACCAGCCGCCATCTAGGCAAGATCTTTGGCTTCTGAAGCGTTCTGATGGATTGTGCCAACCAGCCTTCACCGGAAACGAAAGCCCTCGCGCAAGCGAGGGCTTTTTGGATTACGAGACCGTGGGCAATGAACTCTCTGCGGTGCGCATCTGCACTCTCGTACGCTTCCATGCATACGCGATATAGATAAGATTCGCTAACTGTCCGGCAACAGCCGCCAGCATGATTCCGTTGGTGTTGAAGCCACGCACCATGGGATAGATCAGGACCAGGCTGGCCGCGGCCGCAGCCGCCGATCCGCCAAGGATTGCCGTTGTTCTACCAAGCGTGCGGAAGAGAAACGTGAATTGCCGGATCGGCCATGCGAGCAGAAAGTAAAGCATCTGCAGATCCAGGATCACAGAATAGACGCCAACCTGATGGCCATAAAAAAACCCGAGGAAGGTTCGCGAGAATAGCGACAGCACTAAAAACGCCAGCAATAGCGCCACGAAGCCATTCCGGCCGAAGCGAAACAGGAATTTGGCCGCCCCATCGATTCCGCCTCGCCGCATCTCTTCGCCCGCGCGAAGAGGGACAAGATTCTCCATAGCCTGAAAGGCGACGTTCACGGGCCCCACGACACTCTGCGTCGCGCGAACGCCGCCTGCTGCCTGCGCTCCCAGCAGCCCTGCTCCGATCAGCATGGCGCCCTGATAGACAAACCATTGGAGCTGGCTTGCGATTGCCAGATCACGAGAGGAGGCGCGGGCGCGCATCCATGCGTCCCTGAGCTGCTTCCGCGAGAAGCTGAGCCGTTCCGACATCGCACCCGCGGCAAACGCTATTCCCGACGTCAACGCAATGGACCACAGCGCGGTCGTCACCGTCAGCGTGTGCGTCTGGCGCAAAACGAACAACACGACCACTTGACCCATATAGCTGACGACATCATTCCAGAAGGAAGCCGGCGCCTTGCCGACGGTGAAGTAATACCGGCGTAACCAATCCTGCAGCAGGAAAAGAACGACGCTCGCCGCGAAAGCAGGAATGAGGCTGGCGCTGCCAAAGGAAGGCCGAAGATATAGAAAGCCCGCTGCGGAGATCACTGCCAGAATGGCTGCGGCAGCGCAGAACAGCACCTGCACGCCGTACATACCCCGAAGAAAGTCGCCACGCTCGCTATCCTGGGCGAAGAGCGCGCCGAGCGACAGCATGGGCGAAGAGATAAAGCTCAATTGAAAGCTGTTCGCAAGGCTCAGCAACACATAGGCGATGGTGAATTTACCGAAGTCGACCAGCCCAAGCCCGCGGACCAGGATGATACTCGTAACAAAGTTAGATCCGCTCACAACAAGCTGATCGAGCATCGTCCGAGCGCGACGGGTCTTGCTGAACCTGGCGAGTGAAGCGGGAAGCTCGGATAATCGCAAACGCGGCATATTCAATCAGGTTCTCTGGACAAGGGGGTGCTTGGTGTGTGCCGACGGGGAGAATCGGCGAGGACATTTCCATTGCAGCCGCGTCCGAATCCGACGGCACTTCGCACGTCCAGGCGTGTCTCGACAGACCTGCACTCTACTTCCATCGTGCGCTCTTGCCTGGCATCATGGCTCAAGCCACTCAGCCTGGGACGAAGCGCCAGCGTCGGCTTCAGACGGGGCACACTGGAAGAGGGACGGAGTCAAGAACGAGACGGCGTCTGCGAAATCCGACAGTGGCCTGGGTCTTCCCCCTCGAGTCCCCCGCTCTCGCATGACCGGCGCAGGTGCATCGGAGCTCTGCGAGAGAGCCACGTGGCTCCCTCGCAGTAGCGCCGTGCGAGCCTATTTCACTGCGAAGATAGAAGCCGAAGCTGTCTGCCCGACGATGGAAGCGCCCGACGTAAATACCGCCTTGACCTTGCTCACCGGCACATACACGATATCTTCCGCTTGCAACTGCATAGGGCGCTCCTTCCCTTTCATAATGCCGTTGTAAGAGACGGCAATCTCCTTGAGCTGCCCGTCGGGTTCGTGCCTCACCACGCGAAGCTCGGAGATCTTGGCCTGCAGAGATGTTCCCAGGGCTAGCGAAAGGGCCTGCGCGACGTTCAGAGATCCGTCCTCCTGCATGACGTACCCGCCTGGGCGGTTCACGGCGCCAAGCACGTACACGATGCCCGCTCTCACCACGATGACCGTATCCCCCGGGTGCACATCCACGTTGTGGATGGTATCCCCGTTGCTGCTGCGCGTGTAGGTGTAATTCTGACTCGAGGTCGTGCCATCGGCGTTCGCGTGCTTGACCTGTACGAGGTTCCCCGCCAGGTTCGTCTCGCCGCCCGCCATGCCGATGACATCGAGCAAGCTGTGGGGGGCGAGAAGCTGAATGCGGCCCGGGTTCTGGACCTCGCCCAGGACCGTAACGTTGCTGGCCGCATACTGCTCCACGTTGACCGTCACCTGCGGGTTGGTCAGAATTTCGCCAGAACGCAGCTTGTCCTGGATCTGGGTCTGGGCCTCCGCGATGGTGCTGTCTCCCACGTGGACGCTGCCGATAAACGGCATGCTGATGTTGCCTTCTTTGTCCACCCGGCTCTGGGTCGACAGCTCGGGATCGCCATAGACCTGGATGTTCAGCAAGAAGCCTGGCGTGAGCTTGAGATTGGCGAAGTCGTCCGGCACCGCGGTGAGTGCTCCCGTCGCGGGCGATCCAAGCTGCCGGTTCGGCGGCTGGTTCAACGGCAAGCTGGAGGCGGACCCGGCCTCCGCGGCCGCCGACGGTTGCTGCGCTTGAGATACGGCCGCTCCGCAGATCAGTAACACGAGTGGAAGCGTGGACAGCAGTTTGAATGACTTATGCATCATGATCCTCGAAGTATTTTCCGCCGCCGTTGAATCCGTACGCGTGATAGAAGTCGACGGACTCCGTATCCACGCCATTCAGCACCAGACCCACGGCGAAGCTTCCATTGCGCTGCAACAGTTCCGACACCCGTTCCACCGCGGTCTTGGTCGTGATCCCGGAACGAATCACGCAGATAGTCGCGTCCGTGCGCTGCGACAGGGTGATCGCGTCCGCCACCAGCAGCATGGGTGAGCTGTCGATGACGACGAGATCGTACTTCTCCTTCAAGCTTTCCAACAGGTCTTCGAAGCGCCCCGAGCCCAGCAGCTCGGAAGGCATCGCGGAACGCGTTCCCGCGGGAAGGAGCGACAGGTTGCGAACACTGCCGTGTTGGCGGATGAGCGACTCCGCCGGCTGGCCGTTTGCCAGCACGTCGTTCAATCCCGGAGACTTGGGCACCCCGAACAGTTCATGCAGACGCGCATGGCGCATGTCGGCGTCCACCAGCAGGACGCGTTTGCCGGCGTGGGCGAAGGCGATGCCGGTGTTGTAGGCGACGGTCGTCTTCCCTTCTTCCGCCAGCGGACTTGCGACCAGCAGGGCCTGCAGGGGATTTCCCCCGGAAGATAAGAGAATCGAGCTGCGGAGAGCACGATAAGCCTCCGCCATGCGGGATCGCGGATGAAGAATCAGCTCGCTTGTCTCCTCATCCGATAGCCCGTTTCCAATACCCCTGCCCTTCCTGCCGCTGACAAACTTCGGAATGCTCGCCAGGACCGGGATGTGCAGGTTCGACTCCACCTGAATGGGCGTCTGCACTGTGTCGTCCAGATGCTCGCGCATGAAGGCGGAAGAGATGCCGAAGAGAAGTCCCGCGGCCAAGCCGATGGCCAGTCCGAGAGGACGGCTCGGCCAGGGGCTTGCACTCGCCCGGGCCGGATCCGTGATCCCGATGTTGCCGGCGTGAATGCCGGCCTGCACATTGGCCTCCTGGAGCTTGCCATAGAGGCCCTCATAGAGCTGACGGCTGGAGACCGCCTCTTCCTGCAGGACCTGTAACTGCACCGCGCTGTCATTCAGGCGGCTCGCCTCTTTTTGCGCCTGGTTGAACGCCGACCGGGTGGTGTCTTCACTCTGGCGGGCAAGAAGATAATCATTCCTGGCCCGGGTATTGATCTTCTTCAGTTCATCGGAGATCTGTTGCGCAAGCGCGGTCTCCTGGCCCTTCAGCTCCAGAACATGGGGGTTCCGTGCTCCATCTTTCGTCGTCAGATCTGCCAGGTTCACCTTGATGGCATTGTCCTGCTGGCGGAGGGTCTGGAGCGCCTCCAGCCCATTTCCCTGACCCATCACTGAGGAATTGGCAAGCCCCGGCAGGCCGGTCGACCCGAGCCCGATCACCACTTCGGGGTTCTGCGTTTCGGTCAGATGATAGATGGCTTCCTTTGCTAGCCGGTTTTGTTCCGCGGCCGTCATCTCCTGGTTGAGTGCATCCAGCCGATCGACCGCGAGAATATGTGTGGATGCTCCTCCTCCGCCGCTCGGCCCGGTCGAGTTGAGCAAGGTGGTCGTCAGTCCGTTCTTGCGCTCAAAGTCCGCGAGCCGTTGCTGAGAATCTTCAAACTTCGTTTTCAGGCCTGCCAGTTGCGTGGAGAGAAACTTTGAGGCGGGTCCGGTGGTCTGCGATTGCGATTCGAAGTAGATGTACTGGTTCACCAACTCATTGGCAACGTCGGCGGCCAGCCGCGGATCCTGATTCATGAAGGTTATGGTGATCAGCCGCGTGTCCGGGGTATTCTTCACCACCAGCTTCTTGGAGAAGATCCTCAGGAGACGGTCACGTGTCAGGGGCGCCTGATCGAGTGGCAGGCCCTGCTCCGCGCGCATGCGGGCATCCTTGCCTGTGATCCAGCCCAGCAAGGAGGGCTTGAATCGAAACGGCTTTTGGTCCTGAAGGTGCAGATTGCGAATAACCGCTAGGGCCAGACTGTCATCCTGAAGCACCGCCATATGGGTGGTCAGATCGGTCTTCAGTTCGTCGGCCCCGGCCGGAGCCGCCCCGGTTTCGTCATGGAGCAGATTCGCCTGCGATCCGGCAGCCTTGCCTATCTGGACAGTGGCGGTCGACCTGTACTGATTGCCGAAGACGAACAGCACCAGGATCGCCAGCAACAATCCCCCCAGCGCTGACATCCCGATCCATGCCTTTCGCTTTCTCAGGACCCGCCAAATGCTGCCAAGCGACTCCTCTTCAGCGTCCGTCCGTCCGATCGGCGGAGCAAATTGCTCCATCGGCGATGGTGTATAGCGGGCGAGAGCGCCTCTTCCGGGAAGCATTGACGTCGACATAGGTGAAAAAACTCCTAATCCCGCAGTGCAGCGACACCTTCTATGAAGCTCTGCCTGGATAAGCCGGGAATCCAAATTGTAGCGCGATTGAGGGGATCCGAACCTCTTCTGTTCCTGCGGCGGTATGCAGGAAGTAAGCGAATTTGGTTACTAACGTGACGACGAAGCCCAGCGATTTTGCCCTCTCTACCGGCCCCGACCTGCAGGCGCCTTTAGGCGCTTACCACCGGATCCAGGTGTCTTCTCTCTATCCCATTTGCCGAATGCTTGAAACTAAGCCGCCGGTCTAAGTCAGTATCGGCGTCAGGATCAGCGTCCAGGATCAGCATCCAGATCAGCCCTGCTCGTGGACCGGGAAAACGGCGCTGGGCGGCTTGATGCCGATCTAACTACGCGACCGTGCGATCTCGATCGCTTGTGCCGGCGCACCGGGCTCTTTAGGATGGATGCCAAGGCGCTCACGCCCGGATGGCGAAATCGGCAGACGCAGCGGACTTAAAATCCGCAGGCCGCAAGGCCGTGGGGGTTCAAGTCCCCCTCCGGGCACCAACAGCATCAATGACTTGCACGTCAGGCTTCAACCTGAACCTTACCCCGTGCCCGTGAACGTGCCAAGTGCATCGCTCTATCCCGGCTTTTTGACGGCGTTGTTGAACCACCCTCGCGAGTCCTTAATGTCGAAAACGAATGCACGTTCTTTGGGTCGAGCCTTCGCAGCGATTCGACCACCTTAGGAGGCAGCGGAATGGTGATTGCTTTTTTGTTCTTCGGGGCGCCTCTGTACGTCTCTGCCCGATCCAGATCGATATCCAACCCATTGACCTCCGAACGCCGCAGGACATGAGTTCTTCGCCGTTTACTGGATGACATGTCGTGCCGGCCTCACTCGGCAAACAGCCACGGCCGCATTCTTATAGGGACAAACCAGTCCCGCCGGAGGATGCTCCACCACCACCCAATCCACCCCGTACTCCCGCCGCAGCCGCTCAAAATCCGCAATCCCGAAATACCGCCAGCCTGTTTGCGCTGCCTGCTGCCGCTTCCACTCACCGGCCAACTCCGGAAACACCGACGCCTCCCCGGCATCTTTCACGGAATCGGCCAGCGCGCTCCGCTCCGCCACCGCGCGGAAGCCGTGCGTATCGTCGCGTCGTAAACAAAACCGAGAATCTCCAGTTATGAATGGTTGAGAGAAAGGGGGCAGGTCAGGCCTATACGCAACATTTCACATCTCATCTACATTCGTTCTCAACAAGAAGGGGAAGATTGCCTTTGAGAAGATCAGCCATAGCCATGGCGATCGCCTATCCGCAGAGGACGCTCTGGACCACATTTCGGCACGCTAGCGACTTATGAGCTGCGCCGGCGACCTTGGACGCAGCCCTTTTCTTGAAATCACTAAGGTGAACCATGCCGACGGTTCGTCGCCAACTTCTTATTCTCCCGATTCGTGCTGGCGTTCACCCAGTTGGCCACCCTCAATTGCGTGAGTTGGGGAGGGGGCGCCAGGTCGATCAAAGCACAGCATCTGACGGCAGAGCTAAGGAGCACACCCCTCACGATGTTCGGCTCAAGCACGAAGAAATGGGAGCCAGGTAGGCTCCCAGGAATAAGCTTTGCGAAGTTGCCTTAGTGATCTTCGCGGCGATCTGAGTGCCGTACAAAGGCGATACCCATGACTCCTCCGGTCTGTGGCAATCCGGTCCCTATCTGCTGGACGAGATTCAACGGCGAAGCCGGCGATACATTTTCATAAACATTCACCTTTCCTGCGCCGCTCTCCAACTCATAGATGAAATGACTATTTCCAGTTTCAACGATGTCTACGAAACCAGTGGCTCCCGCTGCCGGATTTGCAGCGTTTGGATTTACAGGTACTCCTGTTGCTGCGCGATTGTTAATTTCTTCCACCGTGCCGTCTTCGTTGAGCCGGAAGCTCAAAATGATGGACGATGATGCGGTCACGACCCAAAAGCTACGGCCATTCCTGTCAAAAGAAATCCAGCAAGAGCTGGTGGAGGTGTTCGTGGGGCCCGTTGTGATTGGGCTGTCTGTCGGGATAGCCAACGAAATTGGGCGAAGAAAGCCAAACCCGTTCAACTCGAACGTCGAAACCGAGCCCGTCTGGAACTGGCTTAGCGATGCTGCCTCACCGTCGGCAAGAAACTCTCGAGATTCTGTGACCACAACCACTTGACGGCCATGTGATTCGCGGATCGTAATGCCAATGGCTCCTGGAAGATTGCGGTTATCGTCGTTGTTCCTCTGAGTAGAGGTTATGGCTGAGATCGGGAACGGTGTCAAAAACCCCGGCCGCAGGATAGCAAAGCTCTCGAGTTCGGCACTTGCCGCATACTTCGAGATTGCCGACGATCCCGCGTTATAGATTGAGACGACCAGCGAGTGACCGCTGGGCGCTACGGCAAGATCGGAAGGCCTGCCGACGAGCTGCCGCTTTGATCGCGGAATCTCCTGCAGGCGCCCTGTCTCGCGGTTCAATACAAAGGCAACAATGTTGCCGACCTGGTCTTGTGGTCCTGTGTACACTCCGTCGTTGTCGACGTTGGCAACGTAAACGACCCCATCACGCTCAGCAATGGTATCGGGCCCAAAACCACCGCTTGGAACCACATTGATCAGCGTAAGACTGAAGTCTTCATTTACCCGGAACGAAGAGACAGTGTTCGAACCAGCATTCACCTGGAGGACAAAGCGATTGTCAACGTTCAGCACGGAGTGAGCGGAAATCAAGGGATCGACCGGGCCACCAGTATTGAGTCGACCGCCAGCGCCACCGGAGAGATACGATCCGATGTAGGCCAAGGTGCCGTCAGATTTGCTACCGTAGGCAACCAGCCCATTCTTCTGTCCGTCGTTTGTTCCCGCATAGACTGCTCTCGTGAACTCCTGAGCCTGTGCAGTCTTTGCGACTGTTGCGGTACACACTGCAATGAGGGCGAATAGACAAGTCGCGCCCATTAACTTCTTTGTGAGATGGCTATCTGGGTCCTTCCGATTGGAAGGAGGGCTGCACGATTCGCGGAACATTGGAACTCCTTATCAAGAAAATGCACTCGTGCGAACGAGCTGCCCTCGTCGCCAGGTTGCAGGTGAAGTGTGAAATGCTCGTTTCTCAAGTCGTTAAGCACAACGCCTAACTATTTGGTCATCTTCTTGGGTCCCCACCGCATGGACTGGGGCCTCTGGCGAATGCCTGATCGTTGGAATGACGGGGCGCGCGAAAGTTACAACGCTCGGTAAAAAACTCTCGCCTGTACGCCAGATGACTCTCTTTAAATAGAGCGCTTTCGCTGGCCACGTTCGTTGCGTCTAATAACGACTGGCGCAGCGCACATCCTCTGAGAGGTTGCGGGACGAGTGCCTGAACGCAAGCTGGTTCCGCACCCTCAACGATGTGCGCCAGACCCTTGAGCAATGGCGCCAGGAGTACAACTGCGAGCGGCCACACAACTCGCTCGCCTCCAGCACACCACGGGAGTTCAGCATCGCACGGGTTTATGGAGATGTGGAAAGCAAACAACGCTTCCCACATCCCCACATCCCCACAGGCCCGACTACGACTGCGGCTGTCAGATATACTCACAGCCAAAACAAAACCGAGAATCTCCAGTTATGAATGGTTGAGAGAAAGGGGGCAGGTCAATCCTAAAGAGCCATAGCAAAAATTCCTCCACTGATATGACTGATAAAGACTTGATAGCTAGTCTTCGATCTCATGGTTGCATGATAGAGGTCAGCCACATACCGGGCCTTGTGGCCATAGACGTGCCTCCCCATGTTCCACTTGAAACAGTGCAATCTATTTTGCGGGATGGCTTTGAGGAGGGCAGGTGGGATTACGAAGAAAGCTCGTTGGCTTGTAAATCTAACGAATTATAGCCCCTAAAAACTATCGTGATTGAAAGCCGGGCAGATACAGCCTGCTACGGCAACCGCTGGAATCAGTCCGGCGGCACGCTGACCTATGGTGCCACCTTCCACAACAGCCAGAACCGGGTGGATGGCGCGACCTACGACGCCTCGGGCAACCTGACCCAGGACCCGCCGGGCAATCCGGTGCGGCACAGCTACATCTACGACGCGGAGAACCGCCTGAGCGGGATCACCGACCTGGGGATCGCCTACACCTATGACGCGGAGGGCAAGCGCATCGGGGTGTATACCGGAGGCACGCTCAGCAAGAGCTTCCTGCGGGATCAGGACCAGAGCAGCTTCATGGTCTTCGACCACGCCGGCAACCTGAGCTCGCTGAACCTGTTCGCCGCCGGACGCAATATCTTCCAGGACACCGGCGGCTACTGGGGCTATCCCATCGCCGACGCCCTGGGCACCATCAAGGAGACGACCAACGACGTCTACGGCTGGGTCATGTCCATCTGCTCCAACCTGCCCTTCGGCGATGGCCAGAACTGCGAAAACACCAACACGCTGCCATTTTACTTCACCGGCAAGGAACGCGATTACGAATCCGGATTGGACTACTTCGGCGCACGCTACTACTCCTCCACCATGGGCCGATTCATGAGCCCGGATTGGTCCGGTAGCCCGCAGGCCGTGCCCTACTCCAGCCTCTCCGATCCGCAGAGCCTGAATCTCTATGGCTACGTCAGGAATAACCCGGCCAGCACGGACGATGCGGACGGGCACAAAGAAAACACGCCCGGGCAGCCTGGCGGCGCCCCAGTAACGGACGGTGATCCATTCACTCTCCACGTCACAGCAACAGGCTATACGTATGAACGTCCGAATGTTTACCGGGTTGCAAGCTTGTTTTTCTATGGCGCCGCTTGGCGCTTTGGAGTGTTGGCACTGGAGTCCTCTCCTGCATGCGTGACTGGATTAGGGTGTGCAGCCCCGGGCACTCTCGCCGGTCTTTCTGCCCTCTCCGCGCTTACCGGGGCTGCCTTTCAGTATTATGCGAATCAGGATGCGCAACCCACTCCTACGACCGCACCTGGAAATTTCGAACCGGTGAAAGGAACTCCCGCCAAAAAGAACACACAGACCGGCGAAATCTGGGAAAAAGATAGACTTCACAAGGATCACTATGAGGTCTATAAAAACAAAAAGAGCTTCGAAAAGGGTAATCGAGATAGATCTGTTTGGGCCGATGGCCGACCAAAACAAAAGTTTTAGGAGTTGAAGAATGTCTACAGTCAACACTGTTTTTGAGGAGCATTCGCATTCGCCGTCTAAGCTTACGATGAAGTTGATGCATCCTGAAGAGAATGAGCTATCTGGCTACGTATTGATTGAGGGTGACAGAGTTGCCCTTCAATTCCTGGCGAATCTGATATTGGCTCAACTCGGAGAGACGGATTGCGGTCTGCAGATCCATCCAAAGGCGGCTGGTAGTCTACATTTCGATTCGTCATCTGACCTTGGTCTCTACATTCATGTGATTCGCTCTTGACGATATACGCCTGACGCCAGGATAAAGACTACTGGTATGTCGAGCAGATGTCAGGTCGCTGCGCCGCTCCGGGAGCTGCGCACCTACAACAACAGCCGCGGCTGGCTCTACTCCATCAACGACTTCACCGTCGCCGATGGGAAGTCGATCTTCAACGCCACCTACGGACACATCGCCAACAACAACCTGAAGTCGATATCGGAGACGATGAACGGCAACTGGGCGCCCGCGGGGCTGGCGGGGCCGGTGATCAACACCTGGAGCTACGGCTACGACTACCTGAACCGGCTGCAGACGGCGACTTCGAACAACAACGGCACCTTCACCTACACCTACGACCGCTACGGCAACCGCTGGAACCAGTCGGGCGGGACGCTGACCTATGGTGCCACCTTCCACAACAGCCAGAACCGGGTGGATGGCGCGACCTACGACGCCTCCGGCAACCTGACCCAGGACCCGCCGGGCAATCCGGTGCGGCACAGCTACACGTATGACGCGGAGAACCGGCTGAGCGGGGTTACCGACCTGGGGATCACCTACACCTATGACGCGGCGGGCAAGCGCATCGGGGTCTATACCGGGGGCACGCTCAGCAAGAGCTTCCTGTGCGATCAGGACCAGAGCAGCTTCATGGTCTTCGACCATGCCGGCAACCTGAGCTCGCTGAACCTGTTCGCCGCCGGACGCAATATCTTCCAGGACACCGGCGGCTACTGGGGCTATCCCATCGCCGACGCCCTGGACACCATCCGGTCGGAGACCGACGGGCTCTGACCATCATCGCCGGGTCCACTCCCGGCCGAGGCGACTTCAGACGATTTCACATCCTCGTCGTCCGCTTTGATGAGCTGGTTATGCCCGATGGCAGTATCCAATCGATCGTGGGCCTGAATGGGCATCATGGCTGGCTCACGAAACGTAGCGGCTGGTATCGGCTTCTACGGCGCCGCGCTCGCCTTTTACGATCGCGGGCTGGCCCGGGGTCATGATGTCATCTTCGTCAAGCACACCCGGATCGAGGTCGCTACTACGCCGGATCGCAGCACGGTGATCAAGCCAAATCTTAAGTCGAAGATAAGAGGGTGGCTCGGGTGGGGAGATGAATGCGGAACTCCGCGCCGGAGTTGCTATCCTAAGCTTCCTTAGCTTCCCACCGCCAGGATTGGGCTGCACTATGGTTTCGGGGCTGCTGGCAAAGGTCCGTTCAGGATCTGGGTGACCGGCAGCGGCAGTTCCTTATCGGCATTCTTCAACAGTAAGCTCACCTGCCACATCTCGGTATCCGAGAGGATGTGGCTATACGATGGCATGCCGGTTAATCGGATCCCATTGGCAACCTTCCAGTACGTTTCGCCGGTTTCATCGTCGCTCGCCCCCACCACCCCCAGCCGGCCATGTTTTTTCCAGAGCTGCGGGGCGGCGGGGTACATGTAGTGCGCGTACGGGACGTCGCGGCCTGGGGTGCCATGGCAGCCGGCGCATTCGGTCCTGTAGACGCGGGCCCCTCCTTCGAAGGCGTCTTCGCTGGCCCCGAACGGTGCAGGCTTCAGTGCACTGTCGATACGTGCTCGCATGGGTACGTGCACGATCTGCTTTTCGAACGGGAATGCGGAGTCGGCCACTGCCACTGGGAGCGCGCCGAAACGAAGGTCGAGGAAGATCACCGCTGCCACCGCCAAAATCCCCAGCACGAAACCGAGGAGAAGCTTGCCGAACCCGCCGCTGTTGCCCTCCCCTTTTGCCATAAGGTGCTGCTCCTTGCCGGCATGGCCCTCACGGAAGCCCTGCGGATCTTCTAATTCATCGGGTTAATTCATCAGGGTATGCCCACTAGCGCAGCGCGCCGGCAGGAGCCATCTGTCAGATGGTAGTGCGCAGGGCTTCTTGCGGCCTCGCAGAGTGAAGCACTTGTGTATGCCGTAATTGCCCATCACCGACATGAACATACCATCGCAGCCATGATTGCGTGCAATGGGTGGGCAGAACATCAGGCAGAACAGCAGCGCTGTGGCTACCGGAACGTAAGAGCGACCGGCCATGACGGCTCCCTAAGTCGTGAGCAACTGCCAGCCGAGATGGAGAACGCCCGCGTTCCCGAACAACGTGAGCGGCGCCGCGCCAACATGAACGCGCAGCATACGCGCAAAGAGCTGTGGCGAGCTTTCAAAGGCCCCCAACGCCCGGTCACGCAGCCACCGCGAGCGATCCATCAGGAGCATGGTATTGGACATGAACATGGGCACACGCTGGATAGTGCGATGAGCGTCTTCGTAGCCGGAGAGATCTCCGGCCGCGAGCGCGTCGGCCAGACGCGCGGCTTGGCGGAAGCCCAAAGCTAGGCCTTCCCCTGTGATGGCGTCCACGGATCCCGAGGCATCGCCTACCAGCGCAACACGCCCATGGGTCACTTGCGGGAGCTTTCGCCCAAGTGTGAGCGCGCCACGGGATGAGGTGCTTACGACAGCGCCGGCAAGCCTCTGGCGCAGTTCGGGAAACGAGTCGAGCGCCCTTTCCGCGGAGAAGTGCTTCGCACGCGCGATGAATGCGACGCACACCTGCTCGAATCCCACTGGCGTTACGTATGCTTGCCCGTGCTCTCCCCAGTAGATTTCGACAAAGTCGCTCCAGGGCGCGATGCGGTAATGACGGCGCAGGCCAATGCGTCGGGTGCGGACGGCTCCCTGATCCAGGCCCGCCCAGCGGCGAATGCGCGATTGCAATCCGTCTGCACCCACGATCCAGCGCGCGCGGATAAGGCGCATTCCAAGAGACACAAACTCCCCGTCTACGCCGGTCACGGGGCTACCCCAGCAGAAGCGCACGCCCAGTGCCTCCGCGCGTGCGAGGAGCAGAGAATGAAGCAATGTCCGCCGGACGCCACGGCCACTTCCGTTCGGAAAACGAGCCTCTGCGCATCCGCCCGGACTGAGGAAGCGAATGCCGTCGAAGCGTGCGGTATCGGCGCCATCCAGAGATATGCCCAAAGCGGCGAGCGATGCAAGCGAATCGGGCATCAGCCCTTCGCCGCATGCTTTATCGAGCGGGGGGCGGCAACCGTCGGCGAGCGTTACAGTCAAACCGCGGTCCGCCGCTGCAATGGCTGCCGCGAGCCCCACGGGGCCACCTCCTGCGACAAACACACCGGTGTCAAACTGCCGCGCGGTCACCATTGGAGCAGCACCAACTCGGAACAGAAGCCTGGTCCCATTGCCGCCAGCAGGCTATAGCTGCCCGGCTCTCCGCGACGGTCTTGCAGATTTTCCTCCAGCACCGCGAGCACTGAGGCAGAGGAGAGATTGCCGACCGCGCGCAGGCTCGACCAGGAGGCTGCAAGGGCACCCTCGGGCAGCTCAAGCGCGGACTCCGCCGCTTCTAACACCCTGGGGCCGCCACTATGAAAGATCCAGCTCGCAATGTCAGTGCGGCTCAAACCGTGTGCATCGAGAAAACCGTCCACGTTTTGCCGCAGGTTCTGCTTAACCAGCAGCGGCACTTCGGGCGACAACACGATGCGAAATCCGGTTTCGGATATATCCCAGCCCATCGCATCTTCCGAGTTGCGGTAAAAGATAGAGCGAGTATCCACGACGCGCGGTCCCGTGATACCCGATCCGCCGTGCTCAGTTGCCGCGCCGCTCACGACAACTGCTGCCGCGCCATCTCCAAACAGGCCGCTCGCAATCAGGTTGGCAGTAGAAACGTCGCCACGCTGCCAGGTGAGCGAGCATAGTTCCACGGAGAGCAGTACGGCATGCTCCTTCGGATACGCGCGCACATAATCCGCGGCGCGCGCAATGCCTGCCGCTCCGGCGACACAGCCCAGGCCGAAGATCGGAATGCGCTTCAGGTTTTCCGAAAAAGGGAGCTTGTTGATCAGGCGCGCATCGATGGAGGGGCTGGCGAGGCCGGTGACCGTGGTGAAGAGCAGGGCCGATATGTCGCCGGGTTGAAGGTCCGCCCTGTTCAGCGCCCGGCATATCGCCTGCGAGCCAAGCCGCACGGCTGCCTCTATCCAGATGTTATTCGTTTCACCGAAACCGCCCACCCGTGCGTACTCCGGCAGTTTGAGCACCAGGTGCCGTTGCGCTACGCCGCAGCGCGCGTGCAGCCTCGCTATGATCTCCGGATTCGAAAGCCGGTCCTTCCATAACTTTTGCAGCGCCCCGGTGATGGCTGACTGAGAATAGGTATTGGCCGGATAGGCCGTAGCTGCCGAGACGAGTTTCATCTGAAGGCGTTACCTCACGAAAGAACCAGGAGAGCTAAAGGCGAATCGCCCGTCTTCCAAGCTGCAGGGCGTCCGACCAGAAAGTGGACGAAGAGTGGAGAGATTCAACAACCGACCAGATTGCATCGACATACCGGTCGATCTGCGTATCTGTGACGACCAACGGGGGCGCCACCTTCAGCACCATGAAATTGTTTCCGCAGATCTGGGAGAGAATATTGTGCTCATGGAAGAGCCGCCGGACCAGCATCTGGCCGAACATGCCCGGATGGATCGCCCTGCATGTCTCAAAGGAAAGCCTCAGCCTGATATGGCGCGGCGGCTCGAATACGATGCCGTTCAACAGCCCCATGCCCCGCACCTCGCGCACCATCTCGTAGGAGTACAGAGCCTCCGTTAGCCTTCCGCGCAGGTTCTCCCCGATCGCTTGCGCGCGCTCGGGCAGTTGCTCCCGATCGAGTACCGCGAGTGTGGCCAGGCCGGCGCGCATCGCCAACCCATTCTCGCTATAGGTGGAGGTGTGCACGATGGCGCGCTTCAGCGAGCTATACACCGCGTCGTAAATCTCGTCCGTCATGAGCACGGCGGCGCACGGAATCAAGCCTCCGCTGAGGGCCTTGGCCATCACGACCATATCGGGGTGGACCCCGAAGTGGTGTCCGGCGAGAAAGCGCCCGGTGCGGCCCATGCCCGTCTGCACCTCGTCCAGCACGAACAGAACTCCGTGTTCCCGGCACAGCTCTTGCGCCGCCGCCAGGTAACCCGGAGGCGGCACCACGATGCCTGCTTCGCCCTGCACTGGCTCCAGGACCACGGCCGCGATCTTTTCCCGAGCGAGCACGCTCGCCAATGCCACAATATCGCCGAAGGGCACCTCGAATGTCCCCGCCAGCATGGGACCGAAGCTCTCGCGCCAGAAATTGTCGCCCATCAACGAGAGCGCGCCGCAGGTGAGACCGTGAAAGGCCCCCTTGGCATACACAATTCCATTGCGGCGGGTGCGGGCGCGAGCGAACTTGATGACCGTCTCCACGCCTTCGCTGCCGGAGCTGCAAAAGAAAACCTTCGACAGGCCGCCACCGGCGCGCGCGCACAATTCCCCAGCCAACTCACCCGCGGTCTCCGCCACATGGCTTTGCAGCATGGCCGGCCCACAACGGTCCAACTCGGCACGCAGAGCATCGAGAATGTCCGGATGATTGTGCCCGGTATTGTGCACGCAATACCCGGAGAGGAAGTCCAGAAAAACCCGGCCGTCTTCCGCAAACAGTTCGGTGCCGACGCACCGGCGGTAGCGAACATTCATCCCCAGCAGATCCAGCAGCCGCACCCACTCCGGATTGACGTACTCCGCATAGGCGGGGTGCGCCATCGTGGAGGAGGGCACCGGAGCGGGCGAACTGGCCTGGTCAATCATGGAGGAAACCTCTGCTGGGGATGATGTATGTCTTAGTATATTAAGAGTTGCTCTGTCAAGCAGGTCTTAAACTGCTAAGAGAGAGACGCAATCGGTGCTACACTCGCTCATACCGTCCGGTACAAAGGCATGAGCATGTCGCGAAGCAAGAAAAGGCCGATGCCGACGAGCGCTGAACTCCGCATTCTGCGCGCCCTGTGGCGGCTGCGCGAAGGTACCGTGGAGGAGATCGTCGGCGCATTTCCCCCGAAAGAACAGCCTAATTACAAGACAACCCAGACGTTCCTGCGGATCATGGAGCAAAAGGGCTTCGTCCGGCACACCGTCCGCGGGCGCGTATTTATTTTTCAGCCGCTTATCAGCAAGGAAGAGGTGGACGGACGGTCCGTTCAGACCTTGCTGCAACAGAACTTCGGAGGATCGGCGAGTGGACTGCTGATCAACCTTTTTGAATCCGATGCGGTCGCTTCCGCTGACCTGGACGGGATCGAACAGTTGATCCGGGATTATCGAAAGCGCAAGGCCAGCGATAGCAGTATCGAGTAACCTGATACGAAGCTATGCATTCGACTCCCGAACTCCGCGCACTCTCCGCGCTGACCGGCTTTCTGCTGCAGACTGCGGCGGGTTGGTTGATCTGCATCGTATTGGCTCGGCTCGCCGCCTCTGCGCGCCGGCGTTTCCAGATCTGGTTGTGCATGATTCTGGCGTTTGCGGCGCGATGGCTGTGGGTGTGCGCTGATCTGCTCTTTCCTAAATTTCCCGCAGCTTCCGGATTGGTCCGAGAGGGCGCCATGGGCCCACTCGCCCCGGCGCATGCCGTTGCTCTTTCCATGCAATGGGCGGAGTACCTTCCGCAGCTGCTTCGAGTGCTGGCCTGCTGCTATGTGGGAGGTATTGTGGTGCTCGGGGTGAGAGTAGCGGCTCGCCGCGTTCGCCTCCAGCGGGCGATGCAATACCGAATCAAACCCTCGCGCGCACTCCAGGCTGTCTTCGACGATTCCGCAGGTCAAATGTCCTCCCGGGGCTGCAAGTTGTGGGTGCTACCTGGCCTCGCTTCGCCTGCGACTCTCGGCTGGTGGCGGCCGCAGATCCTGGTTCCTTCCTTGTGCGAAGGCCAGGATGCAACAGAGCTGCGGGAAGCCTTCTGGCACGAACTCAAGCATGTCGAGAGGAGAGACGCTCTCTGGAGCGCTCTCTCCCAAGGGTGCCAGGCCTTGCTGTGGTTTCATCCCGGGGTCCGTTCTGCCATGGCCGCCCTGGGTGCGGAACGGGAGATCGCGTGCGATCTCGCCGTTGTACACGATCATCCACAGAGCCGCGACATATATGCAACTTGCCTGCTTCGCTTTGCGCGCCTGAGTGCCTCGGGCGGTCCAGCTACGGCTGTATCTCTGGAACTCACGTCCGCGGCAGCTCTGTTGGATGTGCGTATTCGTTCCATTCTCAAGGAACCGCGTCCGCTTTCCGGGTGGTCCCGTTCCGGCCGGATTGCGGGCAGTGTACTGCTGCTTGGCGTCTCTATTGCGGCTGCTCCAGATCTGCGGGTCTTCCTGGGGCTTCAGCCTCCATTCATCGCGGCGCTTCCCTCCCTCCTCTCCACGGCTCCCAGGCATACATCGCGTAGCAACGGACTGCGCTCGAGACCGCATTTCCCGGCGCAGCGCCACGCAAATCTCTCTGCATCGAAGTCGAACGGCTTCGATTCGCCTGTGATTCCTTCCGAAGACGATCCAAAACGTGCCGCGGAGAACCGGGCTGGTCTGAACATTCTCACCGAATCGACAGGGTACGAAGATTCAGCTTCGCAGCCGACCGCATCCCCTGACAGCTCGTTGGGAAGCCGCGATCCGGCGCATGCCTCATCGGGTTCGCAGCCCTCCTGGACCTCTGTCGCTATTGAAGCGGCTCAGGGATTTCCGCTCGGGAGAGGTCACGACCACGACCACGACGGACACTAGATAAGCTCCGGGTTGGTGTTATCGTGGTCTGCAGCTACCGACCGGCGAGATGAAACGGTGTGCGTTTTGCCCGCTCTGCGCTATGCGTCCTTCTTAGTAGTGAAGCCGGCAAGGGGTGGGTGCAGTTTGAATCCGCTGGAAAGACGCGCATCAGAGCGACCAGGCAAGTCGCCGGAGCCGCGAGGTGTTCTGCGACGCTTGAGTGAATTACCTTGGTTCCTGTTGGAAGCACCAGAAGTGCTGTAGCACATACGGAATAGAAAAAGAAATGTAGTGATTGTGGCGGAGAATAAAATCTAATTTTCTATTTGCCTGAGGTAGGGCCATCTTCCGCAAGTATTTTCACCAGACAATGACCAAGCGAAACCTGAAGTTGCTTGCCCTCTTTCTGGCATGCCTTGCACAATGCGTTCTATCCAGCGCCCAGGAGTTAAAGACTCAACCTCAGGATGAAAGCTCACCAGCTTCGAAATCGGCCGATTTCAATGAAGATATCTATTATCGAAACAAGCTCGAATACTCACAAGAGGTGGGGGTGCTTCCCTTCAACATCCCGTTTGTCTTCGATGCCTTCGTAGGCAACGATTATTCGCAGAAGCCTCTCCATTACACGCTGGTACCCATCTTCCCATCGCTTCGATGGCACATGGGCGCGATCAATGGTCCCTGGATTCTGCGCGGAAATACCGACTTGACGGTCACGGGGTCCTTCACTGCGATTCCGAGAGGGCCTGAATCGCGATATGGGGCTTTTGATCTGGGTGTGCGGCGTAATTTTGTGCATCGTAATTGGAGAACTTCGCCATATTTCGAGGTGCGCGGCGGCGCCGGGTTTATCGATGCGAAGGGTCCCTCTGGCGAGAGATACGGTCAGGGGCAGGATTTCACCTTTACGCTCATGTTAGGCAGTGGCGTGCGGTACAACTTCAATCCCCGCTACAGCATGGCCGTCGGCGCAAGTTACATGCATGTGTCCAACGCCTATTTGTCTCTACCGCAGCATGACGACAATGGAATTAATGTCTACGGTCCAATGGTCGGTTTCAATATGCGGATAGGAAAGCCCAAACAAAAGTATGGGCAATAGCTGCGGTCTGCCCGACACAAGCCGCCTGGTTGCAATGGAATGTCTGTACCGCGGCTCTGTGGCGGGGCCGGGCGCCCCACGCCGGCGCCGGGTTTGTTACCCTGCAGCGGTGCGCTCCGCGCAGGGCATATCGCCTCTTCCGGCGATCCGCTCCACAGGCCAGTCACGCAGGGGAGTTGATCTCGGAACGGGTCGAGTGTTCTCAGGATCTCTTCTGCCCTACGCTCCAATCTTCCCGAGCCCTATTCCAATCGCGTAGGTGACAGCCCCCTCGATTGCTCCTATAAGCGTCATCTCAATGCCACTGCTCCACCAGGAGCGGATCGTAACCAATGACTTTGCTGCGCCGACCGCAAAATGTGCAATGAGGGAGACGATCGCTGCCACGATCACGGCGGGGATGCCGGAGAGAAAGAAAAATGGAATGATGGGTATGAATGCACCGACGGCTGTTGAGACAGCTCCAGAGATCGCCGATGTCCAGGGGCGGTTAAGCCCCTCTTCTGTGGTGCCCAAGCGCTCTCGTGCAAGCGCTTGTACAAGGCGCTTCTTGTCCTGAGCCAAATGCTCCACAACGTGGTCGGCGTCTTCCGCCGCCAGTCCGCGGACCTGATATGTGAGCGAGAGAAGCTCGCGCGCTTCGGCTTCATTGAGAGCCACTGCGTCTTCTTCTCTGGAATATTCGGCCTCGTAGATCTCGCGCTCGCTCTTCGCGGCAAGATAGGCTCCGGAGCCCATGGACAGCGCACTCGCGATCATCCCGGCAATGCCTGCGATCAGGACGAAATGGCTATTCCCGAGTGTCGCTCCGGATACGCCGGAAACAATGCCGAAGATGGAGCCCAGCCCATCATTCACGCCGTAGATGGCATCTCCGATCCAGCTTGCGGTCTTCGGCCGGCCCTTATCACGCGCCGAGACCAGCTCGTCGAGAGCTTGCTGCACCTGGCCCGCAGTGGGCCGGGGCAGGGGCCGTCGGTTGCGGATTAAGCTCCCCAGAATGCGGTAATGCTCCTGCTCATCCCCGATGACTTCACGCAAGATCGCGAGGCTCGGCTCATCGCCGATCTCCCGGAGCTGCTTTCCGTAGTTTGCGATGTCCCGGCTCTCGTCGAGCTCCAGGCGGCGAAGAGCCAACGCGTCTCCGCCGACCCGACTTGAAAGCGTGTTTGCTTCTCCGGTAGTGGATCCCCGGTAGACCGGCAGCGCGCCCTTCAAATCCTGAATTCGCGTGGCCCACAACTCGGCGTGATGTTTCTCCGCACTCGCGAGCCCGCGAAGCGCGCTTCGGCGCTGTGGATCGCGCTCCCTATCGGCGAGTGTGGTGTAGGTGTAGAAGCCGCTCATTTCGGCTTGCCAGTTACCCTGGATTGCCCGGAGCAGGCGATTGACCTTTGCACTCGTTAGCATGCGGTGTCTCTCGCCGGGAGGTGTATCAGGAGCATTCCCATCGACGGCCAGTTCGACGTGCTTTCGATGTTTGCACCACCGAGAACGCAAAGGGCGCACACGGCCGGAAGTGAGCGCCGTTCTTCGATGAGAGAGATGGACTAGGCTGAGTTTCTCTCGTTACTGCCGTCATTCAGATGTTTTCTCTAAGGGTTCGTGAAGTGGCTCACACCGCTCTTCACCCCATCGGTCCTGCCATTGCCCTGCATGGAATCCACCGTATAGAAGTAGGTTGTCTGCGGCTTCAGGCCGTCCACACGCACCCGGAACACCGTTTCGGGATGGTTCTGGTTCAGCCGAATGTGCGACTTCGCCACCTGGTCCAGATGCGCGCGGTCGGCGCCGTAGTGTACGACCCCGAAATGCTCGTCCGATCCCCCGGGGTTGTTGCTTGTCCACCGGATGATCGCAACATTGTCCTTCACTGACTCGAGCTCCGGTCCGTTCTTGATACGGACGTGCGCGGCCGCCTTTGCCGGAGCAAGTATCGTCCCGGTTTGGGGAGCTGGTAGAGCGTCGGCCGCGCGTGAGCAGAGCCCGCAGCCCGCCACACTCGTGATCACCAGACCCATAAGCTGTCTACGGAGGTGCAGATCCCTCATGTGCAGACCCCCAAAGTAAACTCGCTTCTTCGATCTTACTCCGGCAACGCGACAAAGAGCGCATGGAGGCGACCCCATGCGCTCTGTCTCATTACCGGTGCACCGGTGCGTTCTCCTGCATCCGGCGGCCTAAGGATGTATCTTGAGCGATGGGATGATCGTATTGTTCCCCTGAGTCGAGGCATTGCCACCGCTCATGCAAGCTCCCGTGTACGTGTTGATGTCCGGATATGGTGTTGTGTAACCGTCGTTGAGCGTTTGTAAGAACTTGACGATCTGGTTCTCCTCCCTATCCGTCAATCCCAGCTTTCCTATCGTCATATCCAAGTTTTGCGGTACCTCGGGCTCCGGCCAGCAGTTTACTTTTTCCGTGGTTCCCACCGGGCAATTTCCCGACTCCACGCTCATCTTGTACACGTCGCGCGTATTGTAGAAATGCACCAGTTGCTTCAGGCTCTTGATGTAGCCGTTGTGAAAGAACTCCTTCTGGAAGTAAGGACCGGGTGCCTCGGTAGTGGGACACCTGGGCGGCGCGAGCGCAACATCACGGGCAGTGGACGTCTGCATTTGGCCGTCGGAAGTGGATGCGAACTTCCTCCACGCCGAGTTTGGGCTGGGGGCGGAGCCGAAACCGCTTCTCAGGAAAGTTCCCAGCCCATAATCGGTATAGGCGAAGCCAGTCGGGTTGAGCGTGAATCCGAACGAATCCGGCGTGGTCTCATAATAGAAGGCGACTCTTGGATTCTTCGGGAGACCGAGATTGGCCGAGCCGAAGCAGGTAAACAACGGCTGAGTGCTTGCTGCCGTTCCCTCGTCTTCGCTGTTCGGAGCCGTGGGTGAAGGAGCAGTCGATCTCCCGTCCAGATGGCATGAATTGCAATTCCCTTTGCCCCGGAACAGAGCGTATCCCGCCTTCTCGTCCGCCGTCAGTGTGTACGTGCCTTTCAGGTAGGCGTCGAACTTCGACGTGAAAGGGCTCACAGACAGGCTGTGCTCGAACGCGCTGATGGACTGCGCCCAGTGATCGTAGTCGTTATTGGAGAGCGTTCGGTCCTCCGCACTCAGCAGAACCTGCGTAGCGCTCCCGCCGATATTCGGGGACGCGCAGATCTTCGCCGTATTGGAAGGCCAGTGGATCTGGAATGAGCCCGCGCCCCAAATCTGCTCGAACAGGGGCCTGTACGAAGCCAGTGAAAGCTTATACACGATGCAGGCGGTGTCCGAGTTGCCCATTTCGGCAGGATCGACCGGAGGGAACTGTGACTGCTCGGCGTCGGGAGCCCTAAGTAGGTATCCGGTGGCCCGTGAATCCCAGAAGTTCCCGCCAAAGAAAGCACCCTGGGTCGCGTTGTACTGGAGCGGAGGGAAGTAGCTCGAGTACGTGTATCGCTGCGCTGTCCGCTTGCCCGCCCGGAAGTGAACCGTTCCGGGATACGCAATCATCGTCAGATTCACGGATGGAATCGGTCCGCTGAAGGCGGCGTACGGCATGTGGCACGACGCGCATGCCTGATTTTCGTTGGGTGAGATAGTCCTGTCGTAGTTCATCAGCTTGCCGAGTATCTCCACTGCGGGAACTCCATTGCCCTGCAGTATCGGCGGGTTACCGGCGAAGGCCAGAGGCGGCAAGGCATGCCACTGCGCGAGAGATTCATTCTCGATGAAGTTGACTTCGCGCAGAACCCGGGCTAACTCGGTATTTATATTCGACGGGAGAATGCCGGGCGGGTACGGGTTGTAAACCGGGGTGAGCAGCGCTTCGCTTTGTCCATGCACAATGTGAGTCGATATGGAGAGAGTGGCCGCGATCGTTGCAACGGCCGCGGCGAGTGCTAGCAGTCTTACTTGTCTCACAAGAACCTCCCATGAGCCGCTGGCGTCCGGGTAGGCTGGTGTTCGCTCATGAAAGACGGCAGCACTTGATTGCGCCGCCTTTGGCGCCCAGTTGGATTGGGCCGGAGGATACCCGAACGGTGCTTAGCTAACCTTGGACCGTGCCGCTATCTCCTCGCAAAAGGAACGCGAATGAGCTGATCAAGCCCATCGGGAGAGGACCTGACCCTCCGCAAGGACAGGGGGGTTCTGGGTCCGCAGAATCGTACCGCGGAATGGTGAGCCTTTCCCGAAACGATGTCAAGGGGATATCAATAAATAGATCTATGAATCTAGCCAGCGCATCTCTTCCGCAAAGATCGTTGCGAGGAGCTTGGGCAACCATAAGTTGTTTACGCGGTAAGGCTCTTTGGACATTGCGACTGCTACGAGGTTCGAACTCAAAGAACTTTACTATCTGTAACCATGCACGCTGCATTCTCGACACACGCGCCCTCCTCCATAGCGCATCGGAATGGAAGCGTGTGTCATCTATGTGACAGAAGTCTGCGGCCGAACAGATACGACACTCATCCAGGCCGATGGCATGTAGTCTCAGGGTCGGGTCATCTTGAAGTTGTAAACTAGCACCGCTCAACGCGGCAGCCGTCGCTGCCTGAAGGAGGGCAACAATGAGAACCACGCGTCGCCTCTGCTCGTTCGTCTTTGCTGCTGCGCTTCTCCCAGCGATCGCCTTCTCACAGAAAGCAGATACGCTTCGCCTCATCCAAACCATCCCGTTACCTGACGTTCAAGGTCGCCTCGATCACATGGATGTGGATGGCAAAGGCAAGCGTCTCTTCGTCGCCGGCCTTGAAAACGGCTCAGTTGAAGTTGTAGATCTCGCAGCCGGCAAACGGACGCGGAGCATTCCCGGATTCCAAAAGCCGCAAGGCATCGCTTACATCGGCTCCCTCAATAAACTCTTCGTCGCCAGCGGGGATGACGCAATGCTCCGCGTCTTTCGCGCAGACACGTTTGCCCTGCTCGCCTCCATCAAACTGGAGCCCGGGCCAAACCGCGTGACCTACGATCCACACACAAAACTGCTTTACGTTGGCTACGGCGGAAAAGACGCTGGCACGGACTACGGCGAAGTGGGCGTTATCGACGCGCAAACAAACAGGCACATTGCCGATATTCGCGTCTTCGCTCATCCCGCCGAACTCCTGCTCGACAAGCCGGGCCACACGCTTTACGTCTTTATTTCCACGCTCAATCAGATCGAGCGTATCGACACACGTTCTCGCCGAATAATATCCACCTGGCCGGTGAGCAGTGGTCGACCGGGAGACGCTGCATTCGATGAGCCCGCTCACCGGCTGCTTATCGGCACGCGCACACCGCCCAAGATGATTGCACTCGATTCGCAGACCGGCAAAGAGGTAGCCGCCCTTCCCACACCCGAGGGCATGGACGGCGTTTACTTTGACGCCAAACGAAAGCGCATCTACGTTTCGGGTGGCCGCGGCTTCGATACCGGCTACATATTCGTCTACCAGCAGCTCGACCCGGACCACTATGAAATCATCGCGAGAATTCCCACCAGACCCGGCGCCGGTACGTCTTTCTGGTCACCTGAACTCGACCGCTACTATGTTGCCGCCCCCGCAACGGCCAAAAACGAAGCTGCGATTCTCGTCTTCGCACCGCAGCCATAGCCGGAAGCGGTTCTCTGGCGTGCCTTGATCCACTCTTCCGATCTCAATCTAGGCGACTTCTCTTTGTTTTGTTGTTCTTACAGGAAGGTTTGGCGGAGAGAGTGGGATTCGAACCCACGTTACCCGTTAAAGTAAACACGCTTTCCAAGCGTGCGCCTTCAGCCACTCGGCCATCTCTCCAGGCACAATTTCTGTGTCAAGAATAGCATTCCCGCGCCGTTGCAGCGAGCTAGCCCTTTGAGGCGCTTACCAGCTTCAGCTCTTCCCCACGCTACCGCTATTTGCGGCGAACCGCATGTCCGCGCCTTGCAAAGCGCGTTGCGCTCTCGAGCAGGATCAGGCCGAGCCCCGCAAACAGGACGACGCCGGCCCAGCGCGCGGGCACAAACGGACGATAGAGAAGCAGCCGGATTACCGCGAGCCACGCAAGAATGGCGAGCGCGAAGTTGCCGTCGTCCACGAACAGCCCAAAGATCTCCCGAACAATCGTTCTGAACCACTGCATGGTGTCTCCTCTCAGCCCGCCGTTACAGTGCTTGCCGCCGCTTGCCTGCGGCACAGTGGAATCGCCAGCAGCGCGATCATCAGGAATGCGGCGATCAGGGCGGCAATGGCCCAATCGGTGCCCGGCCAGTTCACGCCCATTCCCTCCCCTACCCAGAAGGTGCCGAAGGCGGAGAGCAGGGTGCCGACGACAAACTTCAACGTGTTCTCAGGCACGGTGGCCAGCGGGCGATGCACCGCAAAGCCCAGCGCGACAACTACCAGCAGGGCCGCGATTGCGCCAATGCTGGCGGGTAACAAGAGACCCGGTCGCCCCGCACCGATGGCGATGACGATGAAGACCACCTCCGTGCCCTCCAGCATGGTGATCTGGAAACCGGCCGCAAACGCAACCCGGTCCCAGCCACCCGCTTTGCCGAGCCGCTGCATGGCGTCAGTATTCTTTGCAAACGCGGCCTGTTCATCGTGGAGAGCGATCAGGCCGGCGGAACGCAGGATCGCTTTGCGCAGCCAGCGCAGTCCGAAGAGCAGCAGGAGCGTGCCCACGACGAGTTGGAGCGCATGCAGAGGAATGCGCGTCAGCGCCGATCCCAGTGCGACGATAATAGCCAGCAGCACGGCGAGCGCAGTGGCGCTTCCGCTCAGCGCGCCACGCCAGCCGCGGATGCTTCCTACCGCAAGCACGACCGTCAACGCCTCGACGCATTCGACCAGAGAGGCGAGGAAGGATGCCAGGAGCGACGGTCCTGTATGTGCCCAGCCGATGCCTGCAATCACCGCGACCTCCTCCAATCGGGCAAGGTGCTGCTCAGGATGGTGGATTTCATTTGTCCCCTGGACCTCTCTTCATTCGATCATGCCCACTTACTTCTCGAAGCCAAGCTGCTCCATTTTTTCGTAAAGCAGGCGGCGATGAATCTGCAGTCTGCGGGCTGCGTCAGCCTTGTTGCCATGGCTCTCCCGCAGCGCCTGCTCGATCAGCCGCTTCTCCCAGGCCGCCACCGAGGCGTGAAACGGAAGCTCCATCAGCGGCGCACCCGCGCTCTCCGCGGCCGCGATGCTGGTGGCCGGCATCGCATCGCGGATGATCTCTTTGGTGATCAGGCGTCCTGAGGCTTGTACCGCGGCGCGTTCGACGATGTGCTCCAGCTCCCGGACATTGCCGGGATAAGAATACTGCTGCAATGCCACGACGGCCTCGTCCGCCAGGCCGGCGCTGCGCTGGCCATTGGCGTACGCGTATTGGTTCAGAAAGTACTCCGCCAATGGCAGAATATCGGAGCGTCTCTGCCGCAGAGGCGGCAGTTGGATCGCGAAGGCCTGCAGGCGATAGTAGAGGTCCGAGCGAAAGGTCTTCTCTTCCACCTCCTCTGCCAGTAGGCGATTGGTCGCCGCAATCACGCGGAAGTCCGCGCGTATGGAGGCCGTGCCGCCCAGGCGCTCGAAGGTGTGCTCCTGCAGGATGCGCAGCAGTTTGGGCTGGAGCGCAAGCGGCAGTTCGCCGATCTCATCGAGAAAGACGGTGCCGCCCGCGGCACTCTCGAACTTGCCCTGCTTCTGATTCAGCGCACCGGTAAAGGCGCCCTTCTCATGACCGAAGAGTTCCGACTCCAGCAGGTCGTGCGGCAGCGCGGCGCAATTGATCACGATGAAGGGGCGCTGGCTGCGTGAGCTGTTTTCGTGAATGGTCCGCGCCACTAGTTCCTTGCCGGTTCCGGATTCTCCCAGCAGCAGCACGCTGATGTCGGTCTTCGCCACCCGCCCGATGGCCTTGAAGACCTCCAGCCAAAGCTTCGAACCGCCGACGAGTTTTGTCTGTTGCCCATCGTGCAGTCGCTCATCCTCATGTTGTTCACCGGAGGACGGGTCTTGAAATCTCTGCGCGCGCAGACGCTCCACTTCGCGTTGCAGCTCCAGGTGATGGAGCGTGCGCTTTACGGTCGTCAACACCTCATCCAGATCGAGTGGCTTAGTGACGAAATCGTATGCGCCAAGCTGGATGGCCGCCATGGCGTTGGGTCCGGTGCCGTGCGCGGTCATGATGATGACGGGCAGATGCTCCAGCGTTCCATCCGCGCCAAGACGGCGCAGCAGCGCTTCGCCCCCGGCCTCCGGCATCCTCCAGTCGCAGAGCACGAGATCGGTCTTTCGCTGGTCCAGCCACGCCATTGCGCGGTTGCCATCGGAAGCCTCGCGAACTTCGTATCCCGAGTCTTCCAGCAACTCCTTCAGCGTCATCCGCAGGTTGCGGTCGTCATCGACAACCAGAATCGATGGAATCGATTGCTGTGTCATACCGTCCTCGGCTGAACCTGGTCTGCGGCAAGGTGAGCTTCTCCGTTGCTCTGTGGCTCGATCCCGGATGGCTCGATGCCCTCCGGTCCATTGCTGCGCACGCTGTCGCCGAGCGGCAGGCGCACCGTGGCCCGAGCGCCGCCGTTGAGATCGTCCTCCAGGCGCAAGTCGCCCTCGTGCGATTGAATAATCTCATAGCAGATGGACAGACCCAGCCCGGTGCCGTGGTCCTTGGTGGTAAAGAACGGATCGAAGGCCTTCGAGCGTGTCTCCGGCGCCAGGCCAGCGCCATTGTCCTTCACTTCCAACACCGCGGACTCTTCTTCCCTTCTGGTGGTCACTACCATGCGGCGGTCCCCTCTGCCGCTCTCGCATAGTGCGTCCAATGCGTTGCCGACGAGATTATCCAGCACCTGGCGAATCCTGTCCGCATCCGCCATCACCAGCAACGGGCCGCTGCCCTCGCACCGTGCATCGATACCCGCGGCCTGGAGACGGTCCGCCCAGCCGCGCAATACGTCGGTGCACAGT
>JBPCNO010000047.1:0-68216 GCA_051001135.1 Acidobacteriaceae bacterium
GCCCACGCTCGCGCAGAAGTACCCCCGGGCCCACAGATGCTGGCCCCAGTAGCGCTTCTTCAACTGCGGAAACTCGTCCTGCAGCATCCGGCTCGAACGGCCCTTCATATACTGCACCAGCTTCGCCGGAGCCAATTGCGGAGGCACGCTCACCAGCATATGAATGTGGTCCGGAGACCACCGCCTGAAAAGGCGGTGGGTTTAGACCCGGTGATGGAGACTAAATCGTTAGAGCGGCCGGATTTTATCCTTCACACTCTTGGCCAGCTTGATGATTTCGTCCGCCTTCTTGGAGGTATCGACGGAGACCACGCCTTGATTCGTCTTATCCACTTCATCCTTCAGTTCGGTCGCCAGTTGGAGCAGTTTGTGCGCGTCGGTTACGGCCTGCTGCAAGCGCTTGTCGTTCATGCGCGCGGACGTCTGGCGCTCCATCTTCTCCTCCGCCGTCTCGGTGGGCTGGCTGTCGTGGGTGTTGGGCGTCGGGTTCTGGCCGGGAAAGCGGTCGCGGTTCCAGGAGGGCGGAACGGGAGGGTTGGAGCCGATCTGGGCCCGGCCGGCGCTGATGGGCAGAAGCGTAAGAGTGAGCAGAATTGCGGCGATTGGCTGACGCATGGTGTGATCCTCATCCGGCGCGTGGCTGAGGGCAGGTGCAGGGGAACGCGCAGACCTCAGCAGGCGCGGCTTAGGCGGCAATTGTAGCGCCAGCAGCACGGCTTCGGCTGAATAAGGGACAAGAGCCATAACAAGCGCAAGGGCGATAAGAAGCGAAGGAATCGCTCTTTAGTTCAGCAGAGAGATGGCATCGCCGGGCCGGATGACACCCTCGACCAGAACTGCCGCATAGACGCCCGCGTAGCCCTGATGACTTCGGGCGAGGCGCTTCATAACTTCGGGATTCGGCCCCGCACCGTCGGGATCGAGCGTGATCATCTTGCAGCGGGGATCGCGCTCCAACACAGCGATCACTGCTCTCTCGCCGACCGCAGGGTGCGGCCGACAAGCCGATCTTCACTGAAGCCGGGGGCCGATTGCAGGTCGAGATAGACGTTCGCGCGAAAGCGCCGCTTGTCGAGATCAGATCCGACTTCCTGGCTCAGTCGCCGCGCGGTTTGGATGGAGAAGAGCGAAACCGGACGGCAATCGGTCATCGCCCGTTCCGACTTGCGGAGCGTCAAACGATGCCCATCCCGCAGCCCTTCGCTCAGCATGGTGAGCAGCGTGGGGTCATCGATCGCCAGCCTGGTTCCGGCTGGTGTCTCGACATCCAGAGCACGGTCGGCGTCGCCGGGGTAGACCGGAGTGACACCCGGCCCCAGGGCTTCTGCATTCGCCAGATTCTCCGGTTTCCGCATCTGCTCGGGACAGCGGTAGACCGGACGATACTGCAGCATCTCTTCCTGCTCGCGCGCGGTCAGATAGGGAAATCCCTTCCGCGCGGCTGAATCATGGAAGGCGTACAGGCGATCGCCGAAGACGCCGGCAAATCCAAGGAAGGCCTCCTGCAACTCTTCGCCCCGCATGCTCTTGACCGGATAGCGCCAGAGGCTCTCGACTTCACCGACGGCAATGCTGCTCGCGATCTCCACGCTGGATCTCCCCCGATTTGTGTGTCATGGGGTGGTATACCAGACCACGGCGGCCGGAGTCGCTTCTGCGCTAAACTGGAAAGTTATGGCCACCGCTCAGATCTCCACTGTCATCCTGCCGCTGTCTCCCAAGGGAGACTTCCGGAACGAGCCCTTCACCGACTTCTCCGACCTGCAACATGAGCACGCGATGCGCGAGACGCTGGCGCGGGTGCGGGAGATGCTGGGTCACGAATATGAACTGGTGATCGGCGGCGAGCGCGTGCGCACCGCGGACAAGATCCGCTCGGTCAACCCGGCCAAGCCCGCCGAGGTGGTGGGCATACATCAGAAGGCAGGCGCCGAGCACGCCGAGCAGGCGATGGCAGCCGCGCTGCGGGCGTTCGAGACCTGGCGCTTCATCTCGCCGGAGCAGCGTGCGTCCCTGCTGCTGAGGGCGGCGGAGATTATTCGCGACCGCAAGTTCGAGTTCTGCGCCTGGCTCACCTATGAGGTCGGCAAGAACTGGGCTGAGGCCGATGCAGATGTGGCCGAGACCATCGATTTCCTGGAGTTCTACGCACGCGAGGCGCTGCGTCTGTCCACGGCGAAGCCGCCCATTCAGATGCCGGGCGAGCGCGATGAACTGCTCTACATCCCGCTGGGCGTGGGCGCGGTGATTCCGCCGTGGAACTTCCCCTTCGCCATCATGGCGGGTATGACGGCGGCGGCGATCGTATGCGGCAAAACCGTCATCCTCAAGCCTTCGAGCGACTCGCCGACCATCGCGGCACGCTTTCTCGATGTGCTGGAGGAGGCAGGCATGCCGCCGGGCGTGGTGAACTTCTGCCCCGGTTCGGGCGCTACCTTCGGCAACGCCATCGTGGCGCATCCCAAGACCCGCTTCATCGCCTTCACCGGATCCAAGGAGGTGGGCCTGGAGATTCACGAGCGGGCGGCGAAGACGCCGAAAGGCCAGATCTGGATCAAACGGACGGTGCTCGAGATGGGCGGCAAGGACTCGATCGTCGTGGCCGCGGACTGCGATATGGATGCGGCGGTCGAAGGCGTGGTGACCTCAGCCTTCGGCTTCAACGGGCAGAAGTGTTCGGCCTGCTCGCGCGCCATTGTGGAAGAGTCGATCTACGACTCCTTTGTGGAGCAGGTGGAAGCTCGCGTCCGGCGGATCAAGGTGGGCGATCCGGTCAAGAATACGTACATGGGCCCGGTGGTGAACAAGGGCGCCATGGAGACCATCCTCGGCTACATCGAGGCAGGGAAGAAGGAAGGCCGGCTGCTGACAGGCGGGAGCAAAATAGACACGGCAGAGGGCGGCTATTATCTGCAACCGACGGTGATCGTTGATGTGGCCCCGGATGCGCGCATCTCGCAGGAGGAGATCTTCGGACCGGTGCTGGCGATCATCAAGGTCCGCGACTTCGACCAGGCGCTGGAGGTGGCGAACAACACCGAGTATGGTCTGACCGGCTCGGTGTACTCGACCGATCGGGAGAAGCTCAACCGCGCGCGGCATACCTTCCACGTCGGCAACCTGTACTTCAACCGCAAGAGCACGGGCGCGATGGTGGGAGCGCATCCCTTTGGCGGCTTCAATATGTCGGGAACCGATTCGAAGGCCGGCGGCCCGGATTACCTCTATCTCTTTACCCAGGCGAAGTCGCTGGGAGAGAAGCTGGGGTAAAGGCAACGGCTAGCTTCTAGCCTCTAGCTTCGGCCCGGAACTCCCGGTTCGTCAGTCGGGAGCATTGTCAGCTCGATCTGGCGAAGACTTTCCGGGTCGGCAAGCAATGCGATGGCGACGATCCGCTCACGCACAATAGTGAAGCGGAGCACGACGCGCGGCTGTCCACCGGGAGCCCACGCCAGTCCCACGACTCCATCCACCAGCGCCGGGCGTGCGGCGCCGGCGCGCCCCGAGAAATTTTTGGCGACGGCTTCTGCGCCACGTACCGCGCTCGACGCACCCATCTCTACGGCAGTGCGGTCGGCCCGGATCGTGACATCTGGATCGAGCAATGCGAGGAGCGCGTTGAAGTCGCCGCTGCGCGAAGCTGCAACGAAGGCATCGACAACTTTTCGCTGGCGGGTGAGATCGGCGTCACGAACCGTGCTCGCTCCCTGCACCCGTCGGCGAGCGCGGCTGGCGAGCTGCCTTGCCGCTGTAGGGGCGCGCCCCACAATAAGGGCGATCTCGTCGAAGGGAACGTCGAACAGGTCGTGCAGCACAAACGCGACCCGCTCGGCCGGAGACAGCGTTTCGAGCACCACGAGCAGCGCGAGACTGACGGAGTCGGCCAGTATCGCCTCGCGCTCGGGGTCGAGCCCATCCCCTCGATTCGTGATCGGCTCACGCAGGTGCGCATCCAGGGACTCCTCGCGCCGCGATTTGCGCGAGCGGAGCATGTCCAGGCACACGCGTGCGACGACCGTTGTCAGCCATCCGCCCAGGTTCTCTACGCCGCTCGTGCCGGAGCTGCTGAGCCGCAGCCACGCTTCCTGAACGGCGTCGTCCGCCTCATTCTCCGAGCCGAGCATTCGATAGGCCATCCCCCGCAAATGGGTGCGGTGGGTCTCGAAACGCTCCGCCAGCCATTCGTGCTCGTCCACCGTCACACTCCTCCGTCGCCATTCGTCATTGCAATGACGGACCAAACTCGGCCGAAGTGACAAGGAGATCGGCTTGGCGACGGCACGTCAAGATCGAATTATTCGAATTGATACGCGAAGAACCCTTAGAGGAGAACAATCATGGAAGCACTGATGCAGGAAGCTATGAAAGCACGGATGAACAACCCCGTAATGATCCTTCCTGACGCCATGCAGGCGCTGCATGCCCTGAAGGCGGCCACGGAAAAGGGCGGCGTGCCGTCGAAAACGATCGGCCTTGTCGAGCTGCGCGCGAGCCAGATCAATGGCTGTAGCGTCTGCGTTGACATGCACGCTCGCTTGCTCAAGAAGGCAGGCGAGACAGATGAGCGCCTCTTCGCAGTATCGGCCTGGCGGCATGCGCCCTACTTCACTGACGCTGAACGCGCCGCGCTGGCGCTCACCGAAGCCCTCACCCGACTCAGTGATCGCGCGAACCCGGTGCCGGACGAGATCTGGGACGAGGCCGCCCGGCACTATGATGTGAAGGCGCTTGCGGCGTTGGTCCTCGCGATCGCCAACATTAACGTCTGGAACCGCCTCAACGTAGCAGTGGGGCAGGTGGCGGGCGAGTGGAAGGGCTGACCGCGAAGATGACGAATTTCGACGTGAGGGCTATCGGGAGGGTCGAATCTCCCCTGGCGGATCTCAGATCGGCCCCCCGGCAAGCCGACGAGGGAGCACCCGAGGCGTGGCTGGTCTTCGAGCCAGAGATGCTCGAAGGCCTGCGAAGCCTGCGGCCGGGCGATGAGATCATTCTTGTCACCTGGCTCGATCGCGCGCGTCGAGACGCTTTGAGCGTGCACCCGCGGGGCGATACTTCCAGAGCGCAGGAGGGCGTCTTCAGTACGCGCTCTCCTCACCGCCCGAATCCCATTGGCCTGCACCGGGTGGAGATCACCGCGATAGATGGCCCGCGCGTGCGGGTCCGCAACCTCGAGGCGCTGGATGGAACGCCGATCCTCGATGTCAAGCCAATACTCAGCCCAATACTCAGCGAAGAGATCGGCGAGCGTTGAGCGGCGGAGTGGTGACCTGCGGTTACAAAAAAAGAGGCCTTCCTCGCGGAAGGCCTTGGTTAACAGATCCTTGATGTTGCATTGTGCGCTTGACGCGGGAAACTACGCGCTGCGCATCTGTAGCCCACTCCCCGCTTCTGCGGCGGCCGCCGCGAGGATGCGGTGATGGATGGTGAAGAGCGCGAGTTCCAGGCGATCGGAGACCCCCGTCTTGTCGTACACGCTGCGCAGGTAGTTCTTGATGACCTGCTCGGTGGTGCCCAGGCGCTGCGCGATCTCCTTGTTCTTACAGCCCTGTACGATCAGCGCTACGATCTTCATCTCCTTGGGCGTCAGGCGATCGCGGACCCGCGCTCCCACGAAATCTTCTTCATCGGTCTGCGCCGCGTCGGTAGGGCGCTGCACGCAGGTGAGCCCGTGAATGACCTTGTGAACGCAATCGACCAGAGCGGCGCCGGTAGTGTTGCGGTAGACCACGCCCTTGACGCCAATCTGCGTATAGGCGGTGGCAGACTCGGTATTTTCCGCGATGACGATGGCGCGGCTGCCGGCGGCCTTGATGCGGGCCATGGTGTCCTGCATCTCCGGCTTGAGCGCGGAGGCAAAGACGACGATCGAAGCGCGATAGGTATCGATCGCCAGCATCATGCGGTCGAGATCCGAGCACTGGGCGGCCACGCGGAAGTCTTCTTCGCTCGCCAGTACTTTAGCGATGCCAGCCCGGAAGATCGCCTGATTGTCTCCAAGAATGATCTTGTTCATTGCGCCTCGCCTGCTCTTCCTTCGTACGTCCGGTAGCCATGGTGCGCAACGTGTGTCATTCTTCTGGCGAAACCCGCAGCGGTGGGGAAGTTCCGCGGGCTGCTTCGCTGGAAAAGACTAAGTCGCTGCCAAGGCCGTCGAATCGTATCTGACAACTGGTTCTTTGTACTTGTTGTGCCAGCCCATCATAAGCACGGGCAGTGTAATTTGTACATCATAATCGTGGCAAATTTACTCTACCAGCAGGTGGGTTTCTCTGCTGAATGTTCCATAAAGATCGGGCATAACCCTTCTAACCACAACCCCACGAACGTGTTACGGGAGTACTGAAGAGGTGTAGAAGTTGCTTGGGGCGCCTCCAGGCGCGGCAGTTGGCCTTCGGCAGGCACCGGACGTACCCCGAAAATAGGCGCGATGGGCATGCCGCAGGACTCAAGGCACTAAACTGAGAGGGCTAACCGGGGGAACATGAGCAAGCCAGTCATTCTTGCCATCGACGACGACGCCAGCGTGCTGGAGACCGTAGTACAGGACCTCCGGCGCAAGTACGGGGAGAACTACCGCATTCTGCGGGCGAGCAGCGGGCAGGCGGCGCTAGAAGCGGCCGAGGAGCTGGCCCGGCGTGGAGATTCGATCGCCCTGTTTCTATCCGACCAACGCATGCCGGGGATGACCGGGATCGAGCTGCTGGAGAAGACCATAGCCATCTTCCCCGACGCCAGGCGGGCGCTGCTGACCGCCTACGCGGATACCGAGGCTGCGATCCGCGCCATCAACGCCGCCCGCATCCACTATTACCTGACCAAGCCCTGGGACCCGCCGGAGGAGAAGCTCTATCCGGTTGTCGACGATCTGCTGGAGAGCTGGTGCTCCACCTATCGCGCGCCCTTCGAGGGGCTGCGGGTCATCGGAGCTCGGTACGGCCTGCGCGACCACCAGGTGCGGGACTTCCTCACCAAGAATTACGTTCCCTATGTCTGGATGGACCCGGACTCCTCGGCCGAAGGACGGGACCTGCTGGCACGTCATAAGCTGGAAGACGCCAAGATGCCGGTGCTGCTGTTTCCGGACGGCTCCTATCTGGTGCAGCCGGGGCAGGCGGAGCTGGCCGAACGCATCGGGCTGCGGACGCAATCGAAGAGCGATTTCTATGACCTGGTGATCCTGGGTGCCGGGTTGGCGGGTCTGGCGGCCGCGGTCTATGGCGCGTCCGAGGGGTTGCGCACACTGGTGATCGAGCAGGAGGCGCCGGGAGGGCAGGCGGGCAGCAGCTCCAGCATCGAGAACTATCTGGGATTTCCCGCCGGCTTGAGCGGAGCGGAGCTGGCGCGCCGCGCCTACCAGCAAGCGTCCCGTTTTGGGGCGGAGTTTCTGATGCAGCGGGCGGTGGGTGTCCACACCGAAAATGGCTACCACTTCATCCGGCTGGGCGACCAGGCGAGCGTGTCCGCGCAGGCCTGTCTGGTAGCGACGGGCGTGCACTGGCGCAGGCTGCCGGTTCCCGGACTGGAGCGGCTGGTCGGGTCCGGGGTGTACTACGGCGCGGCGCTGGCAGAGGCCAAGAGCTGTGCCGACGAGGAGGTCTTCCTGATTGGGGGCGCGAACTCCGCCGGCCAGGCGGCCATGTACTTCTCTCGCTACGCCAAGCGGGTGGTGATGATGGTCCGCGCTACGTCGCTCGAGAAGAGCATGTCGAAATACTTGATCGATGAAATCGCTCGTGAATCCAATATTGAGGTCTGGACGGAGACGGTGCTGGTGGAGGCGATGGGCGATACGCATCTGGAATGTATCCGCGTGCGCGGGCCGGAGGGAGAACGAACCATTTCGGCGACGGGTCTGTTCATCTTTATCGGCGCCCAACCGGACACCGATTGGCTATCCGCCCAGGTGCTGCGCGACGAGCATGGCTTTATTCTGAGCGGACCTCAGCTCAAGGGGCAGTCCGCGTTCGCGCGAAACTGGAACAAGCAACGCGAGCCCTATCTGCTGGAGACCAGCGTTCCCGGACTATTCGCCGCGGGTGACGTGCGTTACGGATCCGTCAAACGAGCCGCTTCAGCGGTAGGCGAGGGATCAATTGCAGTACAGTTCATCCACCAGTACATGGCGGAGCTTTAGTTCACAATTTCAAGATTTAGAGCCGAATGAACGAGCCGACTGACAAGTTGCGAAGTGAACGAGTGGCTCCGGAGGTCCTCTACCCGGAGCTGAAACGGATCGCCGTATTTACGGAGCTGACACTCGAGAACCTGTCCTGTCTGGGTCCGCTCGAGGTTGTGCGGGCGGAGGCGGGAGCTGAGATCGTGGCCACGGCCGCGTCTCCCCAAGCCTTCTGGGCATTGCTGGAGGGAGAGGTCCGCGTCGTCCGCAAGGAAGCCGACGGGACCGTCGCGAAACTGGTGGTTTTCACCGATGGCGAGTCGTTTGGAGAGATGCCCATCCTCATGGGGAGCGATCCGGGCGCGACGGTGGAAGCCTTGCGTGATAGCCGCCTGGTGCGCTTTGACGAGGAGGCGTTCTGGCAATTGATGTTCTCCTGTCCTCGCGTGCGGAGCGCGGTGCTGGGCAACATGGCGCGGCGGCTGGAGGCGTATCAGGCATTCTCACTGCAGCGGGAGAAGCTTGCGTCCCTGGGTAGCATGGCCGCGGGGCTGATGCACGAATTGAATAATCCCGGAACCGCAGCGCTGCGGGCTGCGTCGCAAATGCGCGCAAACCTGCGGCGATTGCAGCAGCTCAATCTGCGGCTCTCACGCCAGCCCATGAACGGCCCGCAGACGGCATGCATGGTCGATCTGCAGGAGAAGGCGCTGCGCGAGAATTGCTGCCGCACCCTCAGCACCCTGGAGCAGGCCGACCGGGAGGATGCGTTGGCCGCCTGGCTGGAGAAGGCCGGCGTAGCGAACGGATGGCGGCTGGCGCCGGTGCTGACGTCGATGGAGATCGACCAGGCGACGCTGAGCTGCGCCCGAGACGCGTTCACCGGGCCGCAGCTCTCCGACATGCTGAACTGGCTGGAGGCCCTCATCTCCAGCTCCCAACTGGTGGGCACGATCGAGGAGAGTATCGCCCGGGTGACCGACCTGGTGATGGCGGTGAAGCGCTTCTCCTACGGAGGCAAAAGCGGGTGCCAGGCGCTGGACGTGCACGAGACCCTGCGCAGCGCCATGGTCATTCTCATGCACAAGCTCAAGGGCAAAGGGATTCAGTTACGCAAGGAGTTCGGTTCGGAGCTGCCGCAGCTTGAGGATGCAGGGGCGGGCCTGAGCCAGGTGTGGATCAATCTGCTGGACAATGCCATTGACGCTTCGCCGGAGGGAGGCACCATAACGGTGCGCACCTGGGCAGACGACCAGCATCTCTCGGTCGCGATTGCCGATCAGGGCCCCGGGATTGCACCCGCCGACCAGAAGCGCATCTTCGAACCCTTTTACACCACCAAGGCCGCGGGAGTGGGCACCGGCCTGGGGCTGGAGATTGCGCGCCGCATCGTGGTGACGCAGATGGAAGGCGAGATACGGCTGGAGAGCGCGCCAGGGGCGACGGAGTTTGTGGTTGAGCTACCGCTTCATCGGGTACGCGCGGCGACTTGCTAATGTAGTTCGCTTTCGCGCAGAGTGGTTACTTATGGAAGAGGCATCCTGGATCGGAGCGGGGCACCGCGTCCTGTGATCCGAGCGGATGGATCTCCAGTTCACGAGGCGCGAATCAGCATGACAAGCTCAGGTGATGATGGCAACATGATCGACGATCTGGCGCAGTTCGATCTGGTGCGTGAGATTGCGGATGCGGAGCAGACGAAGCCATGGGCGTCTGGAGTGCACTCCAGGACGCTGTTCAAGAAGCCGGACCTGCGCGTGGTGCTGATCGCCATGGAGAAGGCCGCGCGGATGAAGGAACATCACGCCGACGGCACGCTTTCCGTGCAGGTGTTGAAGGGGCAGGTACGGTTTGGCGTACAGGGACGCACCTACGACCTGCGCGCGGGGAACCTGCTGACGCTGAGCGCATCGATCAAGCATGATGTGGAGGCGCTCGAGAACTCCGCTTTCCTGTTGAGCATCTCCTGGCCCAGCAGCGAGGAGCTGCGGGCGATGAGGCATCGCGGATACGGCAGCTAGAATACGGAACGTAGGATACGGCACGTAAAAGCGTGACCTAACGGCTCAACTCTGCGGCCATTCAGCCGATAAGGGGATTGCCGGGGTAAATGCCCGGACAACCAGGCGTATGGAGCCCCTTCCTCGTGTTTGCGATCCTTGGCATGCTTGTGGTGATTGGCGCGGTGCTGGGTGGATACCTGATGGAGAAGGGTAATCTGCTGGTGCTGGTGCAGCCCGCTGAACTGTTGATCATCGGCGGCGCGGCCCTGGGAACGCTGCTGATCGCCAATCCCGTCCATATTCTGAAGGCCATTGCGGCCGGCGTAGCTGGAGCGTTCAAGGCTTCCAGTTTTGCCGAACAGCGCTATCTCGATGCGCTGAAGATGATGTTCGCCGTGCTCACCAAGGCGCGCCGCGAGGGCAATCTCGCGATCGAGGCGGACATCGAGAGTCCGGCCGAGAGCAAGCTTTTTGCCGACTACCCTGCATTCCTCCAAAACCATCACGTGCGCGACTTCGTGTGCGACACCCTGCGGATGATGGTGACCGGGGGCGTGGAAGCCTTCGACATCGACCAGATGATGGAGCTCGATATGGAGGTGCAGCACCATGATTCGAGCGAGCCGATCGCGGCGCTCGCCACGGTAGCCGACGCGCTGCCGGGGCTGGGAATCGTGGCTGCGGTGCTGGGCGTGGTGATCACCATGGGAGCGTTGGGCGGCCCTCCGGAGGAGATTGGGCATAAGGTGGCGGCGGCGTTGGTGGGAACCTTTTTGGGGATTCTTCTGTGCTACGGACTGGTTGGCCCCATGGCCGCAAAGATGACCAAGGCCGCGGAGGAGGAGCGATGCTTCCTTCACGTGCTGCGGGTGCTGATTATTGCGTCGATGAAGGGAAGCGCCCCGGCGACGGCGGTGGAGATGGCGCGCCGCGCCGTGCCGCTCCATGTACGGCCCAGCTTCCAGAAAGTGGAGACGGCATGCAAGACCGGCGGCGTCAGCCCGGCAGCATCAGCGGCCGCGTAGTGGGCGAGCAAGCCAAGGCAGCAGCCAAGGAGAAGGCAGCGGCTAAGGTGGCGCCGCCCCGGCCCATCATCGTAATTCGCAGGAAGAGCAGGCATGGCGCTCCTCACGGCGGTGCGTGGAAGGTGGCCTATGCGGATTTCGTAACAGCGATGATGGCATTATTCATCGTGCTGTGGCTGATGAATACCAGCGATCATGTGAAGCGTGCGGTTGCCGGCTACTTCAACGATCCACGCGGGCGCGCGGAGCAGCCGGGCACTGGACGCCAGGGCACGGCGGATATGCTGCCGCTGACCAAGCAGAACTTGGCGCAACTGAAACAGGCGCTGGAGAAGGAGATCGCGCAGCAGCCGAAGCTCGCGGCCCTGAAGAAGCAGATCGAGATCACGATCACGCCGGAGGGTCTGCGGATCGAACTGCTGGAATCGAAGGACGGAACTTTCTTCGAGACCGGAAGCGCGGTGTTGAATGGCAATGGCCGCCAGATGCTGACGCTGCTCGCACGGGAGCTCGGGGGCGTGCCCAATCGCGTTTCGATCGAGGGACACACCGACTCCCGCGCGTACGCGGAAGAGGCGACGTATGGGAACTGGGAGCTGTCTTCGGACCGCGCAAATGCAGCGCGCCGGTTGATGGAACACAGTGGCCTGCACCCCGCGCAGATCTCCCAGGTACGGGGCTTTGCCGACCGGGAGCTACGCGTGAAGGCGGCTCCGCTCGATCCTTCCAATCGCAGGATTTCGGTGATCGTGCATTATCTCGAACCGCCGGATCTGGTCATACAGGCTCCTGCGGTCGCTGCGCCAGCGTCCGCGGTGGCAGCGGGGAAGCCGGTTGCGAAGGAATCGGCGGCGGGAGCGAAGACGTGAGCTGGGCGGGTGAGGAGGTGAGAGGCGAAATTGGTCTGCGCTTTTCGCGCAGAATCCCACCCCTTCGGCAAGCTCAGGGCAGGCTCTTTGCGCTCCGGCCTGATCGGCCATTCGACAATTGCGCCGCGCAAAGAAGGGGGCACCCCGCACTCTATCAGGGAAGCCGTCAGCGCCGGGTGAGATCCAGAGACTCGAGTACCGCAGGCTGATTCGTATTGTTAGTAACCATGAGGTTCACGTGCGTGGGCGCTTCGGCGCGGAGGCAGGTGTCACAGCCGGCGGGCGTGGGCAAAGGCGGCGAGACGTGAACGCTTGCGGCGCCGGAGCCGTGGGCAGCAAGCGTCCACACACCGGCATTCACCGGGATCCGGGCAAAGCTGGCTAAGCCATGGGGTGGCAGCACCAAGTGCGCGCGGCCCTGGACCAGTTTGACTGAATTGGCCCCGTCCATCGTCGCGAGATAAGCAGGAATCGTCTCGCGATCAGCCGTCTGCTGAATGCCAAGCGGGCCGTCGATGCGGCGAAGGTAGACGATGCTGCGGATGGCATCCGGCGGATCGGTATCGAAGCGGACGGCCTGATAGTTGGCCTTGAAACGCGGATCCGCGGCGATCTCCACGTCGGACGGGAAGTAGATGTCGCTCTGAAAATCGCTGAAGAGAAAGATGTCCGGCCGCTGGTCCAGTACGTACTTACCGGCAGCGAGTTCGTGGCCGAGCCAGCCGTGGCCACGGTCGGCGGACTTGTGATGAGCGATGTAGTAGTCGTTCAGACCGAGCGGATCAACCACCGGAAGATCAGCATAGAAGGGCACAACGCCGGCCGCATCCGACACCAGCAGGGGGTGCTTATCCGCAAAGGCCCGGTGTAGAAAGAGGCCGATGGACTTGCCCTGAGCCTCCCAGGTCTCTGGCGTACAGAAGTGATCGGAGACGACGACCAGGGCGGTCAGCGCCAGGAAGAACGCCAGCCGTGGCCGGGAGAAGCGAAAGGGCGCTCCAAGCGTGAGCAGTCCGCAGCCTGCGACCAGAAACGCGACGATGGCCAGAGCGGGAACGAAGTGGCGGACTGAGGGGAAGATGTCGCCGCCGATAACCACAATGTAGGCGAGCCAGATGACCGTGATGGTCACCAGAAACTTGATCTGCCGCTGCTTGCCCGCCTTCCAGAGAGCAAGAATGCCGATGGCGGCGAGCAGGAAGAAGACGATTTCAGTCTGGACGCCAACAAAGTCATACTTCAGGCCGGTGCGGAGGCGGTGCAGGGTGAACGCGACCTTGACGTACGCGGTATTAGGCAGCCAGTCGTGGTAGTAGAGGCGCCTGAAGAGCAGCTGGCCGAGGAAGAAGGCGACAGGTATGGGCAGCAGGCGCGCACGGGAGATGAAGCTGCGCACGCGCACGCCATCCGCGACCGCTGCGCCGCAATAGAAGGCCGCGGTAAACAGCGCCGCATCGGCGCGGGTGATCACCGCGAAGCCGAGCAGAAGGCCCATCGCCAGCGTGTCGCGGCTCGCCGGCCGGGTAGTGGAGACCCAGCGCAGGCCGAAGTAGGCCGCCCAGGCGATGAAGGCGGCGAGCATGGGCTGCTCCAGCCCCCCGAGCGCCCACACGTCCACCGGTCCCGAGAGCACCAGAGCGCCGCAGCCGATGAGGGCAGAGACGAAGCGGATCTTGGCGGGATAGTCGCGGAAGACCTGCGCTGCGACCGCAGCGATCCCCAGAGCGGTGCAAGTGATGCCCAGCAGGTGCGCGGCAAAGGGCAGGCTGAGGCCGAGCCCCCCCAGCGCGGCGCACGCCAGTACCCAGAGCAGGTTGGTGTAGCCCTCGACCGGACGCAGATGGTTCCAGGTAAGACCGTGACCCTGCAGCAGACGCTCGCTGTAGCGCAACGAGATGAAGGCATCGTCGGTGATGAAGGGCGAAAAGTGCCGTAGCTGCAGGTAAAAGAGCACGCCGAGGATAGCGGCCAGAGCCGCCAGCCACGGGGCCGACGATTGCAGAGACGGTTTCGAGGCAGATGGCTTCGAGCCCGATGCCTTCGTAACAGACGAGGCGGGGCGCGGCGGACGGGAGCTGGCGCTGGAGGAGGTAGGAGCGTTGCTCCGATGTGTCGGCATGTATGTGTCTGGGCTTTCGGAGGTGCAGCCACAGTTTACCAAGTGCGCGAAGATGCTGCGCCGCGAAGCCGGGTCATAGGCCGCCATGTCTTTTCTTCGTTGTCAAGCGTAAGAATATCCGGCCCAAGGGGCTCTCGAGGATCACCATGACCGGTTGCCCGGTTCCCCACTCCATAGGTCAAGCTTCTCCTTTTGCAGTGAAATATAGACCTGCTGGACTGCTCTGCTATCGTGCTCCCATGTTGTCACTCCTCCTCGCGCTAACGATGCAGCAGCAACAGCAAGTAAGCATTTGTTCAGTGTTGAGGATGCGCAGGCGGCCGTCTCCAGGCAGTTGAAACTGCTGCAATTCGGCGCGGAGGGCGCGCCGGGTAGCCAGTAGCCTTTACGGAAGAATGGCGAGGAAGGCAGCGCATCGCGCCAGCACCAGCTCGGGCCGTTCGCGGTGCGGCGTATGGCCGCAGTCCGGAATCACAACCACCTCGCTCTGAGGCAGCAGATCTTTGAGCTTCTCGGTCTGCAGCGTGCTGACAAACTCATCGTTCTCGCCCAAAAAAGCGAGCAGCGGACAGGTGATGCTGCCGAGCCGCCCGGTCAGGTTACGCGTATCGTCGGGCATGGTGTCGCGCATGTTGATCCAGGCGGCGAAGACTGCGTCTGGGTCGAGATGATGCCGGGAGAGCCGCTCACGGAAGTCAGTCGTGCTCCACGCGACCAGCGCCTTCTCCATGCCCCCGACGTTGCTAGGCTCATGCGTGACGAAGGGCGCTTCCAGCATCAACCCGCGCACACTCCGCGGATGGGCCGCCGCATACAGCATCGCCAGCACGGTGCCTTCGCTATGCGCGAAAAACGCGGGCCGCTCGACCTGAAAGTATTGGAGGATGGCCGGAAGGACGATCTCCACTTCGCTGGTGTAGTACTCGGCAGTGCGGTCGGCTGGAGGGCCTTCGGAGTTGCCGTGGCCGGCGCGCGAGTAGAGCAGGAGGTCCCAGCCGCTGCGGGAGCCGAGTTCCGCGGGGAAGTCGCGCCAGTGCGAGACGGAGCCAAGCGCCTCGTGCAGAAAGACGATGGTCCCGCTGCTGAAAGCGGTGCTCGGGGGCTGTCGATAGAGCACCGCCTCGAGCGCCTTGCCGCCAGCGCGAATCATCGCAGGCTCTGGTTGTGCCGAGCCCCCGACGCTAGCTGCTTCTGCGATGCGGCCTGGACCTTTCTCTCTCGGTGTAAGCAAAACGCGAAGAGGATCTAATCCTGGCGGCCCTGCGGCCAAACGATCGAGGATGCCTGCTGCTCCCAATCTTCGACGAAGCGAGCGTAGCGTGCTTCGACCGCGGCGCGCTTGATCTTGAGCGTCGGCGTCACCAGCGCGCTCGCCATGTTCCAGGGTCCTTTCACCAGCGCCAGGAAGGCGAGGCGCTCATGCGGATCGAGGGTAGCGTTCGCCTGCATCAAGCTCTCTGCGAGCGTCTGCTCGATAGCCCTGCGCTGGGCCGGGTCCGCGGCGAGCTTTTCGTAGTCAGGGGCCAGCACCGCGACGGCGAACGGATGCACGCGGCCGCTCCCCATCACGCAGGAAGCCTCGATCGCCGGGTGGGCGCTGAGCAGCTTCTCGATCGGCACGGGCGCGACGTACTTGCCCTTGCTGGTCTTGAATGACTCTTTGAGGCGGCCAATGATCTTGAGTTGGCCGTCGGCGTTCATCTCTCCCAGGTCGCCGGTGCGGAAGAAGCCGTCATCCGTAAAGCACGCGGCGGTGCCCAGCGGATCCTTGAGGTAGCCGATCATGTTCATCTCGCTACGCATCAGCACCTCGCCATCGGAGCCGATTCTGACTTCGACACTCTGCAAGGCCGGGCCGACATAGCCAAGCTGAAATGAGCCGGGAGGCGGAGCGTGGGTGATGCCGGTCTCCGTCAGGCCGTAGCCTTCTATTAGATCGAGGCCCAGCTTGCGATACCAGGTGAGGATCTCCGTCGCCAGCGGCGCGGCGCCCGAGGCGGCGAAGCGAACCTTGTCGAGCCCGAGCTCTCGAAGGATCTTCTTCTGCACGATGCGCTTGACCACCGGGATGCGCAGGAGCCGATTGAGCTTTTGCTGCGGCACCTTCGCGAGCACACCCTGACGAAAGCGCATGTAGAGCCGGGGCACGGAAAAGAAGAGCGTGGGACGCGCGCGCTGCAGGTCGGCGACGAAGGTCTCGAGCGAGTCGCCGAAGAAGACCTGAAAGCCGACGTGGAGCCCGAGCGCTTCCACGATGCCACGTTCCGCTATATGTGCCAGTGGAAGATACGAAAAGATGCGTTCTTCGCTGGTGAAGCCGCCGAGCTGCGCGATGTCCCGGCCCATGTGGGCAAAGGTGCGAAAGGGATGCATCACTCCCTTGGGCGTGCCGGTGGTGCCGGAGGTATAGATGATGGTGGCCAGGTCTTCCGCGGACCGGATGGGATTGCTCTTGAGCGGCGGGTGCTGAGCAACGATGTCGCTCCAGTTGAGATCCGCCCCGGCGGCCGTTGGATCTTCCGCCGCGGGCGCAGTGGGGAAGCGGATGCACTGGATCCCTGGAGGAATGCCGCCGCGCATGGCCTCGCGGTCATCGACGGCTCCGATGAAGAGGGCCTTTGGCTCGCAATGGTTCAGCAGCTCGCGGACGGAAGCGGAGAGCAGCGATGGATAAATGGGAACGGTGACGAAGCCGGCCATCCAGACGGCCATCTCGGCCATGATCCACCAGGCACAGTTACGGGAGAGGATGACGATGCGCGAGCCCGGCTCCCAATCCTGCTGCTGCAGGTAAGCGGCCATGCGGCGCGATTCGTTGACCGCCTGGGCCCACGTCCACTCGTGCAACTGGCCACCGGTATGGGGCTGCGTCAGGAATGGCTTGTCCCCGCGCTCTTTCTCCCAGTGGTAGATGCGTTGAAGCGGTAGATCTCCGTCAGAAAGCGTGTCGCTCATAGATACGGCTTCTCTGGTGCGTCTTGCGCGCGCACCTCTCGTACCAAGGGAATTGGTCTAACTTTGCTTCGCCTTCTGCACGGCCGCCGAGAGTGCGGGCACGATCTCAAACAGATCGCCGACGATGCCGTAGTCAGCCACCTCAAAGATAGGCGCGTTCTCGTCCTTGTTGATGGCGACGATAGTCTTCGAACCCTTCATGCCAACCAGGTGCTGGATGGCGCCGGAGATGCCGACCGCAACATAGAGTTTAGGCGAGACCGTCTGCCCGGAGCTGCCGACCTGCCGCTCCATCGGCAACCAGCCGTTGTCGCAGATGGGCCGCGAGGCGGCAATCTCCGCACCCAGCGCCTGGGCCAGCTCCTCGATCATGGGCAGGTTATCCTGCTCCTTGATCCCGCGGCCCACGGAGACGATGATGGGAGCGGAGCTGAGGTCGACCGTCTGCGCGGATTCACGGAAGGGCTCGCTGGGTTTGGTGCGGATGGCGGATGCATCGAGCTGCGGTGCAAAGGTTTCGATCTCCGTCGACCCGGCTTCGAGCATATCGGCGCGGAACGCCCCCGCCTGCACGGAGATGAAGCGCGGCCCCGGGCCCAGATGACGGTAGTCCGCGTTGAGCTTGCCTTGCAGGAGTTGCCGCACGAAAACCGGCGTCTCGCCATCCGTGGACAGACCGATCACGTCGGCGACCAGCACCTCGTCAAAACGCGTGGCCAGCCGCGGCCCGAAGTCGCGGACCTGATAGGTGTGCGGGAAGACAACGAAAGACGGTTCGATTTTGCGGATGAGCTGCTCCAAAGCCAGAACGTAACCGTCTGAGGTGTAATTGCGCAGCAGCTCGTGCTGCACAAGATAACCCCTGGAGGCCTTCTTCGCAGCCATCTCCGGCTGCAGAGTGCCAAGGTCCGCGCCGAGCGCGGCGGTCATCAACGGTTCACCGCTGCCGGCAGCCAGCGCCTGACCGGCGGCGAGCGCTTCCCAAGAGGTGCGGCTCCAGTTGCCGCCACGATGTTCAAAGACTACAAGGACGCCACTCATATGATCCGCACCTCGAACTTCAGCTTCTCGACCAGCTTGGTCGCGGCCTCTGCCGGCGAGCCGCCGATCATCTCGGTTTCCTTTTTCTTTCCCGGCATGTACACGCGGTCGAGGGTGATGGCCGCCTTCTTGGGCGAGCCGATGTCTCCGGCGGAGACGCGGCGCACTTCCTTGGTCTTGGCCTTCTTGATGCCCATCAACGTAGCGTAACGAAGTTTGCTGATGCCAGACTGAATGGTCAATAGCGCGGGCAGCGGCATCTCGATGTGCTGAAACCAGCCGTCTTCCAGCTCGCGCTTGACCTTGAGGCCCCCGTCGACCACTTCCACCTGCATGATGATGGTGGAGTGCGGGATGCCGAGCAGTTCTGCCATCACCACGCCAGTCTGGCCCAGGCCGAGGTCGTCGGATTGCAGGCCGGTGAGGATGAGGTCGGCGTTTTCCCCGCGCACCGCTTCCGCCAGCCGCTGCGCGATGCCCAGCGTGTCGAGGGTCGCGAGATCGTCGCACTCGATGTGAATGGCGCGGTCCGCGCCCTTGGCCAGCGCCTCCCGGATGGTCTGTCCGGCGCGTTCCGGGCCGGCACAGAGCACGACCACCTCGCCGCCGTTCTTCTCCTTGAGTTGCAGCGCCTCTTCCAGTGCGTAGGCGTCCGGTTCATTGATCTCGAAGCTGAGGTCTTCTTCGTCAATCCATTTGCCATTGCCGTCGATGCGCACGGCGCTGTCGCGCGCGGGCACCTGCTTGATGGCTACGATGATCTTCATGATGGGCGTGGCTCCAGTGGTGCGGTTGTCGCCGGCAGACGCTCGCCCAGGGACCGAGCGGCGATCTGCGCGATGTCGAGCAGTTGCGGTGGCGCGTCGCTGGTGGCGGCCAGCGCATCGCGAAACATGGTGGCGCAGAAGGGGCAGGCCGCGCCCACGATGCTGGCTCCGGTAGCGGCCAGTTCTTTCGCGCGGACGTGATTGATGCGCTCGCCCTTCTCCTCGCCGAGAAAGACCAGCCCTCCGCCGGCGCCGCAGCAGAAGCTGCGTTCGCGGGCGCGGGGTGGATCGATCACGGTTCCGGAGCGCGCCAGCACCTCGCGCGGCTCGTCGTAGACGCCGCGGTAGCGGCCCAGATAGCAGGGATCGTGATAGACGATGGACGGCCCGTCTTCGGTCTTCGGCAGCTTGTCCTGATGCATCGCCATGAACTCGCTGTGGTGAAGGATCTCCGGCGCCGGCCCGATCTCCGCCCAGTCCTTCGAGATGCTGCGCACGCAGTGGGGGCAGATGGAGACGATCTTGGTGACTTTGTTCTGTTTCAGTATTTCGAGGTTCTGCTCGACCAATTGCTGAAACACGAGATCGTTGCCCAGCCGCCGCACCGGATCGCCGGTGCACTTCTCCTTCTTGAGCACGCCGAAGCTGGTGCCGAGGTACTGCATCACCTGTGCAAAGGAGGCGATGATCTCGCGTCCCTGCGGATCGTACGCGCCCATGCAACCCAGCCACAGGCAGTATTCCTGCGAGCCGTCGAAGATGGGGAGATTCTGCTTCTTGACAAACTTGTCGCGTTCCATCGCGCTCATGCCCAGCGCGTTGCCATTCCGTTCGAGCGCCAGGAAGAGCTTGGTGCCGTGCTCGTCCTCCCACGTGCCGGTATTGACCGCGCCGCGTCGCATGCCAATGATGATGGGCAGGTGCTCGATGCCCACCGGACACTGGTATTCGCATGCGCCGCAGGTAGTGCATTGGAAGAGCGCCTCCTGCGATTCATATTTGCCGATGAGCGGCTCCTCCGACTGCGGGCCGAACTCGTTCAGATAGCCGCGCGCGCCCAGGATGATCTGCTTGGGATTGAGCAGCTTGCCGGTTGTCGAGGCAGGGCAATGCTCGGTGCAGCGGCCGCATTCCACGCAGGAGTAGGCCTGTAGGGAGGCAAGCTGCGTAAGATCCTTGCCCGCTACCAGGCCGAAGTCCTCGTCGCCGGCGAGCGGCGGAATGTAGCTGAACCCTCCGCGCGAAAGGAAGATGGTGATGGGGCTGAGCACCAGGTGCAGGTGCTTGGTGTGCGGGATCAGCGGCAGGAAGACGAGAATGCAGAGTGTGTGCACCCACCACAGAATCTTGGCGCTGGGCGCCGTATCCGGCACAAAAAATGCTGCGAGGTACGTGATCATCAGCAGGAAAATGAGACCCGCGATCACGCCCGATTCATAGGAGACCTTGCGGCCCAGCCAGATGGGCCGCACGAAGAAGCGGCGCACGAAGAGCCCGGCAATCGACACGGCAACCAGCAGCGCGAAGATCGCGGCAAACCAGTAGTAGAAGCCGCCGACCCACCCCGCCGGGTCGAGAAACGGAAGGTGGAAGCCCGCGGCGAAGTGGTTGAGCGAGACCAGCGCGAAGGCGCAGAATCCCCAGAACACAAAGGCATGCGCCAGGCCGGGCAGCGGACGTTCCTTGATCACCTTGGCCTGGCACAGCACCTCCCAGAAGAAGTCCCAGACGCGGCGGCCGAGCGGACGCAAGGAGAAATCAGCGTCCTTCTTGGAGTGGAAGATCCGGCTGAGCACGGGGCCGAAGCGCGCAAAGAACCCAACGATCCCCAGGATGGTGAGCACGCCCAGAAGGACCGTCTCAGCGAAGGTAAAGGACGGCGGCTCCGCGTACCGCACCGTCAGCATTGCGCTCATCGCCAGATGGACAGCCATTGCGCTCATCGCCAGATGGACAGCCATTCCGCTCACCCACACACTCCAGACCACGCTTCAGAAACGTTCAGACGCAACCTACTACCATGCCCCAGAAGATGGCTTTTTGTCACGGAGAGGGTCTCGCCAGGCTGGTTCTTCCACTGAATGCGGCGCAGAGCAGATGTGTCCTTGCCGATGGGTAAGATAACAACCGGCGGAAATAGGTGTCAAACGGCGCGGACGCCGCCCGCGCGTGACGATGGCTGCCGGCGGCTCGAGGTTGCGATCCGGGTGGCAGTCGAGGAACCAGGCGAAGTTTTCTTGCGGGAGACATTCGTCTTTGGACGCGCGGTTTTGATCGCGGCGTGATTCTCCAGCCCCTGGGTCAGAATGGCGGCGAAGTCATTGGCGATCGCCTGCGGCTTCAGTTGCCCCTCGGGGGCATACCAGTTGCCGATCCAGTTGAGCGCGCCGCTGATGGCGAAGGCCACCAGCTTGGGGTTGCAGGGGCCGATCGACGCGTCTTCAATGCCCTCTTCGACGAAGGAGCGCAGCCTGTGGTCGATTCTGCGCTTGCGCCCGCGCACTTCGGCACGCGTCTTGGGCGAGAGTTCGCCATCGTCCAGATGGGCCACGCAGCGTCCATAATCCACCGTCATCAGCACGGCATACGAGCGGATGAAGGAGCGAACTTTTTCCAGGCCATTCCCGGCCCGGCTGTCGATCTCTTCCAGTCCCGCCTCGATCAGATCCGTGCCCATGCGGTAACACTCCAGCAGCAGCTCTTCCTTGTTGCGGAAATAGTGATAGAGCGCGGGCTTGGTGATGTTGAGGCAGGCAGCGACATCGTCGAGCGAGGTGCGGCTGTAGCTGGTCTCCAGAAAAAGCCGCGCGGCCGTGCGCAACACGGTGTCGCGCTTGGTGTCGCGATCGCGGCTCCGTATAGTGAACGCTGGTTCCGGGAGCGGCGCGGTTGCTGGAGTCCTGGCCATGGGTCTGTCAGGGAGGATGGTATCAGCAGCCCGTCAGCCGAGGGCGGGAACGGTTGCGCCGAGAAATCGCCCGGGAACGCAAAGAGGCGCCCGAAGACGCCTCTTTGCCGTGCCGTGCGATAGAACCACTCGGAGCCGTTGTTATTTGATGGAGATTGCCTGCACCGAGTACGCCGGTACGGGGATATTGGTGGATACGCTGGTGCCGCTCCGCGTCAGTGCGACCGAGGAGGAGCGAATCTGCTGGCCGTTGACGATCTGATAGAGCGTCCCACCTCCGGAGGTATAGCCGGTGTTGACCGCGCTGACATTCAGACTCGAGTAGGCCTGCCCGGTCGGGTTGATGATCAGGATGGAATCCTGTGTCGCGTTGAAGAAGGCTGACACCACCAGACCGCCGCCAGCATTGCCGGGAGAGATCGAAGCCGCCATGTGGCCACCATTCGCTAGGCCCAGATACTTCGTTCCGGCGATGAGCTGATAAGTATAGTACTGCGGGTACGCCTGGGGCACGCTGCCGGCCACATAGAGACAATCCCGTGCCGCATCGATGGTGCCGATCAGACAGAAGTAGGGGTGAGCATTCGCGCCGAAGTAGACGATCTTGCCGGGCACGCTATAAGCGCCCGCATAGACGGTATTCAGCAGGTCTGCGACGTAGAGCGAGTTCCAGACAGGTGAAATTGTCGGGTTGTTCGCGCAGCAGTTCTTATTGAAGCTCCAGTTCAGGTTGTACTCGGTGATATCGATCGGCGTATGGATGCCGCCGGGCTGTTTACCGGCTGCGAGCATGCTGGATGCGATGAGATAGGTATTGCGCGGATCGACGTAGGCATCCTGCGTCCGCTGGTAGACGGACTGCACGCCGTAGAAGGTATCCCAGGTCGCGTTGAGTTCCTTGTTGCCGAACAGGTACTGGTGATAGCTGAGGAAATCCACGTAGGGAGCGGTCTTTGGGTTGGTGGTGAGCGCCTGAATCCAAGTGCGCTGGATGCCGGCCGTAACCGGACCGCCGATGTGGATGGTCTTACCATCCCTGGCCGCCTGTGCCTTCATCAGCGGCGCGGCCGCGGCGTAGAGGGTCTGGTAATCGGTGAGCTGATTGCCGCCCGGATCGCAGAGGGCGCCGGTGTTGGGCTCGTTCCAGATCTCATACTCGGTCACGATGCCGGGAAACTTCTGGTCCATGTGCGCGACATACAATGCCGCAAGCTTCGCCCAGGTGTTGACATTCGAGGGCATGGCGGTTGCGGGGGCCGTCTTGCAGGTTCCCGACTTCACCAGCCAGGATGGAGTCTGCACCAGTTGGACCATGATGTGCGTGCCGCCGGCGACGCCGATGGTCTGAAAGTTGTGATCGACCTTCTGCCAGAGCGGCGCGGAGACGGAAGCGGCCGTGGGAAACACGGCGGGCAGCTCGGCATAGAAACGCGCGTAGTTGAATCCGGCCGCTACGACCATATCGATATCCGCCTGATCGTGCAGGGAATCGAAGTGCTCGGCGCCAAACATGCCGGCAGGAATTGCATGGAGCGAGTTGGACCGCGAGCCGAAGTCGACGGCGACCTTGGAGTAGACCGTCACCCTGGAAGATGAAGTTTGATGCGTGGAGCTGTCCATAGCGGTGACTGTATGGGTCCCCGGAGTGGTGGGTGCGGTATAGACGCCGGCGCCGGAAATAGTGCCTTTGGTGCTGCTGCCGCCCGCTTGGCCATCGACCGCGAAGGTGACGGCGTTCTTATCGGGCAGGCTATAAATCTGTCCCTGGAAGGTCTGGTGAGTTCCTGTCAGGACCGCGGCGGTGCTGGGATAGACGGAGAATGTGGCGGCGGTGGTGTTCGGAGATACGGTGGCCGCGTTTGCGCCGGGCGCTGCATCGGGAGAAGGGACAGCCTGGGACAGGAGCAAAGAGGGGGCGAGAAACAGACACAGGCCGGCGGCGGCCTGCGCAATACGGGGGAGACGTGACATCAAAGGCACCTCTAATGCGGCAAAAAATTGAACGATGCAAGGCCCGCACATCTGGCGTTCCAAGGTTCCGCCAATGTTATCTCAGCTACAAACAATCTGTACTAGAAAGATATTGTCTGGAGGAAAGACAGGTCACCTGGCCGCCGGCTAATGCCGTAGGTTTCCGGATGCCGAGGTGAAACCGAAAGATCACTCGGGCCGCATCTGGAGGCGTGCGGCGGGAGGCGCGCGAGGAAACCGGCGTCGCCCTGATGGATGGAATAGCGAGTGCTCGCTGCGATCAGCGATGAAACGGAGACTGTCCGAAGCGGAAGGAGAGTCCGGCCCCCACGCGCGTGGTCCAGCGCCCGTCCTTCAGCAGATCGTTGAAGAGATGGTCGTAGACCTCGTCTGCCTGCACCCGGACCCCGAAGTGACGGGTGAGGTCGTAGTCAAAGCCGCCGCCGAAGCCGTAAAAGCCCTGCCAGTCAGTCTTGCTGCCGCCTGGCACCAACTGTTGCACAACCAGTGTCTGGATCGGGTCCTTCGGGCGCGCGGTCACCTGCTCGCGCACCGCACCGACCGATGGCCGGACGAACAACGCGGCGTGGCGGAAGCGGTAAATGTTGAACTGCGGTCCGGCGGCGAAGGTCTGGGTCAGCGCGTTAAAGGGCACAACCAGCGCGTAGCCCGGAGGCAACTGTCCGGCTGCGGCCAATTGTGCCAGCAGGGCGCCCAACTCCTGTGCCAGCGCCGGGGGCACCTGGCCCGGGGTGAGTTTCGACTGGCCAGTCGCAACCGAGTAGTCGAACCCAAGCGTGAGCCAGGTCTTCGGTGTGACTCCGGCCTGGAATTGGAAGCCATTCTCCGGCAGCTTGATGTTGGTGCTGTAGAGGTACGCATAGCCGGCGACGATGTCGTAGAACGGGATGTCCACCTTGGCTGGCGCGTTGGCAGGGGTGAGCGGCTGCTGTGCCCATCCCGACTGGTGGAGCATCGCCGCCCCCAGGCAGACTGCGAGCGATGTGGCCATCCGTTGGAATTGTTTAGCCCGAAAACTCATTTCCATTCGTCTCCCGTAAAGAAAGCTGCCGGAGAGAGAAAGCCGGCGAGGCATGGACACCCGTGTCGGTCGAGCTCTCCCGGAGCGGCGAACCTCGCCCGGAGCGGAAGAGTAGTGAACAGCACATGCGGTTGGCAAGTATTCTCTTACCGACGGGTAACTTCGAGGCAGAGCCGCTCAGCCGAAGGTAATACCTGGCGCGATATCCGGATTGTGTTTTGCTTACCGGAGAGTAAGATAAGCCTCGTGAGCCCGCTGGCCGACCCGGCACAGTAGCATAGCCAACGTGAGTCGCAAAGATGCGGGAGTCAATCGGGATGAGGGTTGAAGAGCGCAACGAACAGGAGGCGTCCATCCGCGGCGCAAGCAGCGAAGGGAACGCCAGCCGCTATGCGATCCGCAAAGCGGCTGTGCTGGGAGCGGGAACCATGGGCTCGCGCATTGCGGCGCACCTGGCAAATGCTGGTATTCCGGTGGTGCTTCTGGACATGCCGGCGCCGGGCGACGCGGACCCATCGCGCCTGAGCCGGGCAGCCGTGCGCGAGTTGTTGAAGGCCAAGCCGGCCGCGCTGTTCGAAGCGTCCTTCGCCTCGCGCATCCTCCCCGGCAACTTCGACGCGGATCTGGACAAGCTGAGCGATTGCGATTGGGTGATTGAAGCGGTGGCGGAAAATCTCGCCATCAAGCGGTCGCTGCTGGCGAAGGTTGCGCCCCATCTGAAAGAGAATGCGATCCTGACCACCAACACCAGCGGGCTTCCCGTCGGCAGCATCGGCGAGGAACTGCCGGAGTCGCTGCGCCGGCGGTGGCTCGGCACGCACTTCTTCAATCCGCCCCGGTATATGCGGCTGGTCGAAATCATTCCAACGCCTGCATCGGATCCGGAGGCCATCCGCGCAATCGCTGAGTTCATGGAACGGCGTCTGGGCAAGGATGTCGTACGTGCGCGCGACACGCCGAACTTCATCGCCAACCGTATCGGCGTGCACCTGATGCTGGAGGTGGCGCGTCTGCTCGAAGAGGAGCAGTTGACGGTGGAAGAGGTGGATGCGCTCACCGGCACGGCGATCGGCTTCCCCCGGCAGGGCACCTTCCGCCTTGCGGATATGGTGGGCATCGACGTGCTGATGCACGTGGCAAGAAACTTCTCGCAGACCACATCGGAGCGGGTCGAGATTCCGTCGTTCCTGCACGCGATGGTGGAGCGGCGCTGGCTGGGAGACAAGACGGGCGGCGGCTTCTACAAGAAAGCCAAAGGCGAGGATGGAAAGGAGGTGCGTCTGGCGCTGGATTGGAAGACGCTGGAGTACCGGCCGGCGGAGCGCGCCAAGCTGCCATCGCTCGAGATGGCGAAGAATGTCGAGCAGCTTCCGGCGCGGCTGCGGATGCTGCTGGCGAACGATCCCGTCAAGGACAAGACGGCGCGCTTTCAATGGCGTTTGTTGAGCAGCTTATGGAACTACGCGGCCGACTGCCTGCCCGAGATCGCCGACGATGCGGCCAGCGTCGATCGGGCCATGCGCGCCGGCTTCAACTGGGAGATGGGCCCGTTCGCGATGTGGGATGCCGCAGGCGTCCGCGCGACGGTGGAGCGGATGCGTGGCGAAGGGCAGCCGGTGAGTGCAGCGGTCGAACGGCTGCTGGCTGCCGGCGGTGAGAGCTGGTATCGCAAGGACGGCCAGGAGTGCTTCGACCCATCCATCGGAACGTGGAAGCCGGTAGCGCAGCGCGAGGGCGTCGCGCGTATTGCTGATTTCCGTGAAGTGCGCGGCACGACGCGGGGCCCGACCCGGGGTGTCGTGCGGGAGAACGCAGGCGCGTCGCTGGTCGATCTCGGCGAGGGCATTGCTTGCCTCGATCTGCACTCCAAAAAGAGCGCGATCGGCGAAGACATCCTGCGCCTGGTGACCGAGACCCTGCGCCCGGAGAGCGAGGCTACGCGCAATTTCCGGGGGTTTGTCATCCACAGCGACGCGGAGAACTTCTCCGTCGGCGCCAACCTGGTGCAGCTCTTGTTGAGCGCACAGGAGGGCGAGTGGGATGAGGTGGACTTCGCCGTTCGCACCTTCCAGGCCATGACCGCCGCGATCAAGTTCTGCCCGCGACCCGTGGTGGTGGCGCCCTACGCTCTATGCCTGGGCGGCGGGACCGAGATGGTGCTGCACGCGGCTCGGCGTCAGGCGCACGCCGAGTTGTACATGGGCCTGGTGGAGGCGGGCGTGGGCCTGGTGCCGGCGGGTGGGGGCACCAAGGAGATGGTGCTGCGCGCTACAGACGCCGCAGCGCGTGCATTGGGGTCGACGGATCAGGTAGCCGGCTCGGTCGAGCTATTGGACGCATTGAAGCGCGCCTTCGAGACCATCGCGACCGCCAAGGTATCGACCTCCGCGGTGGAGGCGCGCCAGCTTGGTTTCCTGGATGGATCGGACGGCATCACCGCGAATCGCGACCGCTTGCTGAGCGACGCCAAACGCGTGGCCATCAGCCTGGCAGACGGCGGGTATACGCCGCCGCTTGCGCGCACGGAGATCCCGGCTGCTGGAGAAAACGTGCTGGCGACGCTCAAGATGGGCGCGTACCTGATGCGCGAGGCCGGCTATGCCAGCGAGCACGATCTGAAGGTGGCAAACTATGTGGCGAATATCCTGTGCGGCGGCCCGGTCGCGCCGGGCACAGGGGTGAGCGAACAGTACCTGCTGGATCTGGAACGGGAGGCATTTCTGTCGCTGTGCGGCGAAGCGAAGACGCTGGAGCGTATCGCCTTCACGCTCAGTACTGGCAAGCCGCTGCGAAACTAAGCGCCGGATGCGGTGAACTAAACCGGAAGGCTGTTGAGGGAATCGACGATGCAGGATGCAGTGGTGGTCAGCGCGGTGCGCACGCCGGTGGGCAAAGCCGGAAAGGGAAGCCTGGCTGCCACGCGGCCGGATGATCTGGCCGCGGTGGTGCTCCGCAGCGCGTTGGAGCGCGCGCCGGGAGTTGATGCGCAGGAGATCGAGGATGTGATTTTAGGCTGCGCCATGCCGGAGGCGGAGCAGGGATTGAATGTGGCGCGCATGGCCTCTCTGCGCGCCGGCCTTCCGGTTACGGCCTCAGCCATCACCGTCAATCGTTATTGCGCCTCCGGATTGCAGGCGATCGCGTATGCGGCCGACCGCATCCGCACCGGCGGCGCGAGCGCTGTGCTGGCCGGTGGCACCGAATCCATGAGCATGGTGCCGATGGGAGGGCATCGTGTCAGCGCCAATCCCTGGCTGGTCGAGAACCATCCGGAGAGCTATCTTTCGATGGGCTTGACGGCGGAGAGGGTCGCCGAAAAGTACGGCATCTCCCGCGAGCAGATGGATGCCTTTTCTCTGCAGAGCCATCAACGGGCGCTGGCGGCCACGGCGAGCGGGGCGTTTGCCGACGAGATCGTAACTGTGCCGGTAACACATAAAACCACTCAGCCGAATACGACCAAGCTCCAGGACCGCAGGCTCGAGTTCAGGGCCGATGAGGGGCCGCGCGCGGACACCTCGCTCGAAGCATTGGCAAAACTCAAGCCTGCCTTTCACGTCCAAGGCACGGTGACGGCGGGAAACTCCTCGCAGACCTCGGACGGCGCGGCCGCGGCGTTACTGCTTTCGAGCGATCGCGCACGGGAATTGGGATTGCAACCGCTGGCCCGGTTTGTCGCATACGCGACCGCCGGCTGCGCTCCGGAGATCATGGGCATCGGGCCGGTGACCGCCATCCCCAAGGCGCTGGCGGCTGCAGGGCTCAAGCTCGCAGACATCGGGCTAATCGAATTGAACGAGGCGTTTGCGGCGCAATCGCTCGCCGTGATCCAACAGCTTGGGCTCGATCCGGAGCGGGTCAATGTGCATGGAGGCGCCATCGCGCTGGGGCATCCGCTCGGCTGCACCGGCGCGAAACTCACCGCAACGCTGCTGCATGAGATGAAGCGGCGCGGCATCCGCTACGGCATGGTGACGATGTGCGTGGGCGGTGGCATGGGCGCCGCGGGCATCTTCGAGAATCTGAACTGACTGGCAGTGAGACAGCGACAGCGTCGATAGCAAAACGGGAGAGGCCGAATGGCGACGGTAGCGGCAGGCAAGACTTCGATGCGGGCGAAGGCAGCAGCGGGCGGCAGCTTTCTTCTGGAAGAACGCACGCCGGAGGAGATCTTCACGCCCGAGGACTTCACCGAGGAGCAACGGCAGATCGGCGAGACGACGCACGCCTTCTGCGCAAAAGAAGTAGTGCCCGCCGCCGCCGCTATCGAGGCCAAGGACTTCACCGTCACGCTCGGGTTGCTGCGCAAAGCGGGCGAACTGGGGCTGATGGCCGTCGATGTGCCGGAGGAGTACGGCGGCCTGGCGATGGATAAGGTCACCTCCGCGCTGGTGGCGGAGTGCAACTCGCAGCTCGGAAGTTTTTCCGTCGCCTTCAGCGCGCATACCGGCATCGCCATGCTGCCGTTGATCTGGTATGGCACGGCGGAGCAGAAGCAGCGTTATCTCGAAAGGCTGGCGACGGCCGAGTGGATGGGAGCGTACGCGCTATCGGAGGCGTCCTCCGGCTCGGACGCGATGAATATCCGCACCCGCGCCGTGCTCTCGGACGATGGCAGCCACTATCTGTTGAACGGCGAGAAGATGTGGATCTCGAACGCCGGATTCGCCGACCTGTTCACCGTCTTCGCCAAGGTGGACGGCGAGAAGTTCACCGCATTCCTGGTCGAGCGCAGCTTTGCCGGCGTCAAGATCGGCGCGGAGGAACACAAACTCGGCATCCGCGGATCGTCCACCTGCCCGCTGGTGCTCACCGATTGCAAAGTGCCAGTGGACAACCTGCTGGGGGAGATCGGCAAGGGCCACCACATCGCCTTCAACATTCTGAATGTAGGCCGCTACAAGCTGGCGGCCGCGGCCGTGGGCGGCGCGAAGACATCGTTTGAACACACGCTCCGCTATGCCAAAGAGCGCAAGGCCTTCGGCAAGACCATCGCGGAGTTCGGCCTGATTCAGCAGAAGATCGCAGAGACGGCGGTGGGCATCTATGTGGGCGAGAGCATGACGTACCGGACCGTGGGCATGATCGATGCGGCACTCGCCACGCTCGAAGGAGAGGCCGCGCACAATCCCAAGGAGATCGGCAAGCGCATCGAGGAGTACGCCGTGGAGTGTTCCATGCTCAAGGTGTGGGCCTCGGAGATGCTGGACAGAGTGGTCGATCACATGGTGCAGATTTACGGCGGATACGGTTACGTCGAGGAGTATCCGGCGGAGCGGGCGTATCGCGATTCGCGCATCAACCGCATCTTCGAAGGAACCAACGAGATCAATCGCATGATCATCACCGGATGGCTGATGAAGCGCGCCATGACCGGCAGACTCGCGTTGTTGCCGGCCATCAAGAAGCTCATGGAAGAGGTCATGGCTCCACCGGCGTTTCGCAGTGGCGGCGAGGAGACCGACCCGCTTGCCCCCGAGGCCGCGGTGCTGGCAAGTCTCAAAAAAATCGCGCTCCTCCTGGCGGGCGCCGCATCGCAGCGCTACATGCAGGCGCTCGCCGATCAGCAGGAGATCATGGCCGATTTGGCCGACGTGATCATGCAGGTGTACGCCCTCGAATCCTCCTTGCTGCGGGCGCAGAAGATGGGCGCAGGCGGTGCGAAGGCGCAGGCCGCAACGGCCGAGGCGATGGTTCGCGTGTTTGCCGCAGATGCGTTGGCTATCGTCGATCGCGCAGCCAAGCGCATTCTGCCTGCAGTTGCCGAAGGTGACATGTTGCGCACGCAGATGGCGATCCTGCGCCGCCTGACCAAGCATGAGCCCGCGAACACGATCGCGCTGGGGCGTGTGGTGGCGCAGCGGATGCTGGATGCAGGGGAGTACCGCTTGTGAGCAGCGGCGGCGACGCCCTCAGTCTCGCGCTTTCGCGCGATCGAGAGAGGGCCAGGCCGGGCGGCGCTTCTCCAGAAACGATGCCAACCCTTCGCGGAAGTCTGCGGTTTGGCGCAAATCCGCGTTGGCCTGCACCGCGTCTTGGATCGCGCGATCCAGGCGTTCACGCGCCTGCTCGCTCAACAACCGCTTGGTTGCGCGCAGACTCTCTGGACTGTTGCGCAGGAGCAGTCGTGCCAGATCGTTCGCGGCGGGAAGCAGAGCGTCTGCCTCAACAATACGGGTCACCAGCCCCAGCGACAACGCCTCTGCCGCATCGATCAGACGCCCGGTGAGCAGCAGGTCGCGCGCGCGCTTCTCTCCCACCTGCGTGAGCAGATACGCGGATACGATTGCTGGAATAAAGCCGATGCGCACTTCCGTGTAGCCGAACTTCGCCTCCGGGGCTGCGAGGGTGAAGTCGCAGATGGTGGCCAGCCCCATGCCCCCGGCGACGGCCGCTCCGTTGACCGCAGCAACGGTGGGCAAAGGCAGATCGTAGAGCGTGCGCAGCAGCGTGGCGATAGCCTGCGAATCCGCAAGATGCTCCGCCGGCGTGCGCGTGGACATGACCTTCAGTTCTTCGAGATCGAGTCCGGAGCAGAACGCTTCGCCGGCGCCCGTCAGAATGACGACTCCGGCGCCGCTGCCGGCTGCGGCGGCTAGCGCGCGGGTCAGCTCGTCGATCATCTGTGCGGTGAGCGCGTTGCGCCGCGCAGGCCGGTTGAGCGCGAGGGTGAGCACGCGCTCCGCTTCTGTAACGAGAATGGTTTCAAATGTCTGCATAGGGTCCGGTGGTGAATGTCCGGCTATCGCCGCGCCGCTCCGTACTTTTCCGCGATGGCTCGGCTGGCATCGCTCAGCGCACTTAGCCCCGTGAGCTGCGGAAGCGATGCGCCGAGCTGCTGCAACTGCGCGAGCGCTTGCTCCGTGGCGATGTTGCCGACCAGCGTGTCCTGCGCAAAGGGGCAGCCGCCCAGCCCGCCAATCGCCATATCGAAGCGCCGGCATCCGGCGCGGTAGGCGGCCGCGACCTTCGCGTCCACGTCACCTGGACGGGCGTGGAGATGAACGCCGATCTCCAGGCCTTCGACCGTGCCCAACGCAGTTTCAAGCACCTGCTCGATCTGCTCCGGCGTCGCGAGGCCAACGGTATCGGCAAGCGAAATCTGCTCGAGACCGGAATCGGCCAGCAGATCGCATGCGGCCGCCACCTCCTCCACGCTCCAGGCATCGCCATAGGGGTTGCCGAAGGCCATGGAGACATAGGCCACCAGATCCAGCCCTCCTTTGTAGGCGAGGCCGCCGATCGCTTCGAGCGTGTCCAGCGCCTCTTCCGGTGTCTGCCGCTGGTTGCGCTCGAGGAAACCCGGCGAGATGGAGTAAGGGAAGCCGAGGGTCGTGACCGCTCCCGTGGCGATGGCGCGCTCGGCGCCTTTGGCATTGACCACGATGCCGATGATCTCCGCATCCGCCGGCGGATCGAGCAGCGCGAGCACGCGTTCGGAGTCGGCCATCTGCGGTACCGCCGTAGGCGAGACGAAGGAGGCCGCGTCGATATGGCGGAAGCCGGCTTCAATGAGCAGGCGGAGGTAGTCGGCCTTCACCTCGGAGGGAATCTCTTTGGGCAAACCCTGCCAGGCGTCGCGCGGGCACTCGATAACCTTGACTGCAGTGGATTTGGGCGTAGACGTCATGACAGGGAAGAGTATCAGCAAGCGGCCGGATGTTGCCCGACAGCAGCGGCATTCTACATCTGCGCGAACAGCCACACCATGCCGAAGGCGAGTGCATGGAGGAGGACGATGGTGAGCATAGCGCGGAGCCACCCGAAGCGTCGCAGCACGAGTGCCGCGAGCAAGCCGTAGAGCGGAAATTGTGCGTACATGAGAATCTGCGCGATCGTATCTCCGGAGGCCTCCTGGATGCCGAGTTGAGGCTGGTGCACGAGCATCGCAAAAGGGTAGAGAAGTTGCAGACGCGTCATCCCCGCACTCCCAAGCAGGGGCAGAATCTCCGCATAACGCACCGCGAACGGTGTGGCGACGATGCCGGCGACCAATGGCAGCCAAAGCGCCCAGCGAGAACCGCCGATCTTGCGGTTGTTTTTTCTCGGGCGCGATGCTGCGGTTCTTTGCCGGGGAAGTTCGGGGGTACGCGTGGCCATAGGTCGAGCATAGCGGGACTGAGAGGAAGATGCGTAGGGTGATGCCGGGAGGCATCTGACTCGACAGGTGTCAGGGTTCAGGTGTCAGGGTTCAGGGTTCAGAGTGAGTTTCGGCGTGTAGCGAATCCGGGTGCCCCATCCTGAGCGAAGCGAAGGGTGGGCCTCATGCGCCGAAGGCGCACCCCTGACCCCTGACCCTGTCTACGTCTGCAGCACACCGGGATTAAAGCGGGGGACGTCGGGATTCAGCGAGGCCGCTTCCAGCGCCGTGATCAGCGCGTCGCGTGTCCTGGCCGGATCGATGATGGCGTCCACCCACAGCCGAGCGGCGGCATAGCGAGAGTCGGTTTGGGCGTCATAGGTGGCCAGAATGCTGTCGCGAATCTCTTTCTTCTCCGCATCGCTCAGGTGCTTGCCGCCGCGTTCCAGCGCACGGATGCGGATCTCGACTAGCGTGCCCGCGGCCGAAGCGCCGGACATCACGGCATAGCGCGCCGTGGGCCACGCAAAGATGAAGCGCGGATCGTAGGCCTTGCCGCACATGGCGTAGTTGCCCGCACCAAACGATCCGCCGACGATGACGGTGATCTTGGGCACGGTTGAGGTCGAGACAGCCGAGACCATCTTGGCGCCCGATCGGATGATGCCCGTCCACTCCGCGTCGCGCCCCACCATGAACCCGTTGACGTCACAGAGAAAGATCAGCGGGATCAGGTTCTGGTTGCAATCCATGATGAAGCGTGCGGCCTTGTCGGCGCTTTCCGCATAGATGACGCCGCCAAACTCGATGCGCTTCTCCCCGGCGTGGCTGGTGTGCGGCTGGTGCATCTTCTGATTGGCCACGATGCCGACGGCGCAACCGCCGACGCGCGCATAGCCGCAGATCAGCGTGCGTCCGTAGTCGGGCTTGTATTCGTCAAACTCCGAGCGGTCCACCAGCCGCGCGATGATCTCGTGCATGTCATAGGTGTTGCCGGAGGCGCGCGCCGGGTCCGGATCGATCAGGCTGTAGAGGTCTTCAGCGGAGTATTTCGGCGCGTCCTGTTTGGCGTCGAACCATGCGTGATCGAACGGCGCGCGCGGTCCATGGCCGAGCTTCGAAACCAGCGAACGTAACCGTGCAAGGCACAGATGATCGTTGGGCTCCTTGAAATCCACGGTACCGGAGATCTCGGCGTGCATGGTAGCGCCGCCTAGCTCTTCGGCGGTATATTTCTGGCCGATGGCCGCTTCCACCAGCGCCGGCCCGGCGAGGAAGAGGCCGCTGCCTTCGGTCATCAGCACGTGATCGGTCATGACCGGCAGGTACGCGCCACCGGCCACGCACATACCCATGATGGCGGTGATCTGCGGAATGCCTTTCGCCGACATCACCGCATTGTTGCGGAAGATGCGGCCAAAGTCGTCCTGGTCGGGGAAGACATCCTCCTGCAGCGGAAGGAAGACGCCGGAGCTGTCCACCAGGTAGAGCGTGGGGATGTGGTTGTCCATGGCGATGTGCTGCGCGCGCAGCACCTTCTTCGCGGTCATGGGGAAGAACGCGCCGGCTTTGACCGTCGCGTCGTTGGCGATGATCATGCAAAGGCGGCCGCTTACCCGCCCCAGCCCGCAGATCACGCCTGCCGAGGGCGCGCCGCCCCATTCTTCGTACATGCCGAAGGCGGCGAACAGACCCAGTTCCAGAAACTCCGTCTCCGGGTCGAGCAGCAGTTGCAGTCGTTCGCGCGCGGTCAGCCGCTTTTTGGCGTGCTGGCTTTCGACGGCCTTCGCGCCTCCGCCCTCGCGGATCGCCGCCTCCTGCTGCCGCACGGCGGCGAGCAACGCCAGCATGCTTGCGGCGTTCGCTTGCGGTTTTTTGGCCTTCGGGTCAAGCTTCGAGGCGAGCGCGCTGTCCAGCTTCGCGGGCGTTAGGTCGGGGGGAAGGGGTGCAGTTTTGGGTGCGGCTGGTCTGGTGTCTGGTTTGGCTTCTGGCTGGCTCTCTGGCTTAATTTCTGGGTTCATAGGAACCAGCCAGCATAGCAGCTTTGTGCATCGTTGAAGCGACGGCGCGGGGCTCCGCTAGCGCTTCGCCGCCTGAACCTTCCCGGCTACAGCGGATGGTCCAAACGCATACAGGTGCACTGTGTCGCCACTCAGGATGGCGAGGTGCGTGCCTGAGTCGGAGAGAGCAAAGCTCCTGCGAGTCACGGATCGGCTAGGTGTGCGCGTGGCGAAGATGCGCCTTCCGTCCTGGCTCCGGTAAACAGAGACCGCCAGGCTGTTCAGCGCCGAAGGCTGGAGTCCGGGACCATTGAAGGACACGGGATCATCTGCCTGGGCAACTCCAACGGCGAATGCCTTGCCTGACGAGGGAGCGCCCACATACATCAGCATCTGTGCGTTCGTCCCACTCCCTTTGAGCAGCGTGGCGCCATCCGGTCGCACAACCCTGTACCAGAAGCCAGTCTGATCCGCGACACAGCCGGTAACAAAGAGCAGGTCCGGCGGCAGCGTCGTGACGCCGGGATTGCATGCCGAGCTGACTGTCGTGATGCATCGGACCACGTGCGGCGACCATCCTCGCGAAGGCGTCGCTCAATTCGTTTCGACTCAACTCATCGACAGGGTTGATGGCAGAAGGAGACTCCACTGCAACCAGCAGGGGGATGAGCGTTGCAGTCTCGGCTTTCGCGCAGCTCAACGGTTCGAACCGTATGCTTAGTTCATTGCGCGGAGCTTTGTCCTTGCGGCGTCCGACTGCGCTGATGGTTCCTTCAAGGGCCGTTCCGGCCCGCACAGTGCATCGGCCGCTATGCCACTCGGCCACGGTTTTGGCGAACACGGTGGCGCCCACGTTCGTCTGGCGGATGTCGATACGTTTCAGCAGGACGGCGTGTGCGCCTGGGACTGCTTGCCCCTGCCCCCAAGACCTGAGTGGATGCGACGCTCGCCGAGAGGGCAAGCAAAACCCATGCGGCGCGGGCAGGCAAGCGTCGCCGGATCCGCAAACCTGACTGGGAAGAGAGAGACATGTGGAGGACTCCGACTGTACCGCTCACGCGTATGTCGCGCAACCGTGCGGAAGGAGAGACGTTCGCGGCAGCCTCACGCTCAGCTCGGGCATGGTCAAGACTGTGCTTCGCTACTCGAATTCGATGACTTGGTTTCCTTTGAACTGCCCGCCAGATCGAGCGCCTCAGCGTTCGCCTGCATCGCCCGCAAGCAGAACCCAATGTGCTGGTCCAGATCGACGCCCAATTCCGCTGCGCCGTGGGTAATGTCGTCGCGGTTGACGCCGCGGGCAAAGGCCTTGTCCTTGAGCTTTTTGCGGACGCCCTTCACTTCCACGTCGTGGATGGACTTGGTCGGCTTGATCAGCGCGCAGGCGGTGAGGAAACCGGCGAGCTCGTCACAGGCGAAGAGCGTCTTGTCCAGGTGCGAGACGCGCGGAGTTCCGGTGTACTCGGCGTGGCCCAGGATGGCGTGGCGCACCGCCTCCGGCCAGCCCTGCTCGCTGAGGATACGGTTGCCGACGTAGGGGTGTTCTTCGGCCGAGGGATGGCGCTCATAGTCGAAATCGTGCAGCAGGGCAGCGGTGGAGTAAAGCTCGACCCTCTCGACAGCCTCAGATCCCGACAGGCCCATCGCTGCCGCTTCGGCCTCTCCGTAGGCGACCACGCACGTCTCCACCGCGAGCGCGTGCTTCAGCAGGCTGGGCGAGACGGTGTACTGGTTTAATAATTGCCAAGCGGCGTCTCGGTCGTGCTTTGCCGTGTTTTCGGCGTCTGTCATGCGGCTCCTGTATGCGGTTCGGGTGTGGCGCTTGAGATGATGTGCGGGTTTGCTGGGGTTTTCCCGACTTTGCCCCGAAAGTTGTAGGTTTCCCACAAGGATTTTCACTTGACTACAAACTCATCGCTGAGTCACTGTAGACGAGCATTCGAACAGGCCCGCGAGTCTGTTCTGCAGGACGCCCGCTCTGGCGCTCCGTACAACTTATGGCAACTACCTTAGCAACCGTCGAGGCGCGCGAGGTACTCCGTTGCGAACACTGCAGTCTGGTGCAATTCCGCACCATCAACTCACTCTGCAGACGATGCCGTAAATCCCTTGAAATGGACGAGCCTGAGGTGGCGGCTCCGCACTTCATTCCGCGCGTCAGTGAACCGGCGGCGGAAGAGAAGGGCCTGCAGGTAGCGCGCGCGGTGCGCGATACCCGCCGCGGCCTCAACCTGAGCCAACGGCAGTTGGCCGGCCGCATGCAGGTGCCACGCACCTACATCTCGAAGATTGAGAACGGCAAGGCGATGCCCACGCTCTCTTCACTCGAGCGGCTGGCGAACGCGCTGGATGTGAAGATGTGTGACCTGCTGCACGATGCGCGCAGCCGCCAGCACGAAGAGACGGCCGCGATCTTCGCCGAGCCATTCCTGGCCGAGATTGCGCCGTTCATCTCGCAGTTGGACGCGCTGCAGCGGTCGATGTTCCTGAACCAGGTGCGGGACATGGCGCTGGGGCGGCGTCGCAACCTGGCCTAGAACCTCATTTTGCCAGACGCGGCCGCGGTCTCTCCCTGCGGCCGCGTCCGGCCGTGTGTGCGCTGGCCCTCCGTGCGATTGCGACGGATGGAAGCCATGTGCTACGGTCGAAGGCTGAGGGGCAGTGGAGTTGCAAGCCAAACGAACCAGCCGGGTCCACGAGCTTTCCGCGGAGGAGCAGGCGGTCTACAGCCAGCTCGACCCCCAGAGGATGCCCGGACATATCGCCATCATCATGGATGGCAATGGACGCTGGGCGGGCAAGCGCAGCCTAAAGCGCTTCCTGGGCCACCAGCAGGGCGCTGAATCCGTGCAATTCGTAGTGGAGACCGCCTCCCGCATCGACCTGCCATGGCTCACTCTCTACGCCTTCTCCCTTGAGAACAATCTCCGCCGGCCCAAGACGGAGGTCAACTTCCTCATGCGTCTGCTGCGGTCGTATCTGATCAACAACGTCGACCGGATGAACGACAACAACGTGCGCATCGCCTACATCGGGCGTACGGAGGAGCTTCCGTCCGAGGTGCGCGACAAGATGCAGTGGGCGGCTGAGGCAACGGCTCGCAATACCGGCACGGTGCTGACGCTCGCGCTCAACTACGGCGGACGTTCGGAGATCATCGACGCCTTTGCGGCCCTGGCGCGCGAGCGTATCGCGGCGGGGCAGCCGATAGCCGGGCTCACGGAAGATGACGTTCACCGGCACCTGTACACGGCGCACATGCCGGATCCCGATCTGGTGGTGCGCACCAGCGGCGAGCTGCGTGTATCCAATTTCCTGCTGTGGCAGATCGCCTACTCCGAGATCTTCGTGACCGAGCGCCTTTGGCCGGACTTTCGCGGCGTACACATGCTGGAGGCGATCGCGGAATACCAGCGCCGCGAACGGCGTTATGGCGGTCTGAAGGGCCGCCCCGCTTCGGATGAGGACGTTCCGGAACACGCGCATGTGCTGGTACCGCACTAGCGGGGAAGCGCGCATCGTGGTCCGAGGCACCGCATGGAAGTACTGACGATCGGGCACTCCACGCTACCGGGAGACGTCTTTCTTCGCGTACTGAAAGAGAACGGTTGCGCCACGCTGGTCGATATCCGCACCGTTCCGAAATCGCGACACAACCCACAGTTTGGGCAGGATGTGCTCAAGCCAACGCTGGTCGCGCAGGGCATCGACTACCAGTGGCTGCGCGAGCTTGGCGGACTGCGGCGGACCTCCGCCGCGTCCGTGAACACGGCGTGGAGAAACACCAGCTTCCGCGGCTACGCCGATTACATGCAGACGGATCAGTTCGCCGCGGCCGTGAATGCATTGCTCGCCATCGCCGAGCGGGCGCCCACCACCATCATGTGCGCCGAGGCGGTGCCCTGGCGATGCCACCGGTCGCTGGTCGGTGATGCGCTGCTCGCGCGCGGCGTGCCGGTCGAAGACATCTTTTACGACAAGCAAGGCGCGAGCGAGCGCAAGCCGCACCACATGACACCGTTTGCGCGTGTCGAGGGAACGCAGGTATGGTATCCGGCTCCGGAGTCCGCGCAGGAACCATTATTCGACTCATTGGGTCAGCTCCCTGGAGAGGGTTAGAGCCGCGACCCGTGACTCGTGGCGAACTTCCATGGGCTCTACAGGTTTGTCAGAACGATGACAGTTCTCCGCTCTGTCTTGTCATGATCGAAACCATCTGGTGGGCGCCTGCTTGAAGTGTGCAACTCTCGATAGCCGTCAGGTCTCCTATACGAGCGAGGCCATCGCCTCAAGAGGTCACATGAGCGTTGTGAATGCCACACTGTCCCGCCGCGATCTAGTCTCGGCCCTTGGTGCTGTCGCTGCCGCTACCGCGATGCCGTCGATGGCTGCGCAGACTACCCCGGAACCCACGGCCCAGCCACTCGCTGACCCGCGAACAAAGTACCCGCGGCCGCCCTACAAGGAACAGCCGCAGCCCTGGCCCGGCCTGGCAAGCAAGATGGACCCGAGACCTGACCACGGTGAATCGAGCTACAAAGGCTCGGGGCGCTTACTCGGGCGCAAGGCGCTCATCACCGGGGGCGATAGCGGCATGGGTCGTGCGGCCGCGATCGCCTACGCGCGCGAGGGTGCCGATGTGGCGATCAACTATTACCCCACGGAGGAGCCCGACGCAAAAGAGGTAATCGAATTGATCCGGGCAGCGGGGCGCAAAGCGGTTGCCATTCCGGGTGACTTGCGCGAGGAAGCCTTCTGTAAGCAGCTCGTCGAGCAAGCAGTGAACGGCCTCGGCGGCCTCGACATTCTGGTCTCAAACGCGGGCCGGCAGCACGCGGTCGAAAGCATCCTCGAGATGACTACGGAGCTCTTCGACTGGACCATGAAGACGAATATTTACGCCCCCTTCTGGATCATGCGTGCCGCCGTGCCGCACATGCCCCCCGGCGCCACTATCATCGCGACCACGTCGGAGCAGGCGTATGATCCCTCGGCAAACCTCTACGACTATGCACAGACCAAGGCTGCGACGATGAACTTCGTCAAGTCATTGGCGAAGCAGCTCGCGTCGAAGGGTCTTCGCGTGAATGGCGTTGCGCCGGGACCGATCTGGACGCCACTCCAAATCTCCGGTGGCGCAACCGTTGCACACTACACAAACTTTGGCGGCGATTACCCGCTGGCGCGCGCGGGCGAGCCAGCCGAACTAGCGTCCATTTACGTTCAGCTTGCTGCACAAGACGCGAGCTTTACCACCGGAAACATCTACGGGGCCGGCGGCGGAAAGGGCCAGCCGTAGGAAGCAAGACAGATGGCATCGCATCAGCGGCGGCCGCCCAGAAGGGAACCGAGTGCACCGCGGATGAGCTGGCGCAGCAGGGTGAGTTCCAAGCCGTGGTCACCGGCGCTCTTCGCAATCAGCAGGGGCTCGGCCATACAAGCTCTCTTTCTCTGTTCCGCTTCTGTGTTTCCGCATGTGCGGAGATCTGGTACCGCTTTGAAGGCACACTCGCGGGAGGAATTTGCCAGCCCGTTCTCGCCCCGGTGGGTACATCCGCTTGCAGGGGTCGTCTAAAGGTTGGCTATGCTTGTCACTATGCATGTGCGCGTTCTGTTCTTCGGTGTGCTCAAAGACATCTTTCCGGCGGAGGGCGAATCCCTGGAATTGCCGCAGGACGCCACCGTTCAGACACTGCTCGGGGTGTACCGGAATCGCCTGCCCCACAGAGATGCGCTGTGGGCGAGCCTGGCTGTCGCGGTAAACCAGCAATATGCGTCTGCGAGCGAAGCCCTGGCCGAGAACGACGAGGTGGCGCTGCTGCCCCCGGTGTCGGGAGGAAGCGGCAGCAGCCAACCCGATCCGATCCGGCTGACCCGTGAACCCATCGATGGAGCGGCCCTGCTGGCTGCGATCAAGGAACCACAGGATGGCGCCGCAGTGGTCTTCGATGGAGTAGTACGTGACAACACGCGAGGACGCCGCACGCTCTTCCTCGACTACGAGGCTTACGAGGACATGGCGCTGACGCAGATGCGCGAGCTGGCGGCAGAGGCTGCCCGGAGCTTCGATGTGCATGCGATCACCATCGTGCACCGTCTGGGCAGACTGGAGATCGGGGAGACCAGCATCCTGATCGCAGTAGCTTCGGCGCATCGCGGAGCGGCATTCGACGCGTGCCGCTTTCTCATCGACACTCTGAAAAAGACGGTGCCGATCTGGAAGCGCGAGCACTTCGAAGACGGCGCGGTGTGGACCGACGGCGAACCGTTTCCCGCGGAGATTGCCGGCGGTGGTGGACGGCCGCTCGCGTGAATCTCATCCCTGAAAGGGCATATCGGATCGCGCGAGCACTCGGCTTTGCCGGGCTGTTGACAGCCACGCTGTCGCTCGCGCAGCAGGCGCCGGCCCACAGTTCGAGCGGCGTTCCCACCATCAATGTCAACGTGCACCTGATCGATGTCTTTGCCAGCGTGACTGACCCTTCGGGCGCGCCGGTAGGCAGCCTCAGCCGCAAGGACTTTGCGCTGTTCGAGAACGGCAAGGCGCAAAAGATCGCGGTGTTCGAGCGGGATACGTCGGCGCCCATCGCCGTGGCGCTCGCGATCGACACCAGCGGCAGCGTGCGCAAGGATCTTGCCGAGGAACAGCAGGCCGCGCGGCATTTTGTACACGCTACGCTGCGTCCCCAGGACCGCATCGATCTGTTGCAGTTCTCCGACAGCGTGCGCGAGGTCAGCGGCTTTACCAGCAGCGAGCGCCAGATCGGCAATGGGATCGCCAGCCTGCAGGGCGGTGCGGGCACGGCCTTCTACAGCGGCGTGTTGCTCGCGTCGCAACTGCTGCGCCCGCAGTTGGGCCGCAGAGTGCTGGTGGTGATCTCCGACGGGGACAATACCGTGAAGGGCACCAGCTATGCGGAAGCGCTGGAGGAAGCAGTGCGCGACGAGGTCATGATCTACAGCATCATCGAGGTGCCGATCGAGGCCAGCGCGGGGCGCGACCTGGCGGGCGAGCACGCCCTCATCTCGCTCGCCGAAGGAACCGGTGGCCGTTATTTTTATGCTGCATCCGCGCCGCTGGAGCAGATCTTCCGGCGCATCTCCGACGATCTGCGCACGCAATATCTTCTGGGCTACTATCCGGCCACGACGACTGAGGAAGACGAGAGCTTCCGCAGCATCGCGGTCAAGCTGCAGGATGTAGCGGACAGCGCGAAGTACACCGTTCGCCATCGGCCAGGATACTATCCCTCCGGCCATGCACAGTAGAGGTTAGCGTACGGAATTTCATTCGTGTAACTAGAAACTGTCATCCTGAGCGAGCGTAGCGAGCCGAAGGATCTGCTTTTCACATCTCAGTGGCCTGAACAACTTCCTGATCTGCTATGAACTGATTCGCCACCTGAGACTGATTTCATAATGGCCGTAAAGCGAAACGCAGAAGCAGATCCCTCGACTGCGCTCGGGATAACATGCACAAGGGAGAGTTGGGTGCGAACACGGCAAAGGTGTACCGGGGAGTAGCCAAGACGGCCAGCGGCTCGGCTACAATCCCCTCATGCCCACCAGCCCCCAACGCCGCAGCAAGAAAGCCCCACCGCCTGGTGACACCGGGCACGAGGCCGCGTATCTTCGCTTCCTGAGCGAAAAACAGGTGCACGTGACGGTGAAGCTGCACGATGGCGAAAGCGTGCAGGGTTGGATCGAGTACTTCGACGATCGCATGATTCGCCTGACGCGGGAAGGGCAGCCCAACCTGTTCATCTACAAGGCGCAGATCCGCACCATTACAGAGCATAGCCGGCGTGCGGGCGATGAAGCGCGGCGGCGCGCGGCTCGTCCGGAGCACGACGAGGGCCGGGCACAATGAGTCAGCTACCCGATTCGCTAAACCTCAGCCTTGCCGTTCCCGCGGCGGCCATCGCGCTCGAAGCTGGCGCCCTGCTGCGCGAGTATTACCAGCGTGGCGTGGAGACTGAGTACAAGGGCGATGTGGACCTGGTGACGGCCGCCGACCGCGCGAGCGAAAAGCTGATCGTCGAGAAGCTGAAGCAGACCTTTCCCACCCATGGCATTCTCGGTGAGGAGGGCACGCGGTCGGAGCTTGAAGCGGAGTACCGCTGGTACGTGGATCCCCTGGACGGGACCACCAACTTCGCCCATGGCTTCCCCTATTTCTGCATCTCCCTGGGGCTGGAGCATCGGCCGCCGGGGCTTAGCGCGGAGGAAGATGGCGAGTTGGTCGCCGGTATTGTCTACCAGCCACTCCACGACGAACTGTTCGTCGCGGAAAAGGGATGCGGCGCATATCTCAATGGTCGCCGCCTGCACGTGTCCAGGACGGCGCAACTGCAGGAAGCGCTGCTGGCGACAGGCTTTCCCAGCCACAAGCGGCACGACAATCCGAACATCCACTTCTACCAGCAGCTCACGCTGCGCTCCCACGGAGTACGCCGGGCCGGCGCGGCGGCGCTCGATCTGGCCTACACGGCCGCCGGGCGGGTAGACAGCTATTGGGAGTTCAACCTGAATCCCTGGGACACGGCGGCCGGCGTACTACTGGTGCGCGAGGCCGGGGGAACCGTGACGTACTTTGACGGGTCGCCCTTCAAGCTGGCGAGCAGGGAGGTGCTGGCGACCAACGGTCTGCTGAAGGATGAGTTGCAGCGCTTCTTTGAAGATATGTTCGCCGGGCGTGGAATCGAACCGGTACCGACACCGGCGGAGTTTGCCGCGCGCCGGGAGACTCATGCGGCGAATGTGCCGCACGAATACGGCCCTTAGCTACGCGGGTTTCACTCCCGGAAAGCGACCCTTCTCAAATCTTGCAAACAGCGAGCAGATAGCTTTTGTGTCCGTCATTAACGTGTCGCCCATACGTGTGAGGCTCTCGAGCGACAGCGTGGCGGCTTCGGGACTCCCCGCGCCGCACGCATCCTGCACCAGCACCGGGATCAGGCCCAGATCCGCTCCATGCCGGCACGTAGGATCGATCCCGATTTCGAGCGCAATGCCAACAATCACGAAGGCGCGCAATCCGCAGTCGCGGAGCGCGAATGCCAGCGGCGTGCCCTCGAAGGCCGACATCGCGAGCTTGTCGAAGATGGCCTCGCTCGGGAGCGGCTGCAACTCCTCCGCGATCTGGAACCCCGGGCTGTCGCGCAAAAACCACGGCTGCACTTGCGCGGGATCTGTCGTGCGCTGCCACGCCATGGCCATGCGGTACTGGAACGACCCCATCAGTTCCCTGGGAAGCGACAGGTGGCGCGTGAAGAACCTGCGAATCCCAGCCCGTCGTGCCGCCTCGAGCACCGTGCGCACCTGTGTCGTGATCTTCGCGCCGTCCTTGACCTGACCCACGATACCGGCCTGCATGTCGTAGACGATGAGCGCGATCTGCTCCGGGGTCGCGAGTTCTTCGAGAGTGAGCGGTATGTCGATGCCGTGGGCTTTGATCACCGGCTAATTCTACATTCGCGAACCGAGGGCGAAGAAGGGCCTGCTGCCGCCATCAAAGGCAGCGCAGCACGCGCAGTGCCGGGCTGTGAACAAAGGACCAGGCACTGCGCACACATCGGTAGAGTCCGCGAGTAGACTTACTTGCTTTCGTTGAGCAGCACCTCGAGAGACGCAGTTTTACTCCCGGGGGCCGAAAAAAGAATGATTGCAGGCAATCCGTTCTTCTTCAGCGGCAGGGCGATGGGGCCGTAGTAGGTTGTTTGGCTGAGCAGGGTCTGTGGCGTTTGAAATGTGCCCGTACCGTCCCCTGCAGAGAGCTTGCTGGTAATCAGAGCCGGTGTGCCGGAAGAGACAAAGGGCAACAGCAGGTCCAGCTTTCCGTCCCCATTCAGATCCAGCAGTTGAAAGCCCGGGTACAGCCGCTGGCTATAAGACAACGCCGAATGCCAATAGAAGCCCCCTGCCACCTTCGCCAGCAGAGATACAATTTTCGGCTGGGCGCCTGGCGCGTTTCTGGCTCCTGCATTGACCACCAGGTCCGCGCGTTTATCTCCGTTCAGGTCTCCGGCCGCAATCTGGTACGCCCCGCCCTCGATTGCATACGAAGGTCCGCCGCGGAGGCTTCCGTCACCATTGCCATCCAGAGTGCTGATTTCACGCTGCCCATTGGTGCTGGTATTGGAATCTATCGTGTAGGCGAGATCGAGGTGGCCATCGCCATTAAAGTCGCCGGCTGTCAGATTGTCAGCGGCATCGCCAAGATTAGTTATGTCTGCGCCAAATACGCCCGTGAATCCGTCATGGCCATTGTTCAGATACGTGACGATTACGTTTGAAGAGGCACCGCATTCGCCATTCCCATTGGTAAGTACCGCAAGGTCCGGCTTGCCGTCGTGATTGAAGTCGCCAACGTCAATGCTGCTGGTGTAGATGGGATTGTACTGGGTGCTGTATCCGGCCTTGAAGTTACCTTTTCCGTCTCCCAGGTAGACATTCAGTGATCCGTAGGCATAGATATTGCAGTCATGATCGAAGCTGCCGGCATCGATCGTGATCAAATCGGCATACCCATCGCCATTGACGTCGAGCAGGAGGTTAGTGAGCACGTCGGGGGGACCTACGCTGGGTAGATTGACAGATGTTTCAATGAACCCGCCTTTCCCGTCCCCCAGCAGTGCCTCCGGGGCGTTGACATTGACCAGCAGGTCCGTATTGCCGTCGCCGTTCACATCGCCGGATGCAAAGTATTGAACGGCGCTTGCTTTGAGAGGGACGACATGCGGAGCGGAGAACTTGAAACCCGAAGCGGTTGCAGTGGTTTGAGAGTGAAGGCAGGCGCCAGGCAAAAGGAGTGCCAGGGCAAGAGGCGAAAGTAGTCGAGCATTGATGCGCATGAGAACATCTCCTGAAGGGTAGTGAAGGCGACTTCGCGGAGAGTGCCTCGCTCTGAAGAGCCAGCTCGAAGTCGGCACGAATCCTATCACGATTCCATTCCGGCGGGCCGGGAGGAGCCGTTTTCGCCCGCTTGGCGCGCTCTCCAGCCGGACCATCCACCCGCTGGAGCGAACGGTCGAATGCCCGCTTGCCCCTGCTACAATCGCAGTTGAATACATCGTTTCCGGAGATTCGTTCCATGGCTTACGTAATTGCGGAACCCTGCATTGGCACCAAGGACTCGGCGTGCGTGGATGCCTGCCCCGTCGACTGCATCCATCCCAAGAAGGATGAGGCGAACTTCGAGGAAGCGGTGCAGCTTTTCATCGATCCGGTGGAGTGCATTGATTGCGGCGCGTGCGTGCCCGTGTGCCCCGTCTCGGCCATCTTCGCCCAGGATGACCTGCCGGAAAAATGGACCGAGTACACCGACAAAAACGCCCAGCACTTTGGCCGCTAGTCTCCACCTCCGCAACTTCAAGAGCGCGCAGCCCCCGGGTTGCGCGTTTTGCTTTAAGGTGCGCCCGTGATCACCTCAGAGGCCGTTGTATTGCGAACCTGGCCCATCCAGGAGGCGGACCAGATCGTCTCCCTCTTTACCCGCGAGCAGGGGAAGGTGAAGGGCGTGGCGAAGTCCGCGGCCAAGAGCCGCCGGCGCTTTGGCGGAGCGCTCGAGCCGATGACCTACGTGCGCGCCAACTATGTGGAGAAGCCCCGGCAGGATCTGGTGCGGCTGGATTTTTTCGAGATCCTGCGCTCACCGTTGTCGATAGCCGTCGATTACACACGGCTCGCCGCGCTCGCCTTCTTCGCCGAGGTGATCGATGAGACATTGCCGGAGCGCGATCCCAACGACGCGGTCTTCCGCCTGCTGCTCTCCGTATTGGAGGCGGCGGAGTCGGGTGAGATCTGGATGCCGGTGACCTACTTCGCCCTATGGATGACACGGCTCATGGGCTGGCTTCCAGACCTGCGCCACTGCCTGCTCTGCGCGGAGGCGTTCGCGGGCGCTCCGGCATATTTCCATGCACTGAGCGATGGGTTGGTGTGCGTGCACCACCGCCGGTTGGCCTCCGGAACGCTGACGCCGGACTCGCAACAACTGGCGGCGCGCATCTTCCATGCGCCGGTGACCGGCTTGGCGGGAGATACGTGGCAGCGCGATACGGGGCGCGATCTGCGGCGGTTTTCCATCCAGACCATCGAGCGTCACATCGAGCGCCGGTTGACCAGCGCCAAGGCACTGTACAAGCTCGGCGGGTGAGCGAGCGCGTCGTATACTAGCACTATGTCCATCGTGCGTAACATCGCCGGCGTCGCCAAGGGGATGAGCATCACCTTCGGCGAGATGTTCAAGCCCACCGAGGTGGAGAATTATCCGGACGGGCCCGGTCCGAATCGTGGAGCCCACTTCCAGGATCGCTTCCGCGGCGCGCATGTGCTGCAGCGCGACGAGAACGGTCTGGAGAAGTGTGTGGCATGTTTCCTGTGCGCGGCCGCATGCCCGGCCAACTGCATTTACATTGAGGCGGCGGAGAACACCGAAGAGAAGCGAATCTCCAGCGCCGAGCGCTACGCCAAGGTCTATAACATCGACTACAACCGGTGCATCTTCTGCGGCTACTGTGTCGAGGCCTGCCCCACCGATGCAATCACGCACGGACACGGCTTCGAGCTGGCTTCGCTGAACGCCACCAATCTGATCTATCGCAAGGAAGACATGCTGGTACCGCAGATCGCGCTGCCCGGCCATACGGAAGCGCAATCGGATTCGATCAAGTAAGCGCCTCCATGCCGCAGGCGAGTGACTGGCAGAGTAAGAGGAAGCGATGACGGTGCGTTGCGGGTTGAAAGGACGACCGGGCAGGCTCGTTGCTTTGGCCGCTTTTCTAACCTGCGCTCCGCTCTGTGCGCAGACGCATCCTAGCGCAGCCCATCCGCAACATCCACAGTACATCGCTCCGGGCGACCTGCACGTCAAGTCCGGTGGCGCACCTGCCATGAGCGTAAAGCTTATCGGGAGCGCCGGGCCGGTGCGTGAGTACGTGGTGATCTTCAGCCGCGGGGATGAAGCGCTCTCCGGCCTGACTGATTTTGCCCAGCAATACCATGTGAGCGATGCGTATTTCACGGCGATTGGCGCGGCCCAGGGCGCAACACTGGCCTGGTTCGATCCCCAACGCAAAGCATACAAACTGATACCGGTGCCGGGGCAGACTGAGGTTGCTTCGATGGTGGGCGATATCGCGCTCTATCATGGCAAGCCCATTGTGCATACGCATGCGGTGCTGGGCCTGAACGACGGGTCAGCGCGAGCGGGCCACGTCATCGAAATGCATGTTTCGCCCACGCTTGAAGTGTTTGTCACGACGGATGAGACCGATCTGCATAAGAAGCTGGATGAAGCCACCGGGCTCACCCTGATCGATCCCGCAGCAAAGCAATAGGAGGCATATACCCATGGCGCAAGTACGCCTGATCGCACGCGCAGTAGCCAAAGCGGGAAAGCAGGACAAGCTGCGCTAGGTGCTGCAGGTGATGCTCGCCCCCACGCATGCGGAGGAGGGCAATGTGTTCTATGAGCTGTTCGAGTCCCACGAAGGCGGCCGTTTCTTCTTCAATGAGCTATGGCAGAGCTAGGACGCGCTCGACCGGCATATGGCAACACCTCATTTCAAAAAGTTTGCAGCAGAGACCCGCGATCTGCTTGACGAACCGCTTGAAATCAATCTGCTGACCGAAATTCAGGAGTAAATCACCGCACAACGTGACGCTCGAAGCAGAGCCGGTCGCCGGTCGTGATCAACAAAATGGCTCCGGTTTGGCGTAGTGATTCGCGAAAGCTGAAACAATAAGATCAGCTCGAAATAAGCAAGCAGAGGGGCGAGGCCGCACAGGCTTCGTCCCTTTCGTTTTGCGCGCCAATCATTTCGCGCCAGGGGAGAGTGAATGGAAACGAAACCGAGTGCATTTCTACTGCGGGCCGCGGAAGCCGCGCGCGCGGCGGACCATGTTTTCCCGGAGCATGCTGCCTGCGAAGCGGCGCTGGAAGCGAACTGGGGGCAGTCGCGGCTCGCGATCGAGGGCAACAATCTGTTCGGGCAAAAGCAGGCGCATCCACCGCTTGCGGGCACCGGCACGCTGGAGATAGTGACGCGCGAGTACCTGCGGGGCGAGTGGGTGATGGTTCCGGCGCACTGGGTCAAATTCGCGAACTGGGCTGAGTGCTTCCAGGCACGCATGGCGGTGCTCGAGCGCCTACGCCATGCATATCCCAAATACGCGCAGGCGCTCGACGCGCATACCGGCGAAGCATTCGTCGAGGCAGTCTCCCTGCGCTGGTCGACCGATCCGGACCGCGCCGCGAAGGTGTTGAGCATCTATCGCGCCCACTGCGGAGTGTTCAAGGGACCGGGAGTGGAGAGTTCCGCGCCGGAGGCTCCGGCACTGCAGAGGGCAGCGACGGGAAGCGGGAAGGCGGCGGCCTCCGCGTCAACCGCGACGCTGGCCTGACGCTGGCCTGAAGGCTGCGAGCGACTACGCTGCGGGCTTCCGCCGGCGCGTGGTCGATTGCTTGTGCTCGGCCATCAGCACCGCCTGCCGAATCGGCTTCTCGTGCAGCAGCAGTTCGGTCGCCTTCAGATTGGCGTTGGCGTGGAACCAGTCCTGCGTGATGTTGTCATGGATAAGGTTGAGCACAGCCATCATCGACATGCCCTGGTGGTGAGCCATCCACTCGCGCACCAGTTTGGGTTCGTGGATGGAGTCCTGATAATCGGCTGCTTCGTAGAAGCCATAGGCGCCGATCCATCCAAGCTTGGCCATGCGTTCAAGATTGCGCATGGCCGCCCCCTGATCGATGGTGAGCGCGAGGAAGGTGGAGTAGGGCGAGATGACCGGGCCGGCGATAGCGTCCCACTTGAGCGCGATCGAAGGCATGCCGAAGGCGAGGTAATGGTAGTGGCCGGCATCATCCTTTTGCGCGTAGCCGCACTCGGAGACACCCCATGGGATGCCGCCATGCTCCGAGGCATAGGCGCGTTGGATATGGACGACGCTGTCGAGCGTACGCGTCACCAGGGTGTCGGGATAGGCGCGCATCCATAGCGCCGGCATCAGGTACTCGAACATGGTGCCGGTCCAGGAGATAAGCGCCGGCCGCCCGTAGGCGACGGTGTGGATGCGGCCCAGCTTGAACCAGCTCTGCTGCGTAGCTTCGCCCTTGGCCACGGCGATGAAGGCTGCGATCCGCGCCTCGGAGCAGAGCAGGTCATAGCAGGCCTTGTGCAGCTCTTCCTGCTCCACCATGTAGCCGATGGAGAGGATCTGCCGCGAGGGTTCGATCAGAAAGGCGAAGTCCATCTCGGCCACACAGCGTTCGGCGTGCGCGGCCAGCTTGCTCAGATCACGGGAGAGCGCTTCGAAATTGGCCTGCGCGGCGGGCAGCAAGGTGCGCAGCTTTTCCGCGAGAAAAACCTCAGGAGAATCGCTGACGGAAGTAGTCCAGGCACGCTGCAGGCGGGTGTCCAGGTCGGCGACCACTGCGGCGAGCGATTCCAGAGGCGCGGTCTCCGCTTCGCGGAAGATGCTTTGCAGCAGGGGAGACTGGCGCAGTGAGGCGAATTCAGGCTGCAGCCACGGCAGGTAGTCGCGAATAATGTCAGTGAATGCGCGGATGCGGGTCCGGAGTTCGAGCAGCCACCAGGCTGCCTCGGAAGGCGGCCCAACCGCCGCGTTCTTTGTCCCAGGCTGGCGTGCCCCAGGCTGGAGAAAGACGGGAGATTGTTCGGCCTGCAATGCCCAGGCGACCCATGCGTGCAGATCGTCGTCAAGCGGCGGCGGCGTAATGCCGGCCGGCGGAGCGCCCAGGGAAGCGAGCAAGTGGAGATGATCGCGTAGGCCGTTGAAGATGCGTGACTCGATGAGCGGACAGCGCAGCAGGGCCTCGGTGCCGGAGCGCAGCGTGTAAAACGATGCCGCGAGGTTCCCGCTGTCCACTGACGAGATCGTGATGGGCCGGATCGGCGCGAGCGTGCGCGTGTCGTACCAGTTGTAGATGTGGCCGTTGCGCTTCTCCAGCCGCTCGTAGGTCGCGAGGCTCTTCTGGGTGAGGATGGCGAACTCCGGCACCGTCAGATAGCCGAAGATATGCGCGGCCTGACGCGCATTGAGCAAGAGGCCAAAATTCGTAGGCGACACGCGGCCTGCTTCAAATAGACTCTCCTCCTCCACGTTGTCCGGAATGAGGTAGTTGTGTGCCGCGCCGCCGTATTCGTAGAAGAAGCGCCAGGTGCGCAGCGCCAGCGAACGCATGAAGAGATCCTGATCGCGCGTCAGCCGCTTGCGCGCTTCATGCGGGGGCTTGTTGAGCCATGCGGTGATGCCGCTTTCAAATCCCCACAGGATCAGGATGGGGAGCGCTACCAGAAACGACGACGGACGCACCATGGCCACCACGATGGCAATGACCAGCGTGAACAGCGGGGTGGCACGCAAATAGCGATCGACCGGCGTGGTGCGCTCGCTGACCGACTCTGCCTGCGCGGCGGTCTCCCATTCCAGCAGCCGTTGGCCGGTGATGAAGCGGCGCACCAGCGCGCGGATGATGGCGTCGAGCGTGAGCAGCGTCTGGTGCGGAAGAAACGCCAGGTTGAGCAGCGTAATGATCACGCTTTGCGAAAAGCCGATGACGGCCTCACGCGCCTCGCCCTTCTGCGGGCTGAAGGCAGCGCGCCCCAGGCCGAAGATGAGCGACAGCAGCGTGGGCACGAAGAGCAGGAAGAGCGTGACCAGGGTCCAGTAGACCGGTCCGCCGGGAAGCCCCAGCCAGCCCGCGACCAGCAGTATGAGCGTGAACGGCTCGACCAGCGAGCGGCGCAGGTTGTCGAAGATCTTCCAGCGCGAGATGGTGGAGATGGGGTTCTTGACCGGCCGGCCGCTCTCGTCCGGCACCGTGCCGAACATCCACTGGGCGATCTGCCAGTCCCCGCGTACCCAGCGGTGCTGCCGCTTGCGGTACGCGCTGTAGTGCGAGGGGTAATCGTCGATCACTTCAATGTCGGTGACCAGACCGGCGCGGGCGTATGCGCCTTCGATCAGGTCATGCGACAACAGTGAGTTGCGGGGGAAGCGGCGGTCGAGGACCGCATGCAGTGTGGCCACCTCGAAGATGCCCTTGCCGGTAAAGCTGCCCTCTCCATAGAGATCCTGATAGGCGTCGGAGATGGCGCGGGTATAGATATCGAAGCCGGTCTGTCCGGAGTAGATGGCGGCCAGGCGTGAGCGCGACGCCGAGTGCACGCTGACCCCGACCCGCGGCTGCAGAATGCCATAGCCTTCGGTCACGATGCGCGACTCCGGATCGATGACGGCGCGGTTCAACGGGTGCGCCATGGCGCCGATCATGGAGTGCGCGGTGCCGCGAGGCAGTTGCGTATCCGAATCGAGGGTGATGACATAGCGGACCGACTCCAGGTCTTCCAGGTTGCCGGCCTTCACCGGGAAGCTGTCGTAGGCGCCGGTCAGCAGCTTGTTCAAATCCAGGAGTTTGCCGCGTTTGCGCTCCCAGCCCATCCACACGCCCTGGCGCGCGTTGAAGATGCGATGGCGATGCAGCAGGAAGAAGCCGCCGCCGCCGGGCTTGGCATAGCGCGCATTCAATCCATTCACCAGCGAGACGGCAAGCTCTACCAGCGGATCGGTATCGTTGGCGCGCGGACGGCTTACGGAATCGGGAAGATCGCTCAGAATGGCGAAGTGGATATGCGCATCCTGGTTGGCGAGATAGCGGACCTCGAGCTCCTCGAACAGATCGCGGACCTGGTTCTCCCGCAGCAGCAGTGTGGGCACCGCGACCAGGGTAGTGAACTGCGATGGGATGCCCTTGCTGAAATCCATCTTGGGTAGCGCATTGGGCTTGAAGAGCGCCGTGACGGTGTTGTTGACCAGGTCTACCGCGCCCTGCGCCGCCGGCAGCAGCAGCAGCAGAAAGGCCACCGTGAGCCCGCCGAAGATGGAATAGCTGGGAATGAGCGCGGCCACGATGATGCCGATGAGCACCACCGTGAGGATGAGGGCGCCGCCGATATAGAAGTCGTCCGCATTGCGGTGAACCACCATGCGAACGCGATCGATGAACGGCGGCCGGTAGCCTACGCGCTGGGCCAGTGCAGGGAAGCCTTTGTCGACCAGATAGTAGCCGACGTGGGCGCGGCGCAGAGCCAGGCGTTCCGGCTGCGCTGGATCACGGGGCCGTTCCGCCAGCCGCAGGGCGGCCTCCGCTACCTCGCTCTCCGAACAATCGGAAGCGCGGGAGATCTCGGCTACCCGTTCGCGGTAGGCTTCCCGGCTGTCGAAGTCCATGAGTGGATACGCGCCGGAAGGGTCTCTGCGCAGGATCGCGTCGTAGACCACGAGGTTTTCGATCATCGCGGGCCAGTTGGCGTAGTTGGCGTCGCGGATGCTTTGAAAGCGCGCCTTGAGCAGCTTGGCGCCGGCGGTGGTGTGCGAGGCGGGGTCGTCGATGACCGCGCGCGCTTGGGTGAGGATCTCTTCCAGCAGCAGAAACTTGGTCGCCGTGGGAAAGGCCCACAACTCCCGCAAGGTGAGCGCATCCGTCCGCTGAATCTCCACCAGAAAGGCTTCGGCGGCGTTGGCCCACCAGGTGGAAGACGAGGCCTGCAGATAGGCATTGGCGACGGTAATGACGCGCGGCTCATCCCCGGCGCGTTCGTGAATGACCGAAGGCAGCTTGGCCAGCCGCCTGCGAATGGATTTGATCTCCGTGAGCACGGCCTGCAGCAGCCGCGGATTCTCCCGCAGCTCCAGCAGTGGATCGAGCGGCTCGCCCGGCTTGTAGGTAGGCATGGGACGCCGGTCGAGCTCCTGAAATACCTGGTCGAAGGCGCTCTGGGTCGCCGCTATGCGGGGAGAGAATAGGTCCGCGTCGGGGTGATTGTGAGCGATCTCCCAGGTGGGCGCAACGCTCCGTGCATAGTGGCGCACCGGCTCCAGCGGCACCGGCTCCGGTTCTGGCTCCAGTTCTGGCTCCGGTTCTGGTTCTAGCTCCGGTTCTGGTTCTAGCTCTGGCTCGTGGCGAAGGGGAACGGCAGCCGGCGCTGCGGCTTCAGGCACATCGGTCTGCTCGATGGCGGCAGCGTCATCGGGACTGAAATGGGGCGCGTCCTCCCGCTTCGGAGATTCGGGGTTGGCGGAGGTCCCGGGGTTCACCGGCAGGTCAGGGTTCATCGGTAGCTCGCCGCCTGCATCTCAAACATGCTCGCATACCTGCCGCCCAGCGCCATGAGAGTCGCATGGGAGCCCTCTTCGACCAGCCTGCCGCCTTCGAGCACGACGATGCGATCCGCCATGCGCACAGTGGAGAAGCGATGCGAGATCAGCAATGCCATCTTGCCCTCCGTCAGCTCCGCGAAACGTTCGAAGACTTCAAGTTCGCTGCGCGCGTCAAGCGCCGCCGTCGGCTCGTCCAGGATGAGCAACTGTGCGTCGCGAAGGTAGGCGCGCGCGAGAGCCACCCGTTGCCACTCGCCGCCGGAGAGCTCGATGCCGCCTTCAAAGCGGCGTCCGAGCATCTGGTCGTACCTGCCCGGCAGCTTGGCAATCACACTGGCGGCCAGGCTCTGTTCCGCCGAGTGGACGATCTCCGCTTGACTATGTTCGCGCTCTACCCGGCCGACGCCGATATTATCGCGCGCCGTCATCTCGTAACGCATGAAGTCCTGGAAGATGACCCCCATCTCGTGGTGCAGGTCGTCCATGTCGTAATCTCGCAGGTCCACGCCGTCCAGCAGGATCTCCCCTTCGGTCGGGTCATACAGCCGCGTGATGAGCTTGACCACGGTCGTCTTGCCTTGGCCATTCTCTCCGATCAGGGCGATGCGTTCCCCGGGCCGGAGATGGAAGTTGAAGTTGCGCAGTACCCGCCGCTCCGTGCCGGGATACGCGAAGGAGACATTGCGGAATTCAAAGCCGCTGCGAATGGGGCGGGGAATCCGCAGGGCGTTGGGCCGGTTCTCGACCGTCGGCTTCATCTCGAAGAAGGCCAGCAGGTCGGTGAGGAAGAGCGCCTGGTCGGCGATACCGGAGGCAGTGGAGAAGACCTGCTGCAGATTCGAGCTCGCCTGGATGATGGCGCTGGTGAGCAGGTAGAACTCACCGATGTTGCGGTAGCTTCCGCTCAGTGCGCGCCAGATGACGAAGGCATATGCGCCGTAATATCCGAGCGTGGCGATGATGCCCAGCAGTCCACCGGCAATCAGCTTGCGCCGTGACAGCGCAACGTTCTCGGTGTAAATCTCTTTGGACAAAAAGGTGAAGCGATTGGTGAAGAAATCGCTCAGGTTGAAGAGCTTGAGTTCCTTTGCGCCCTCGCGGCTCCCGGCGACCTGCCGCAGATAGTCCATCTGCCGCTTGGCCGGCGTCTGGCGGAAGTTCTTGGCATAGCCCAGGAAGGCGAAATGCGTCTCGCCCAGGAAGGTGGGCAGCACGCCCAGGGCGAGCAGCAGCACCAGCCAGGGCGAATACCAGAGCAGGACGCCGGTCCAGATGATGGTCGTGATGCTCTGCTGCAGCAGCCGTCCCATCTGCTGAATCATGGCCAGCCGGTCGGTCGCCTGCACCCGTGCCCGCTCCAGGCGGTCGTAGAAGACGGGATCCTCGTAGGTGGTCAGGTCGAGCTGCGCCGCCTGCCGCATCACCCGGACGCTTACGAAGTGTGTGTAGCGGTCGGCCAGCAGGCTGTCGGAGTAGTCGATACCGCGGGTCAGCAGGCCGGCGAAGACGTTCAAGGCAGCTTCCAGACCGACCATCCACCAGAAGTAGGGCCGGATGCCCTGGTGGCTGAAGACGCGCTGGACACCGTTGATGATCCAGGCCGCGACCAGCGAGATGGCCGTGGGCAGGGCCGCGACGACGATCCGCAGCAGGATGCCCCAGGTGACGACGGCGCGTCCGGATTCCCACAGAATTCCGAGCACGGGTGGCACATTGCGCAGAGCCTCGAGACGCTCGCGCCATGCGCTGGTGGTAGAGCCTGGCTGACTGGATTCCATGTTGGCAGAGAAAGGCAGGCCTACGTACTGCCCTGCATGCCGCACACTACTCCCATTGAAAGTTGGAGATGTGATGCGCAAGGCGCTGCTCGCGTTGGCCCCGCTCGATCGGAGGCTGCACCTGCCGCCGTACCTGCCGCATCTAGCAATCATCTATGGATCTCGAGCAACGACGCCAACGGCTGATTCCGCTGCTGGGTCTGGCCTGCGGTGTCACCGTGTCCAGCCTCTACTTCAATCAGCCGCTGCTGCTGGAGATGAGCCGGAGCCTGCACGTGCCGGCAGCGCGGATGAGTCACGTCGCTGTGGCGACCCAGGTAGGCTACGCCATTGGCCTGCTCTTCTTCGTGCCGCTTGGCGATGTGCTGGAGCGCCGAGGGCTCATTCAGAAGATGGTCTGGTGCGTCATCGCCTCGCTGCTCGCCGCCGCGGCCGCGCCCTCACTGGTTTGGCTGGTCCTCGCCAGCATCATCATCGGGCTATCCGCATCGGTGACGCACGTCATGTTGCCGATTGCGCCGGAGGTGGCTACCCCGGAAAACTCCGGCCGCGCTGTAGGCTCGGTGATGACCGGTCTGCTGCTGGGCATCCTGCTGAGCAGGACCTTCTCCGGCTGGATCGGCGACTGGCTCAACTGGAGGGCGGTCTTCCTGATCTCCGCCGTGGTGTGTCTCGGGCTGCTGGTCCTGCTCCGTCGCGCGATGCCGCCGCTGCCATTGAAGACCCCGGTTGCCTATGGTCAGGCGCTGCGATCTCTGTGGACGCTGACCCGGACGCAGCCGCTGCTGCGAGAATCGGCGGTGGTCGGAGGGTGTTTGGCGCCTTCAGCGCCTTCTGGACGACGCTGGTATTCCTGCTGGGCTCGCCCCACTACCGGCTAGGTGCGGGCATCGCCGGGAGCTTTGGCGTGCTGGGGGCAATCGGAGCCTCGGTGGCGCCCATCGCCGGGCGCCTGTCGGACCGTCACGGATCGAGGTGGGTGATCTCAGGTGCGCTCGGTCTCCTGATCGCTTCCTTTGGGGTGGTGTGGGCGGCGGGCTACCACATGGCGGGGCTCATCATCGGCGTGCTGATGATGGATGCGGGCGCGCAGGCGAGCCAGGTGGGCAACCAGACGCGCATCTTCTCGCTGGCGCATTTTCCCGGAACCGCCTACAACGCGCGCAGCCGGATCAATACCGTCTATATGACCGTATACTTCACCTTCGGCGCGATCGGCTCTCTGCTTTCGGCGTATGCGTGGGAGCGTTGGGAGTGGCCGGGAGTGTGCGTGCTGGCGCTCGGTATGCTTGCATTGGCGGCGTTGCGACACAGTACCGGAACCCGCCGCTTGCCGGGTGACCTGGCGGGCAAGCTGCCGATCGGTCTGCCTGAAGCCGATATCGACGAGGCCTTTCGCGAAGAGGCCGTCGGTAGCTGAGACTGGCGAGAGGGACAATCAGATCGCGGCCTTCGCCGAGGCGGTCGCAATGCTACCTGCGGTAACTCGCGAGTGTTACTTTGTGTTGGCTCGTTGAGCGCTCCGCATGCATTCCTTCACAGAAACCATGACTCTTAGGTTGTAGAATCCGTCCCTGTAAGGATGTATTCGCCGGGTATCTGACGGCGTCCTCAGGAAATGAGTCACTCGAGGACGAGACGCACCCGAATCCATGGTCGCAGAGGGCCAGCTTTTCACGTGGCGACCAGGGATCGAGGCGCGCTCGCCACGGCACCAGTTCGAATTTCAGGGCTTTGTGAGGTCTCACGCATGTCGCTTACCATCTCCCGTATCTGCCAGGCCATCGCCGTCTGCGGCATTCTTCTGTTCTCTGCCTGCGGTCTCGCTCAAGATGTGACGCTTTCTCCTTCCACGCTCGCCTGGGGGAGTGTGGAGATCGGCCAGACCTCCCCGCTCCAGACGGTCCTGCTGACCAACCACCAGGCTGTGCCGCTCACCATCTCTGGTGTTGCACTGCCGCTCGGCTCGGATTTTATTCAGACGACGAATCCGACCGGAAGCCCGGCGTGCCCCATGTCCGCCTTCGGTTCCTCGTCCAATCCGCCCACCCTGCCGGCGGGTGGCTCCTGCGTCATCTCCATGGCATTTCGTCCGCTGGCCTCAGGCGCCCGCGCCAGCACCATGAGCGTCCTTGACAACGCGCCAAGCCACGTTCAGAGGGTGTCGCTGACCGGCCAGGGAGTGGTTGGCCCGCTGCTCTTCTCTCCCACGCTGCTCACCTTTGAGAATGTCGCAGTGGGCGCAACGAGCACCCCGCAGAACGTGACACTGACCAATGAGCAGTCGACCGCTGTCGCGATCAGCGGGTTGAACGTGAGCAGCCAGTTCACCCAGACGAACGATTGCCCGGCGAGCCTGGCGCCTGGCGCAAGCTGCTCCCTGAGTGTCGCCTTCGCGCCCACCGCCGCGGGTTATCCCACTGGAGCCGTGACCGTCTCCTTTACTGCCGGTGCCGCTTCCGCCCTGCAGCTTTACCTCAGCGGCGCCACTACGCTGAGCTATGTGAAGATCACACCCTCGGTCTATGACTTCGGCAAGGTACAGCTCAACACCTCCAGCCCTGCGCAGAGCTTCACCGTCACCAACAGCTACAGTCAGCCGGTGACCATCGCCTCGATCGCAACCACCCTTCCGGACTACGCCGTCTCCTCCTCGACCTGTCCAGCAAGCCCCGCGACGCTGGCACCCAATGCGAACTGCGACGTGATGGTCACGTTCAAGCCGTCGCAGGTCGGCAGCCGCTCGGATACCTTGACCGTTACGCACAACGCTCCGGGTTCGAGGGCGGTCGCCTCGCTGACCGGGACAGGCGTGTCTTCCACACCTCTGGGAAATGGGCTGTCGTTCTCGCCCACTTCGCTGGCCTGGGCCAAGGTGCCGGTGGGTCAGACCTCAGGCTCCAAGATCATCACCGCGACCAATACTGACCCGGGACCGCTCACGATCACATCGCTCTCGACCGGCAATGAATTCTCGCTGACGGCGACCACCTGCCCCACCACCCCCGCAACGCTCGCCGCAGGCGCTAGCTGCACCATCTCGGTGAACTTCCATCCGCTGGCGCAAGGTCCGCGGTCGGACAATCTGACCGTTCTCAATGACGGTCCCCAGGGGCGGCAACAGGTGCCGTTGAGCGGCGTCGGCAGCATGGGACCCGTACTCTTCTCGCCCACCTCGCTGTTGTTCCCTGACACCACGCCCGGCAGCGTCAGCGCCGCCCAGACCGCTACGCTGACGAACACCCAGGCAACGCCGCTCACGCTGGCGGGCTTCCGCGGCTACGGTATGTTCCAGCAGACCAACAACTGCCCGGCGACACTCGCTCCCCAGGCCACGTGTACCCTCTCGGTCACCTTCGCGCCGTTGTCCCACGGCGCCAAGAGCGGCGGCATACTGGTCACCTTCGGCAATTCGAGCGCGGTGCTCTATGCGTCGGGCAATGCTACCGGCGGCAGTGGCGGCGGTTCCAGCTCCATCTCGATCTCGCCCAAGCACTATACCTTCCCCGACCAGGCGGCTGGTACGGTCAGCGCTCCGGAGCTCATCACCGTTACTAACAATCAGTCCACCGCCGTCAACATATCGAGCATCCAGATCGGCGCGCCCTTCATCGAGACGAACAACTGCGGCTCGGTACTGGCCGCCGGTGCGAGCTGCACTGTCACGCTTACCTACGCGCCGCCGGTGAAGGGCTATACCGCCACCAATCTCACCATCACGGACAACGGAGCCGGCTCGCCGCAATTTATCCCCATCGCCGGCAACTCCATTAACGCGGTGACCGTGGTGCCCCACGGCCAGAGCGTCACCTTCTATCGCCAGATCGTGAAGACAACAAGCTCGCCGCAGATGGTGACTATCACCAACAACGAGTCCGTCGCCATCACAATCCAATCCATCTCCACGACCGCGGACTTTCCCATCACCACCAATTGCACCGCGGGGGGCGGTAGTGGCAGCCTCGGTCCGCAGTCGAGCTGCACTATCAATGTGATCTTCGATCCGCAGTTCATCGGCGTACGCAATACCACCATGAACATCGTCACCAACACGCCTGGCAGTCCGATCAAGATCGCGCTCTACGGCAGCGGCTTTGCGGATCCCACAGCGGCCGCGAGGGTCTTTGTCGCACCCGACCGTTCGTGCGTGGGGCCCTCCGCTGCACAGCAGTTCACCGCACAAGTGCAGAATGGCGGCACCAGCACTGTTGCCTGGTATGTGGATAACACTCTGAACGGAAGCGCTCTGGCCGGCGCCATCACGCAGGCCGGTCTCTACACCGCTCCGGCCGCGGCGGGCAGCCACACGATCGCCGCTAAACTTCAGCCCAGTGGGATCACCGGAAGCACCACGGCGACGATCACGGCGAATCCAACCTTGAGTCTCTATCCCGCCACGATTTCGCTCTCGGTCGGCACTCAACAGACCTTCAATCCGCAGGTCTGCCTGGTTCCCGACACCCATCCAGTGGCCTATGCCGTAGACGACATCACCGGAGGAAACGCGACCATCGGCATCATCAGCGCTGGAGGCGTGTACACGGCGCCTGCGACTCCCGGAACACACATCATTCGCGCCACGGATTCCGTCCTCAACAAGGCCGGATTCGCGACCGTCAACGTATCCTCGGGGCTGTCTGCCGATTTTGGGTCACGCACGGACACCTCCCGCCCCATCCCGGCGGAGCTTTTCGGTTTCGGCAGGGCTGAATCTCTGCACAACTCGGCTGACGGGCAGCTTCTCGCCGGCGCTGGCCTGACCACCGGCCGGCTCTACGCAAACGTCCCCGCTGTCTTCGCAACCACCACGCCGGATTGGACGAAGATCGATCCCATGATCGCAACTTTGAAAGCCGCCGGTGTTCGCCCCATTCTCCAGGTGGCATTCACGCCTCCCTGGCTGCAGCCGAGCCCCAACCCCTGCGCTCCGGGCGTGACTGATGCGGTGCCTACCGATGTGAACAAATGGGGACAGATCGCTGCCGCCTACGTCGCGCACATGGACGCGACCTTCCCCGGCCTGATCCAGGACTACGAGATCTGGAACGAGCCGAACACAGGAAGCCTGTGTGCAGGTAAGGTGTCGAAGCTGCAGGCCTATCTGTCGATCTACGCCGCGGCCGCGCCGTTAATGAAACAGCAGGCGCAGGCGGATGGGGCAACCATCCGTATCGGCGGTCCGGTGACTTCCAACGTCATCAGCCAATGGTTCCAGGCACTCCTGTCCAATCCGTCCACCGCGCCGTATGTGGACTTCGTCAGCTATCACCAGTACATCTACGGGACGGCCAATCTAAACGCCACCTGGGATACCTATAACGGCGTTCCCTCGATGTATCAACGGACACAGGACCACAGCGTCGGCGCCGTCGCCGTCTATACACAGGCAGAGGCTCTCGTTGCAGCAGGCAAGCAGCCCCTGGGCGCAAACACACCCATCTACCTCACCGAGTACAACACCAACTACACATTCAGCAAGGATTGCTGCCGCAACGATCCCACCTATGCTCCGGTGTGGAACGCGCTCTATGTGAGCGACCTGCTCAATACCGCGTATACCGGGACCGGCCACGTGCCCGCGAAGCTGGTGTATTTTGCCGGAAACGCATACCCCTACATCTGTCTCATTGGAACGCTGAATGCCAATATGGATTGCAACTATCAGCCCGGGAGCACCCCGCAGCCGTATCCGCAGTACTACACCTACCAGTTGCTGGCCTCGAATACCTATCTCGGGCTGATGAACGGTGGATACCTGGCAAGCTCTGTTCAGCCGGGCACGGCGGCTGGCGGTCCAGTGGCCACCGCCTTCTACGACGCGACGCAGGATGCGATCCTCATCACCAATCCAACCTCCACCGACTATGGGGCGGTTCCGGTGACGCTCAACAATGTCGGATTCAGTTCTCCGGCCGCCACCCTCTATCAGATCGTCAACGGAGCATCCATCAACTCGTCTTCACTGTCGCTGTCGGCCCAGGGCTCCGGGTTCACGACGACGGTCAACCTGGCGCCCTATTCCGTGCAGGCGATCTCCCTCCGCTGATCGCCAGTCCTTCGGCTACTCGTAGCCGAGTCGTTTCAGCCGAAGTCTCTCCCACCCTTAAGCAGGGTGGGAGACTTCGGTTTTTCTGTACTCGCCTCAGAATGTCGCCTACCGCCCGACCAGTGCAGCGGCCAGCTCGGTAACGCTCTTACGGCGTTACCGTAGACAGCTCACGCACGCCATCCGTCTTCGTTTCGGAGCGCGCGGGCGGTAAAATCGCTGGATACCGGGTATTACCGGGGCAAGGAAGCGAGCAAGGCATGCAGTCCAGCAGAACTCTCACGTACTCCGAAGATGCGTTGCGTGGTCCCTCTCAGGACAGAGACCCCGCAACCATCTTTCCCTGGGATTTTCGTTCCTGGGGCAGATCGCTCCGCACCGCCGGGCTGCCTGGGCTGGCGCTGCAGGCTTTGCTCATCGGCACCATGCTGCAGCTTTCCGATATTGGAACGACCGGGCCAACGCACTCCAGTACCGCCAGCCTGGTGCTGGTCCGCGGGCCGCTTGCGCTACTCGCACTGCTGCTGTTGCTCTTCCGTCCTCGCGTCGCCAAGGTCGGCATGCGGGACGCCCGCCTGTACTTCATTCTCTTCGGTCTCCTCTATCTTGTTTCGCTCCTTTGGTCGCAGGAGCCCGCCGGTACGTTGGGCAAGTCCCTGGAAATTCTGTTGGCCGGGCTGATCTCCCTTGAGATCAGTCGATATTCCAACGCGCTCGAGCGCGTGGAGGCGCTTCGCCGGATCATCCTGTTTACCATCTCCGCGCTCTCCGTCGTTACGGTGGTGGGCTACCTGCTGCACATCAGCGCATTCGTGCAGCAGCGTCCTGGTTTGATCACCAGGACAACAGCACAATCCCCCTTCCTCTCCGGTAACGGCCTCGGCTACGTAGCCAGCGCGCTGTTTCTGGTCGTGTTCGCGGACTGGCAGGCGCGCCGCATCGCCACCGGCTCCGCCATGCGGCAGATGGCGTTCGCCGTCGCTCTCTTCTCCCTCTCCGCGAGCCGCACCTCGTTTGTCATTCTCATCTTTACTGTCCTGCTGGTGATCTTTCGCCGGTCGAGGGTCGCCGCCGGGCTCAGCGCACTACTGCTGGGAGTGGCGGGGTTCGCGCTCCGACAGGTCCTGCTCTCGGGTCTCCAGGGACATCAGTCCACGAGTGACTTCACCACGCTCAGTGGCCGCACCGTCCTTTGGTCGACTGCACTGCGCCAATTCAAGAGCTATCCGTTGTTTGGCGTCGGCGGGGGGATCGGCGGCAAGACCGTCATCAAGAATATCGGCAATTACTATCTGCAGACCGTAAGCTCACTCCACAACGGGTTTCTCGAACTCCTCATGGGACTCGGTGCGATCGGGCTTATTCTTGGCGTCTACATGCTCCTGCTGGTCACCGTCCGGGCGTGGCGCGCCTGGCGCGTACATCCCGAGTACTCCTCAACCTACGTGCTGATCGTGCACGCATGGTTCACCACCATCATGTCCACCGGTGTGCTGGGCTGGATGGGATACGAGATGGCATTTTTCATGGTCATCCTGACCAATGTCGATCTGTTGCGCAGACAGAATATGCTGCGTCGTGCGCCACTCCGAAGACCACTGTTCGAGCATGAACCGGAAGCCGTGATGGCCAGCGACTAGGCTCTGCTCCAGGCTGCGCTACCCAGTCGTAGCGGTCATGGATCTGGTCGATGCGCTGGTCGATACGCCGCTCCGTCTGCCGCTCGGTGCGCCGGTCTCTTCCGTAGACACGAACGTTCACCCCTACAAGTGCTGATACAGTTTCTACGGGTGAACCTATGGATTACGTTCCACACGCGAGACGCTCTCGGCATTTCGGCATACTGCTCATGAGCTTCGCGCTCGCCATTGGCTGCGAGCTTTCGCGTCCTGCGATGTCGCACGCAGCGGAGACGACCACCGCAGCGGCCGATCACCCCGCGAACGTCTACAACCCTGTCGCGAATCCCCACGCGGTGGTGCGGTTGGGCCATGCGCGCTTCACGGTGCTCACGCCCCAACTCATCCGCATGGAGTGGGCTCCCGACGATCATTTCGAAGACCACGCCTCCTTCGTCTTCCTCAATCGCGATCTGCCGGTTCCCAGGTTCAAGTCGCATGTCAAAGGAACGCAAGCCGGACAGCAATTAGTGATTACGACCGATGCGCTGACTCTGCGCTACACCGCCACCAGCGCAGAGCAGGGCAAGTTCACAGCGGACGACCTGACGATCGAGTTCAAGCTGAATGGGCAGACCGCCGCCTGGCATCCGGGTATGGCCGATGCCGAAAACCTGCAGGGCACTACGCGCACGCTCGATGGCGCGCTCGGCTCGAAGACCAAGGAGCCCATCGAGCCCGGACTCCTGTCCCGCTCGGGATGGAGCGTTGTGGATGATTCCAGGCGCCCGCTCTTCGATTCCGACGACTTCAGCTTCGCCCAAGGCGAAAAGAGCCCGTGGCCGTGGGTGACCGAGCGGCCGGCGGGCGATCGGCAAGATCTCTACTTCTTCGGGTACGGCCACGCGTATAAGCAGGCGCTCGGTGACTACATCAAAGTGGCCGGACCCATTCCGCTGCCGCCCCGCTTTGCCTTCGGTGCATGGTGGTCCCGTTACTGGGCGTACAGCGATCAGGAGTTGGATGAGTTGGTGCGCGGCTTCCATCAGAACTCGACACCGCTCGATGTGCTGGTGATCGACATGGACTGGCACCGAACCTACGGCGAGAGCTGGTGGAAGCACCAGCAGGATGCGTCCGGCCATGCGCTGGGCTGGAGCGGCTATAGCTGGAACAAGATGTTGTTTCCCGATCCGCCACAGTTCCTCCAGCACCTGCATGAGGAGGGGTTGAAGGTCACCCTCAATCTTCATCCCGCCTCCGGCGTGCAGCCGTTCGAGGATCCATATCCGGAGATGGCCAAGGCCATGGGCGTCGATCCGGCCAGCAAGCAATACGTGCCTTTCGATATTACAAATAAGAAGTTCGCCACCAACTACATGAACATCCTGCACCATCCGCTGGAGAAGCAGGGCATCGACTTCTGGTGGTTGGACTGGCAGCAGGAGGCGGACACGCGGATGCAGAATGTAAGCCCGACCTGGTGGCTGAACTATGTCCACTTCACCGATCAGGCGCGCGAGGGCAAGCGGCCGCTGCTCTTCCACCGCTGGGGCGGTCTCGGCAACCATCGGTATCAGATCGGCTTCTCCGGCGACACCATCTCCGTGTGGGACTCGCTCGCGTTCCAGCCCTGGTTCACCGCCACTGCCGCGAATGTAGGCTATGCCTACTGGAGTCATGACATCGGCGGCCATGCGCCGGGAGTAGTCGATCCGGAGCTCTACACTCGCTGGATCCAATTCGGTATCTTCAGTCCCATCCTGCGCACGCACACCACCAAGAATCCAGACTCCGAGCGCCGCATCTGGGCCTACCCCGAGCCGTACTCCGGCATCATGCGCGAGGCCTTCCAACGCCGCTACGCCATGCTGCCGTACATCTATACCGAAGCACGGCGCACCTATGACACCGGCGTAGCCTTTCTTCACCCGCTTTACTACGACTGGCCGGATGAGAACGCAGCGTACACCTCCAAGAACGAATACATGTTCGGCGAGAGCCTGCTGGCGGCGCCGGTAGTCGCGCCAGTGAATGGAGCGACCGCGCTCGCGAGCGAGCCAGTGTGGCTGCCGGAGGGCGAGTGGGTGGAATGGCCCACCGGCCAACATCTTCACGGCCCGATCAGCCTCACCCGCAACTTCTCCATCCAGCAGATTCCCATTTATGTCCGCGCTGGCGCCATCCTGCCCATGGCTCCGCCTATGGAGTGGAGCGGGCAGAAGCCGCTGGATCCGCTCATCGTGACGGTGTTTCCGCTCGCCGATGGGGCCAGATCCAGCTACACGCTCTACCAGGATGCCGGCGACACCCGTGCGTACCAGCAAGATCAGGCGGCGCGCACCCCGATCTCTGCGGAAGAGAAGGGAAGCGATCTGACCGTCACGATCGGTGCAGAGACGGGGAGCTATCCCGGCATGGAGGAGCAGCGCACGTATGAACTCAAGCTGCCCGGTGACTGGCCGCCCGCTTCCGTGACCGTGAACGGCGCGCCTGTCACGTACAGCAAGTCTAGGAGTACAAATGGATGGAGTTATGAGGGCAACACGCTGACTACGGTGGTCAAGTTGCCGCGCGGATCCGCACACCAGCCGGTCACGGTTGTCCTGCATCGGGATGCGGCGCTGATGGCGCGGCGCGGGGAGCTCGATGGATACGCCGGCGCCATGGCCCGTCTGCGCGAAGCCTATGACGCGCTGAATCAGACGTGGCCGTTGGCCTGGTCACCCGACAATCTGATCGACGTCATGCAGAGCGGCGATCGCTTGAGCTACACGCCACAGTCAGCAGGCGAAGAACTCAAGCATTTCACGCTGGTGTTGTCCCAAGCGCGCGCGGATGTTCGTCAGGCGGCAGAGGGCCTCAACCCCGAGGAGCAACACCTTCTGGAGACAAGTAAGCATCGGCCGCTGAACAATGTTCCTCCGCAGAAGCTGATCGCCGATTACAAGACGCGCGCCGCGAAAGCCGACGCCCTTGTCTCCGACATCCACATGGGCCCGCAATGATGGAACGGCCGGCGTTTGGCCGCTTTCATCAACGGTGTAATACCTCGCGTCAACCCGGCACGATCCCATATTTTCCGGCAAGGAAACTCTGCAGCTCCGCCGGTAAAGCCTCGAACAGTTCCTGCCAGGTGAGCAGCTTCAGTCGGTGGCGCAGGTCCACCGGCAGCACCGCGCGCATCACCAGATACCACGCCTCCACCAGGTCCGGGCGACGCGCATCCGCAAGCACGCAGAAGGAGCCCTGCTGCGCGAATGCCGCCAGGGCTCCACGGATGAGCTGGTAGCAGAAGACGGTCGACTCAGTAGCGGGCAGCAGACCCACATCGAAGACCTCGTCGAGATCGCGATAGCGTTGCAGCAGCCGGTGCGGCGCCGTCTGGAAGTTCGATTCAGTCAGCTTGGCTTCGATCAACAACTCGCCGAGCGCCAGGTCCACCTCCGTGCGGTCCGCCTTGCCATCCTTGAAGGGGACCCGCACACGCACACCGAACTCCGCCGTGCACGCAACGTCGATGCCCAGCAGCAACCGGACCGCACGTGTTTCGAGCGTGCGCGGGTGGCAGAAGATATTCATCAGCAGCGCGTCAGAGCTGTGCGCGCTGTCCAGCTCGCGCCATCGCCGATCGGCCGCCGGCAGCGAGCGACGTCCCTGGGTGAATACTTTCTGCATGCGCCGTTCCCATGCCGGATTCCGCAGCATCTCTTTATAGGAAGCATCGAGGAAATTGCCGTGCCGTCCCCGCTCATCCGGTGCATAGATGACGCACGGCGGGTGCCCGTATGTGAGTGCATGCGTAAGCGCGTATCTTTTTGCCCACTGATAGTTACGTGTAGTTAGCTCGTATCTTAGCTGAGAGGAGTGATACGCGGAAGGACGGTCGAACATCGCGTCTTCTATTCTAGGTGATCGGGTTTCGGGCCGATAGGAGCGGCCGTAAAGTTACACTGCACCACATCCAGATTGACGCAATCAGACGCTGTCCTGCGCCTCCACAAAAAGGCCATACATCGAAAACAGCCGCCGAGACCTCTAACTCAGCAGATGGACAGAGGAGAACTGGATGGCTAAGAGCGTTGCGGATGCATTGATCGAACGTCTGATCGAGTGGGGAGTCGACACGATCTTCGGATTGCCCGGTGACGGGATAGACGGGCTCTTTGAGGCGCTGCGCACGCATCAGGACAAGCTCAGGTTCATTCAGGTGCGGCATGAAGAAGCGGCTGCGTTCGCCGCCTGCGGCTACGCTAAATTCTCAGGCCGGCTGGGCGTGTGCATCGCCACCTCCGGCCCCGGCGGGATCCATCTGCTGAACGGACTCTACGATGCCAAGATGGATGGGCAGCCCGTGCTCGCCATTACCGGCCATACCTTTCACGACCTGATCGGCACCCACTATCAGCAGGGCGTCGATCTGGACAAGCTCTTCATGGATGTGTCGGTCTATAACGAACGTGTCATGGGCGCGGCCCATGTGGTGAACGTAGTCGATGAAGCCATTCGCACCGCAATGGCGCGCCGAGGCGTCGCGCACATCACCGTTCCTAAGGACATCCAGACCTGGGACGCCACGCCGGATGATCGCTCTTCCGCCAACATTGCGCACCACAGCCGCGATCTCTTCGCCGCGGGTATCACCCACTCGCCGAAGGCATCGCTGGAGCAGGCTGCGGAGGTCCTGCA
>JBPCNO010000048.1:0-86514 GCA_051001135.1 Acidobacteriaceae bacterium
GTCTTATTCCTCCTCAAGCATAAGCCGCGCAGAGAAGCACAACAGATCCCACCACTGGGCGGTCTCGTACCGCGAGATCTGCCTCCGTCAGGATGACACCGCTGAGCCGCTAGCAGCTAGAGGCTGAAAGCTGCACTCACTGGCAGAAGACCAGCATGGCGAAGAGGAAGATCCAGAACAGGCCCATAGAGTGCCAGTACCATGAGGTGCAGTCGACGATGATCTGGCGCAATTCGACCCGCTTGAGCAGAAACAGTCCAGCAACGGCGGTGATCAGCGCAACAATGCCCAGCAGCAAGTGCACGCCATGGGCGCCGGTGATGAGATAGAAGAAGTGGCTGCTGGGGTTCGACACGAAGAAGACACCCTGATCGGCTAACTGATCCCAGGCGATCCACTGGCCGGCGAGGAAAGCCACTCCCAGAACGGCGGTCGCAACAAGCCACGGAGCAGCGCGCTTGACCATTGGCCGGCCGATACCGAGCCACTCGTCCATGACGTCCACTTCGCGGAAGAGCTGACGCCGCGCTGCCTCCATGGTGAGGGTGCTGATCAGAAGGATGGCGGTGTTGACGTAGAGAATGGGCGGAATGGCCAGCGGGTGCCAGTCGATGATGTAGTTGCTGCGCCCGTCAAAGTGGCCGGCGGTCTGCCGCACGAAGAAGGCGCTGACGAGCGCGATGAAGAACATGAGGTCGCCCGCAAGCGCGAAGAAGACGCCCAGGCGATAGCGACCCAGCAGCTCACGCGGACCCCGTCGTCCAGGCCTGCGGTTCTCCCAGTTCTCGTCGCCGCCGCCGCCGCCGGTCGGTCTGCGGTCAACGGGTGGGCGTCCGCCAGATCCTGGATTCTTGCGCTCTGTCTCGACTGGCGTTCGAGTGAAGGTCGCGGGCATCACCAACTCCGGTTACCAGCTTACTCCTGTTGTTGGATGGCTTCGCGCTGAGAAATGAAATCCCTTCCGTCTACCCAAACTCCATAGTCACAGGGGTGACGGATTACGGTGACCCGCCGGCAGCGGGTTCCGTTCGAGAGGGGTGGTGCAGCACGGATTTACTCTGGCGAGCCGTCGTGGGAACGGCGCAGACCACGCGCCAAAAGCGGCAATTGCGCCCGCCCGACGCCAGGGCGGCTTCAGTAAAAGGAACCGGACCCGGGCTGGATCGAGATGCAGGCTCCGGGCGGCCAAAGAATCAGACGAGACGAAGCCCCACCGTCAGCGGCGGCCGATCCGGGACCATGCCTGGGCCGGACCAATTGTTGACATACCCCTCCCCCCTATATTGAAATGGGAGCTGCGAGGGTATATGCCTGCTCGAAAGACAACGCCGCTGAATGTGCTCGACAATGACTATCTTTGTGGTTGCGCGGCCAAGGAAGAGACGTCGAGAAAGGCCGTCGCTGTCGATCCCGAGATCAAGAACGCGAACCTGAAGCGTCTGCGCCGGATCGAAGGACAGGTGCGGGGCATCCAGCGCATGGTGGAGGAAGAGCGCTACTGTGCAGACATTCTTCATCAGGTGGCATCGGTGCAGGAGGCGCTTCGGGGCGTTCAGCGCTCGCTGATGCGCAACCACTTAGAGCACTGCGCCACCAAGGCGATCAAGCAGGGCTCAACGGAAGAGGCTCGGGCGATGTACGACGAGTTGATCAATCTGATCTACAAGAATGCGCGATGAACAGCAGGGATGGAGGGCACCATGGAACGCGATCCAGTATGCGGAATGAACGTCGATCCACAGAAGGCCGCCGGACAGAGCGAGTATCAGGGCAAGACCTACTACTTCTGCGCGGTCGGGTGTAAGCGGAAATTCGATGGAAATCCTCAGCAGTACGTGAAGTAAAACGGAGCTGCGACCACCGCAGTTCGTCTCAAGAATGGCAGGAGTGGGTCCATGGCTGAAGTAGAAGAGGCGGAGCTCGTCCGCGATCCCGTCTGCGGAATGATGATCGAGCCGCAGGATGCGGTGAGCAATCAGGCATACAAGGGACAGACATACTACTTCTGCAATCCATCATGTGCGGAGAGGTTCGCTGCAAGTCCTGATGAATTTCTGAGTCCACGAGAGGAGCGTCGTGGGATCCCCGCTCAGCAGGGTGCAGAGTACATCTGCCCGATGGACCCGGAAGTTCATAAGACACGGCCGGGACCGTGCCCGAAGTGTGGCATGGCGCTTGAACCGTCGACTCTAACTTCGGCGCCGAAGCGCACCGAGTACACCTGTCCCATGCATCCGGAGGTTGTGCGCGACGAGCCGGGCGCTTGTCCCATTTGCGGCATGGCGCTTGAGCCACGCGAGGTGACAGGCGAGGAAGTGAATCCGGAACTGGTCGACATGCAGCGGCGCTTCTGGGTAAGCCTGGTACTCAGCCTTCCATTTCTCGCATTGATGGTGAGTGACTTGTTGCCGGGGCGGCCCATGCAACACTGGCTGGGCGGCAAGGCGCTCGTTTGGCTGCAGTTCTGTCTGGCGACGCCGGTTGTTCTATGGGGCGGATGGCCGTTCTTTCAACGTGGCGGGGCGTCGTTGATCCATCGGCACCTGAACATGTTCACGCTGATCGCGCTTGGTACCGGCGCAAGCTATGGCTACAGCGTGATTGCGCTATTCTTTCCCTCGTTATTTCCGAATTCGTTTCAGATGCACGCCGGCGAGGTAAGCGTGTATTTCGAGCCTGCAGCGATCATCGTCACGCTGGTGCTGCTGGGGCAGGTATTGGAACTCCGTGCCCGCAGTCGAACCTCGAGCGCGCTCAAGGCGCTTCTGGGCCTCGCGCCTAAAACAGCCAGGCTGGTGGGCGCGGATGGGACAGAGGAGGACGTTCCCCTGGAGCGGATCCAGGTGGGCGAAAGCCTGCGTGTGCGTCCAGGCGAAAAGGTGCCGGTCGATGGAGTGGTGATCGAAGGCAGAAGCAGCATCGATGAATCGATGGTGACCGGAGAGCCGATTCCGGTCGAGAAGGCGACTGGGAGCAAGGTGACGGGAGGCACGTTGAATGGCACGGGAGGCTTCGTGATGCGATCCGAGCGCGTCGGCGCCGACACACTGCTCAGCCAGATCGTGCGGATGGTCGGTGAAGCACAACGGACGCGCGCGCCGATCCAGCGGCTGGCGGATGCTGTTGCCGGATGGTTCGTACCCATCGTCGTTCTTGTCGCAGTGCTGACCTTTGCCGGATGGGCGCTCTGGGGGCCGCAGCCCAGGCTCGCATATGCGTTCGTGAATGCGGTGGCCGTGCTGATCATTGCGTGTCCCTGCGCGCTGGGATTGGCCACTCCTATGTCCATCATGGTGGGAACTGGCCGGGGCGCTCAGGCCGGGGTGCTGATCCGCAATGCGGAAGCGCTCGAGATTCTGGAGAAGGTGAACGTGCTGGTGGTGGACAAGACCGGCACGCTGACCGAGGGGAAGCCGAAGCTGACGGCCATCCTGCCCGCCGCGGATATGGAGGAAAACGAGTTGCTGCGGCTGGTGGCGAGCCTGGAGCAGAGCAGTGAACATCCGTTGGCCGCGGCCATCGTCGCGGGGGCCAAAGAGCGCGCGCTGCCACTCAGCCGGGCTGAGGATTTTCAATCGCAGACCGGGAGGGGCGCGAGTGGCAAAGTGGATGGACGTAATGTAAGTGTGGGGAACGCCGCTCTGTCGCAGGATCCTGTACAGCAGATTGTGGAGGGGTCCGAGGGCATCGAAAAGGCGGCGGAGCAGATGCGCGGCGAAGGCCGCACCGTCATGTATGCCGTGATCGACGGCCGGGCGGCAGGTCTGCTGGCTGTCTCCGATCCCATCAAACCTTCCGCCGCCGAATCGATCCAGGCGCTCCATCGCGCAGGGGTGCAGATCGTGATGCTGACCGGGGACAATCGCACTACCGCGAACGCCGTCGCCGCTCAACTGGGTATCGATCAGGTGGAGGCGGAGGTGCTTCCGCAGGGCAAGGCAGAGGTCGTGACGAAGTTGCAAGCCGCGGGCAAGATTGTAGCAATGGCTGGAGATGGCGTGAACGACGCTCCCGCGCTGGCGCAGGCTCACGTGGGCATTGCCATGGGCACGGGTACGGATGTGGCCATGGAGAGCGCTGGACTGACCTTGGTGCAGGGAGATCTTCGCGGCATCGTGCGAGCCCGGAAACTGAGCCACGCCACCATGCGCAACATCCGGCAGAATCTGTTTTTTGCGTTTGTGTACAACGGCCTGGGGGTCCCGCTGGCGGCGGGCGTGCTGTATCCGGTGTTTGGCTTGCTGCTCAGCCCCATGATCGCCAGCGCGGCCATGACCTTCAGCTCGGTCTCGGTCATCACGAATGCCTTACGGCTCAGGAAGGTTCAGCTATCGTGATTAGACCGACCGCTGCGGGCGAGGCTTGACAGGATTTGGCTCAGCTCTATATGGTGTGCGGGCGCGACAGCCCAGGTGAGTCAGCCGATGAGCTTTGTTACGACCACGCGAGCCGTCCTCACCGATAGCCATTTCCTGGTGCCGTTGTTCGTGCTGCTGCTGGGGATCGTTCTGCTGGTGAGCCTGCGCTGATGCTTACGTCGCATGGCCAGTCATCCAGACTCTCTCTGCACGGACTGGGGGTGGCGTGCGGACTCGCCGCGGGAGTATGGCTGGGCGCGGCCGAGGCGCCCACCAAGCTGGTGACCGTCGGCTTTTCGCCCTTCGCCATCTCGCTGTGTATGGTGGCGGGCGTCTTCACCGCGCGATGGACCTTTCCCACGCTGCTGAAGGGCACAGGGTACGTCTTCCGCGATCTGGCCGAAAAGAAACACCTACTGGTGTGGGCCATTCTTGCGGGTGCGCTTTGGGCCGTCGCCAATACGTTGACCGTCTTCGCCATCCGCGATGTCGGCCTCACTATCGCTTTTCCGCTGTGGAACACCAACGCGCTCGTTGGGCTCGTCTGGGGCCGGCTGCTGTTTCGGGAGTTAGAGGGCGCAAGCGCCAGGAACATCGCGAAGGTAGTCGCGGGAGCCGTTGCCATTGTCATTGCGGCGGTGATGCTCGGCTTCAGCACCATCCATGGCGGCGCAGCGCCGGCGCACGCGGTCAAAGGAGTTCTTGCGGCTGCCGGCGCAAGCGTGATGTGGGGCACCATGTATGTGCCCTATCGCAAGGCCTACCTCAGCGGCATGAACCCACTCTCTTTCGTTACCGTGTTCACCGTGGGTGAGTTGGGGACAGTGCTTGCCCTTACGCTGGCGTTGGACGGCGGCTTGCATTCGACCGCCTTCCAGCTTCTGCGTTCTCCCGGGCTGCTCTTCTGGCTTTTTCTCGGGGGCTTCGTGTGGGTCATCGGAGACTTGTTTCAGCAATTTGCCGCAAAGTATATCGGTATCGGTCGAGGGATACCGCTCTCCAATACCAACCAGCTCTGGGGGCTCGCGTGGGGCGCATTGGTCTTCGGAGAACTGGCCACCGCCGACCGGTCGCATACGTTGCTGGTGGTCGCCGGATCGCTGGTGATGATTCTTGGAGCTCTTGCCATCAGCACCGCCGTGGCGTCAGCGCGGGAAAATGTCTCCACCAACGAAGCATTGCTGCGGGAGTGCCGCCGCTATCATCTCGAATATTCGCGCGTGCTCGCGGCGCAAAGTGGAGACGAGTGCGGCGACCAGACGGAGAGACGGCGCTGGTGGGATTACGCGATCGTATCTGCGGCCGTGGGCATCTTTATCTGGCTGGGGATCCGCGCCAAAGTGCCACCGCTGGCGATGAATGTGCGATGGATTGTTGTGCTCTCCATCGTGCTCCTGGGGAGTGTGCTGGCCTGCGGCTGGGGTCTGTGGCGAAGAACCCGATTCTCCTGAGGGTCCCGGCAGACGCATGTCGACGGTAATCGTTCACTGCGAAGTGTGCGGCCAAGGAGCTTGTACGGCATTTGGCTGGGCGCGTATCGTTATTCATAGAGATCGACGCAGGATTCCATAGAGAACGATGAAGGCGGAGGACCGATCATGACCACTTCACCGCAGACAACGCAAGGCCCATTGCAGGATCTAGAAGAGTGGGATGACTTCCTCGCCGGCCGTTATGAGGAAGGGAAGTCGGAATCTGAGTTTCGCCAGTACGATGCCACGGCCAATCCGGGCGTAGCGGAGTTCTATCGCCTGAACCATGAGCATCAGACGCTCGCGTATGTGCTCGGCAAGGAAAAGCAGTATTTCGGTCTCGACAAGGGTGAGAAGAGCATCTGGGAGGCGGCGGAATACCTCAACACGCTGGTAGATGACAGTGATCCCGACACTGATCTGACGCAGATCGAGCACCTGCTGCAGACCTCAGAGGCCATTCGCAAGGATGGGCATCCACGCTGGTTTGTCTTGACCGGCTTCATTCACGATTTGGGCAAGGTGCTTTGCCTGTACGGCGAGCCGCAGTGGGGCGTAGTTGGCGATACGTTCCCCGTAGGCTGCGCCTATTCAGACCAGGTGGTGTTTCCGGAATACTTTCGCAGCAACCCCGACATCCATGTTCCGGAATACCAGACCAAGTACGGCATTTACGAGCCAAACTGCGGGCTGGACAAGGTACACATGTCGTTCGGACACGATGGCTACATCGGCGAGGTGATGAAGAACTATCTGCCGGAAGCAGCGCTCTACATGTTGCGGTATCACTCCTTCTATGCGGCTCACCGGCATGGCGCGTACAAGCACCTGATGAGCAAGCATGACGAGGAGATGTTCGCGTGGGTGAATCAGTTCAATCCCTACGATCTTTACTCCAAGGGTCACACCAAGCCCAAGGTTCTGGAGATCAAGCCCTACTACGACGATCTCTTCGCGGAGTTTTTCCCGGCCAGGATCGCGTGGTGAGCTGCGGTTGAACGAGGCGCGTCGCCTTGATTGCCGGCGAACCGCTCCCTGGCTGCCCACAGGCCGAGCGATGGCTTGGAGATGAAGAAGAACTCCTCCTGCCCGGAATGATGAAGGCCGTCGGAGAGTTCCTGCACCGGATACCGCTTGAGCATTGTCTCCAGATCGGCGTAGCCGAAGCCAACGCTCTCCACCTCTGCCCGGGTCAGGCCGCCAGTGCAGTAGGTGACGCGGAAGCGTCCCTCCGATGAGCCGTGGATCAGGTGTGCGGCGGCGCTTAGGTCCGCCGCCAGATCGGGATGTTGCTTCACCGCCTGGAGCGTCGCCTCAGTGCCGCGATAGCCGTACTTGCGAATCAGGGCATCGATCGCCGCGTCTTCTCCGAATTCCCGCACGCCTGGAGCCAGGATGATCAGCTCCGCGTCATCCGCCAGCGCCATCCGCGTGCGGTAGATCGCCTTGTTCCCCAGCCAGGTGCTCTTGTACTCGCGCGGATCGAGGTACACCACGGCGCGGTGCAAGGGCTCATCCAGCAAGTCGAAATTCGCCTGCAGGCTCAACTCCGCCGCGCGCTCGAAGCACTCCGAGTCATCGCCGATGAACAGACCGCACGGAGCTGAGCTGCCATCGGGCTGCTGATTGATCACGGTCAGCACATAGACGATGGGGACTCCGCGCAGAAAGTGCTCGTCCGCGTAGTTCAGCACCGCGCGTACCGGATTCTGCGCGCGGCCCATCAAGCGCTCCATGCCGTAGACAGCCCCGAGATAATGGCTGCGGTTGATGCTCTCCGGGCCGCCGGTCCCAATCAGGATGTTCTTGTTCCCATTTGCCATGCCGATCACTTCGTGGGGCACCACCTGTCCGATGGAGAGCACAAGGTCGAAGCCGCCGCTTGCGATCAAGCGGTTTACCTGTGCGGGGAAGGGATAGTTGAGCTTTCCTTCGGACTGTTCGGCGATGAAGCTTCCCGGCACCTCGCCCAGCGTCTCCACATCCGTGCGCCAGTTGTGGACACGGAACAATGACTGTGGCAGGTCGCCGAACATGCGTGTGATCTGTGCCGGTTGCATGGCGCTGTGGGTACCCAGCGCGGGCAGCACTGCCTTCAGCCTGCCTCCGTAAAATGCATGCGTGAAACGGGTCAACTCACCGGCGCGGGAGTAGATGCGTGTCTGGTCCGGTGGCACCGCCAGCACGCGCCTCCGCTCGCCCAACTGGACCAGTGCGGATGTGAGAAGCTCCTGCAACTGAGCGGACGACAAGGCTGTGCCCGGGTTGCCGACGCTCACGTAGAGGCTCATGCTGTGATCTCCACCCGGCGCAGATTGCCGGACAACACCCTCGCGCCAGGATCGCCAGCATACACGCTCGATGCGATGGCGAAGGGCAGGGTCTAACTGCCCCATTGTAGGATTCAGCCCGTGCTCAGCGCAAAGAGCACGCCGCGTGCGGGACCTGAGGAGCTACTTCGCGGGCAGCACTCCTGGGACTGTGGTTAGTCCAGCATCGACGCATCCAACCGGCTTCAGCACTGGATTACAGCGAGCGATCAGGCCACCGGGGAAGCTCACGAAGTAGCCCGTCCACTTCGCAGGCTCGGACGCGGGGTAGTCGGTACTGAGCAGTTGCGCTCCACTTGCGAGGGCGGCGTCGCGTCTAGTCGTAGTGCCGGAGCGCCCCTCCTCGGTATCGGCGTCTGTCCGCGTGCGGACCAGATATCCCTGCCGCACCAGCGCAGCGATGGTCTGCTCAGAACCATCATTCTCCTCCGTAAACGCCGCGTCGGGCTGCCCCGGCGCCGCGTTCGTGAAGAGCACACGTCCGCGTAACGAAGGGTGGCCCGCAAGATACAGCGGCCCTACATTCCGTTGATCCATCAGGAAGACCACCTTGCCGCGGGCCTGCGCAAGCATCGGCCATTCGTTTGCGCGGATTGCTTCATTGAGCGTCGCATGGGCGCCGCGAACCATATCCGGCGTGATGAGTTCGTCAGGCGGAAAGACGGAGCGGATCTCGGCATCCAGAGCGTCGAAGCTCGCTGCTGTAAACGGCTCGGGAGTTACCGAGTGCGCTCCCGAAAGCGCCTCTCCCTGCTTGGTCTCCACCAGAATGAAGATGGGGAGGTGGTTCGGATGACTCCGCGACCACGCGCGAACGATCTCCAGACAGCGTGTGAATGGCTGGCAGGTGCTGTGTTGGTCGATGTCCTGCGTGTGCATCACCTTGAATCCGGGCTTCAGCATCACCCCTTGCGGGTCCGGATCTGGGTCAGCCGGAATTCTCGCCTGCTTGATTAGCTCCGGACCGGAGGGGTGCGCGTACCGGCCTCCCTTGCTGTCTGCAAAGATGTCGAGTTCGAACTGCCGCACACCGGCGGAAAGCTGCGCGTCCAGGCCCGCATGTCGATAGTCCAAGGCGCGGGCGGCCTTCGGCCTGGTGTGCTCCAGCAGCGTAGCCATGCCGGGCGTGAGGCCCGCATGATAGCTGTTGTGGGTGCCAATCACCTGAATCTGATTCATGCGCACGCTGCCGTCCGGCTGCTGTGCCATGCTGTGCGGTGCAAGGCAAAGGCCGGCGGTCAATGCTGCAAGACAACCCGCTGCTCCGCGGCCAAAAAAACTGTCGATCTGCAAGGAGAACCTCCTGGGGCTTGCCCGCTCTCTACGCCGAAGTTATGCGGCTATGAGTGCAGTTGCTGATGATAGATCGCAGGTGTCTGTACAGACATGCTCACCGCGTGGCTGCTGCGCTATTCCAGTTCAGATAGATGGGATTGCCAAGGAGTTGGAGATGCCCGTCTGACGAGAGAACGTCCGCGCGTATCCAGTGACGTGCGCCGTCACTCATCCAGGGGACTGCCACACTCTGGTCTGCAGTGGCAATGGGTTGGGGCTGCAGGCCGGCCGGGGTCTCTCCATCCATGGTGATGCGCACGGATGAGCCGGCGCAGCCCACGACGTGTACATGGAGCATCGCCTTCCGGCCATGCGGCGACGCGAGCGTATCGCCCATGTGCACCGTGCTCCCTCGATCGTCCACAGCCTCCACCTCCAGCATGCGGTCGCGCGAACCGGTGAGATCCACGAAGACCCGGCCGGCGCGAATGCCATCGAGAATGGCTGTGACCGAGAGATCGCTGGCATATACGACAGTCGTTGGGTCGCCGGTGGTCTTTTGCTCCGGCTTGTGTGTATCACTGCCGCCGAGACCGGTAAGCCGATATCCCCGGTTGAGCTGCTGCTGCCAGTAGGCGATGTCATTCAGGTAAAACTGCGGATTGACGCCATTCACCGCCTCAATGGCATTGACATTGCGCATGTCATTGCCCGCAGCCGGTTTCCAGCCGCAGCCGATACATGCCTCGCCGAAGTTCCGCACCGGATGGTTGATCGATACCAATGCCCCGAGCCGCTGCGCCTGCGCTAAGAGCGATTGCACCGATGGCTTTCCCGGCGCTTCAACGCGAAAATCGAGCGAGCGCGTCGTGCCATAGACATTCGCATGGCCGCGATAGGTGGTGATCTCGCGGCCAGAAATGAGCAGCAGTTTGTCATAGAAGGGCTGCAGTTCGCGCTCGTCGTTGTACTGGGCGGTCGTGTTGTGGTCCGTTATAGCGATGAAATTCAGTCCGCGCGCAACTGCGGCCTGCACGGTGACGAATACAGGACATGGGACGGATTTTCCGCTCTGACTCGTACAGCTCCCATCGCTTTCGCCGGTATGCATGTGAAGATCGCCGCGATACCAGCGGGGTTTTGTGCTCAGCGGCTCGTCCGCGAAGCTGTCCACGTGGGGCGCGCCAGCCATAAGGAAGGAGATCGCCGCAGTATAGTGGACGGTCTTTCCCGTCCGGATATTGGCGACCCCCAGAAGCAGCTTCCATTTGCCGGGAACGACGGGCCCCGGCAGATAGGAGGGCGTTGCGTCGGAAACGCTGATAGTGAAGTGATCTTTATTGCCGCCGCTCCAACCGCGCGGCCGATCTGGATCTTCGAGCCCCAGATCGAGCACCGAGTGGTCCTGTTTCCCGGTGTAGGAGAGCGCGATGGAGATGCGGTCGACGCCGGGCGGCACTGTAAAGGGCGCCTCCACATAACTGCCCGTTTGACTGCTGGCGATATCGCCAGAGAGCGTGAGGTCGCCGTGCTCCGGCGGGGCCTGCGCGTGCAGAAGGCAAATGCCTGCTAGAAAGAGCAGCAAGCTGAGATATGTTCTTAGCTTCATGAATGGACCCGAGAAACGCGGGGCCGGCACCCCGGAGGAGGCGAGCCGGCCCGTGAGGCTACGGCTCTAGAAGGACAGCCGCAACGCAAACTGCATCACCCGCGGATCTCCGGAGAGCGTCGTGATGCTGCCGGCGGCATTGCTTTGGAAGTTGCCACTGGGCTGACCGAACTCCGGTGTATTCGCCACGTTGAAGACCTCCCAGCGCGCCTCCAGATTCACTCTCTCGGTGAGCGGGAATTCCTTCAGCAGCGATGCATCGAAGACGCTGATCCGTGGGCCGCGCAGGGTATTGCGCCCGCTGTTGCCCACCTGCCCTGAAGCCGGAAGCGCGTATGCATCGGTCAGCGTAGGCGCCAGCATGCCGCACGCCTTGTTCTTTGCCGCATAGAACCAGCAACTCGGGTCGTTGACGATATGCGGTTTGCCGATGACAAACGGAACCGCCGTGGCTTCGCCATACGGATCGAGCGAGGCAGCCAGCGCACCGCCGGCGTTAACGGTGAAGGGATGACCGCTGTAGTAGGTGTAGACGCCGGAGGTCCGGAAATTCCCGAGGATCCACGAAAGCGCGCCGCTGTTCAGCATGGATTTGCCGCGGCCAAAGGGCAGTTCATAGGTGTAGTTGGCGGAGACGCGATGCGGTATATCGAAGTCGGCCGGTCCATACCATTTGCTGTAGTTGCGTCCATCCGGTGGAGCACCGGAGTTGCTTTCGAGCTCTTCCGGTGCGTTATCCAGCGCACGCGAGTAGGTATAGGCCGCCCGGAAGGAGAGTCCCTGTTTGAAGCGATGATTGAGGCTCGCCTGCAGGCCGTTGTAGTTGCCGTACCCGATGGGATTGGCGTACTCGATCTGGCCGAAGCTGCTGGGAGCAGCCGTGCCGGGCGCTGGAGCATAGGGTTTCACGCCGGTGGACTGGCCGTTCACGATCAGCGGCTGATTCAGATCGGCGAGCACATCGAGATGCGTGGACTTGGTGCCCACGTAATCGACCTCCGCGGTCCAGTCGTTGCCGAAAGCCCGCTGGACGCCGAAGCTGTACTGTTGCACGTAAGGGAAAGGGTCATGCGGGTTGACGGCACGGACGTGATAGGAAGTCAGTGCGTTGAGGTTAATATTTGCCGGATCCAGATAGCCGGCCGGGAAACCGATCGCAGGGGTCAACACCGAGGCTGTATTGCTGGCGACCACGCGGTTGACCAGAAAGGGCGGATTGAGCGCGAGCTGGTTTTCACTGCCAAAACGCTCAAACAGCGAGTAATAGATGCCGTAGCCGGCACGCAGCACCGTCTTCGCGTCCGGCGAGTAGGAGACTCCGATACGCGGGCCGAAGTTCCTAGTGTTCGGTTGTACCAGCGCGCGGTCTTCCATGGAGCCGGACTTCGCAAAGACCAGCGATCCCGCACCGCCGTTGCCTGCCGGGTTGAAGTTCGCCATCTGATTCTTCGCTTCCAACGCCGGGCTGGCGAAGTCGTAGCGCAGGCCCAGGTTCAGGGTGAGCTTCGGCGTGGCCTTCCAGTCGTCTTCGAAGAAGGCAGAGGTCATCCACAGCCGCTGGTCGACAACGAACAGGTTGGTCAACTGCGTGCTCTGCGTTTGTCCCAGCAGACCATCGGCATAGGACAATCCGGTGAAGCCGCCGGTGAAGGTGAGGTCGCCGCGGGTACCGCCTTCATCCTGAAAGATGTTTCGCATGGGCGCATACACATCCGCGCCCACCTTCAGGTTGTGGCGGCCAACGGAGTAGGTCACCACGTCGTTGTATTGGAACTGTTGCGGAACCTGCTGTTTGGGCAGGAAGTCCGGCGAACCGATAAAGGTGAAGTTGCTGAAGGTGGTCTGCGGTACGCCCCCGCCGATCTGCGATGAGGGCGGTATGCCGGGAACGAACTGATCGGCCGGAGCAAGGCTGAACGGTTGCTGTTGCGCGTAGGAGAAGTTCCGCACCCAACCGATCCTGAAATCATTTACCACACGAGGGCTGAAGACTCGCGTCCAGCCCAGCACCAGGCTATGCGATTTGAGCTGCTGATCTCCCCACGCTGACGTGGATGTTCCGTCCGCCAACCCGCCAAAGTACCCGGGAATGCTGCGCGTCCGGTTGGAATAGTTGTAGCGCACAAAGACGGTATCGTTGGAGGAGGGAATCCAGTCGACGCGCGCATCGTAGCTGTCGTCGTTGTCCGTCAGCAACGCGTTGCGGGTGTAGTTGTTCAATTGTGGAATCAGGCTGCCCGTCCGCACATTGGGCTCGGGAAAGAGCGCCATCAGCTTGGCAACGGCGGCATCGATCCGGCCATCCGGGATCTTGTTATCCAGAAAAGGCTGCCCGGTCAGCGGGTCCTTGATGGTGGGATATTTAACCCCAACCGCCGCGCCGGTCGCCGCACTGAAATCGCCCATGCGCTCGTTATCGAGCGGTACGGTTTGAATGCGCGAGACTCCCTGCTTGATCCGTGTTCCCTCGTAATCGAAGAAGAAGAAGAGTTTGTCTTTCACGATCGGGCCGCCGAAGTAGCCGCCAAACTGGTTCTGGTTGTTCTTCGGTCTGCGCAGTCCGTTGTGGTTGGAGAAGAAATCGTTCGCGTCGAAGTAGTCGTTGCGCAGGTACTCAAAGGCCAGACCGTGGAACTGGTTGCCGCCGCCGCGGGTATTCACTGAGACCACCGCGCCAGGACTGCGGCCATACTCCGACGAATAGGGATTGGTGATGACGTTGAACTGCTGGATCACATCGACCGAGGGGTGGGATGCCTCTGTGCTCAACTCCTGCACATTCTCGGAGAAGGTGTTGTTGTCGATGCCATCCATGATGAAGTTGTTCTGCAGCGAATGAACGCCGTTCACATTGAAATCACCGGTGCGCCCTGCTGAGGTGTTGCCGCTCTGCTGGGTATAGCGGCTGATCTGCACTCCGGGGACGGTGCGCAGCAGGTCGTCCCAGTTGCGAAGGTAGAGCGGGGTTTGGGTGATGGTGGTGTCGCTCACCACCGTGCCGATGGAGGCATCGTCGGGAGAGAGGGTGGTGCTGTTCTCCTGCACCTGTACCGTCTGCTGCTCCGTGCCGAGCCGCAGGTGAAAGTCCTGCCGCCCCTTCTGGCCCGTATCGAGCGACACATCCTGGTCTACCTTCGCAAAGCCCGTCTGCCCGACGGCGACGTGGTACAAACCAATCGGCATGTTCTGCAACGAGTAGTAGCCGGAGCCATCGGTCACCGCATCGCGGGAGTAGCCGGTGGTTGCGCTGGTTGCCTGAACGTGCGCTCCCGGAATGGCAGCGCCCGTGGGGTCCGTCACCAGCCCGGTCAGGTTGGCGGTGCTCACCTGCGCGTGCGCGGACGGCGAGAGCAACAGGTGAGTTCCCGCCAGAATGGGAGTGAAGACGAGACAGGATGCGGCAACATGCCGTCGCAGGATAGTGAGCGAAGAGCGAATCAAGAAGTCCCCCAGGCGCTTCGATCTAGTCAGGCTGCCCACACCGCGGATCGCTGAATGAACGTCGCGAGGAGAGTAGCACATTGACTGCGCTTGTTTCAGTAGACAGGGACCACGATTTACCGCTGTTTAAACAGGAATAATCTTTAGTGAATTGAACCGATGGGATGCAGGAGAATGAAGGTCCAGCCGCTTCATTAGAAACCATCGCTGTTACTTGTGGTGGAAAAGATTGGAAGACACCTTGTACTGCTTGCTGGAACCGGTGACGGCGATCGGTAGGACGGCTCCGGCGGTGTCTTTTTTGAAGAACGGAGCGAGAGGCTTGAGAAGCAGAGATTTGAAACCGGTGGTGACGTGGGAGATATCTGAGTCCATATGCAGATCGCCGAGCAGATGGACGGAGTGGTTGTGCAGGTTAAACTCTCCGTGCAGATTGACCGATGCTCCGGGCATTTGGAAGCGGAGGCGCTCGAAATAAGCGACGCCATGGCGGATGCTCACCCCGCCCCCCAGGGCGGACAGCACCGCGGGCGGATCGGCAGGCGCAGGATCGCCGTTCTGCACGGTTGCCGCATCCGAGGTTGCCGGGGGACCGTTGGGTTTTGGAGATTTCTTCCCTTGGGTGCGTTCGCTGAAGGCCGAGAGTTTCTGTTCGGCTGCGGCGTTGGTCAGGCGCTCGTCGGGCACATCGAAGGCACCGTCGACGAGTAGCCGATCGAAAAACGTCGCATTGTGTTGCGCCGGAGCGAGGAAGGCGTGCCCGTGAAGCCGGACTGCGCCGACGATCGGAGCCTCGCTCGACATAAAGGGGCGGAGGATGTCCTGCGCACGGCCGTGGACGACGGAGAGCTCGAGGCTCACGGCTTTGGGGTTTCCGATGATGCCGCCGTGGGCCAACACCGTACTATCCCCGGAGTGCGCCTCGATGGACTTCAGCGCGATGTCGCCGTTCAGGCCGTTGACGGCTCCTTGCGCCTTAGCGCTGACGCGGGTGCGCCGCCCAGCTCCCACGGCGAAGTTCGGAATCTCACCCTGCGCGTCGCACTCGACACTGGCAAGCGGCCCATGGAAGTGGCCGCTGCCGGACACGGTTCCGGTAAGGCCGGAGATGCTGCTCAGATCAATCGGGGCGAAGTAGTAGCTCCCGGAGACGGGAGTACTGGCCAGATGGCCGGCGACCAGCGGACCGAAGCTCCCGTTGGCCTGAAGCCGGCCCTTCGGCTGCGCGCTTTCCATGTCAACAAAATAGGGGACGGCCTGGCCCTTGTGTAGATTGCGCATGATGATCTGGCGGATGGGGAAGCGGTAGCGATGGCCGTCGACCTTCATGATGTCCAGGACGGCGTCGCGGATATTGAGCTGTTGAACCATGGTTTCCGGGCCGGCAAAGTCGGCACTGCTGCCGGGTGGAAAGTCTTCCTTGTTGGCGCGGCTGCCGACGGGAGGGATGACGACGTGCAGGCCTTCGATGTAGACGAGATGGACACTGCGGTGGAGCGTGAGCAGATCGATCCAGCGTCCCTGGACAACAACATGACGGGCAGAGCCGACCGGCGGCAGATCGGGTGCGCTATTCCGCCGGAGTGTGAGGTCATCGGCGACGAAGCCGGGATGGGGAAAATACGACCGATGATAGTGGACGATCTTGACCTGGCTTGCTAAGACACTTTCGAGTAGCGGCTCGACCTGGCGGTAGCGGTATGGCCAGTAGTAGTTGACGAAGAATAGGCCGGTGATGAAGGCGAGAAACACCAGCATGCCGCAGAACCGACGCCAACCGATGCGCAAGCAAATGGAGCGGAACCAGCCGTGGCCCGCGGGTTGGCGGCCGGAGAGTTGCTTCGGCTCATCCAGGGACGAGGGTGCCTGTTTCGTCATGCGTCTTTGGATAGAGACATCCGGCTGGCAGATGCCCGCTGAACACTCGCTACGATGTTTTCACTTCTGGAGGGAATGTCAGGCTGAACAGAAATATTTTGCTTGTCGCCACTGCCAATCGATCTAGCGAGTCCATAGGTCCGGCACTTGTTCGCAGACCCGAGATTTATGCGGCCTAAGACGCTGCGGAGAGTTCAGCCTCAATCGCAGACTGAATCGCAGGATCCTCTGGAACCAGGTCGGGCGCAAAGCGTGAGACGACGTCACCGTCGCGGCTGACGAGGAACTTCTCAAAATTCCACAGTATCTCGGGATCCTGATTGGGCGTGACCCCGAATTCGATCAGATGCTGGCGAAACTCCCCGTTGCCTCCGTTAGCCTTGGGCTGCGCGCGGATGAGGGCCTGATAGAGCGGATGCGTGTCCTGGCCGGCTACGGAGATTTTTTCGAACATGGGAAAATCGACCCCGAAGCTGGTGCGGCAGAAGGACTGGATCTCCTGGTTGCTGCCAGGCTCCTGCCCCGCGAAGTTGTTCGCAGGAAAGCCGAGAACCTGGAAGCCTTGATTCCTGAAGCGCTTGTAGATGGCCTCCAGACCCTCGTACTGAGGCGTCAGCCCACACTCCGAGGCGACGTTCACGATCATGAGCACGTCGCCCTTGTACTCGCGCAGCATCATCTCCGTACCATCGATTCGACGGAGTGGAATATCCAGAATCGCAGTGTTCATGCTTTCTCCTTGGGGCTGTTATGACAGGCGATGGTACTGCTGTTCCTGTTCTGATGCCAGCAAGCCGCATACTGGATGGTGCCGCAGACGTTCGCGGGGCAACTATAAGAGTACGAGTTCCGGCATGAAAACGAAAGGAGCCTTCGCGCGTATGAATGCCGTGAAGAGGCTGATCGTGGGAACACTCCACGTGGAGGTACATGCCGACCGAAGAGCGGCCGGCGTTGAAGCGGCACGGGCAGCATCGAGCGCACTGCCCCATGTGGGTGACAGTGCGGGGGAGGTCGCCGTCGTCTTCGCTGCGGCCGCATCGCAGACGGCGATGCTGGAGGCTCTGACCGCTTCTTCCGGGATTGCCTGGGCTCACATCTCCGGCTTCCATCTCGATGAATATCTGGACATTGGGATCGATCATCCGGCTTCCTTCCGCCGGTATCTGCGGGAACATCTGACTAATCGCGTGAAGCTGCGCGCATTCCACGAGATGGAAGCGCGGACGGGTGATCCGAGTCATGGCGCAAGCGCGTGTGCATCGCTGCTGGAGGCAGCGGCTCCTCGTTTGTGCTTGCTGGGAATTGGAGAGAACGGGCATCTGGCGTTTAACGATCCGCACGCCGCCGACTTCAACGATCCCGAGGCGGTGAAGGTAGTGCGTCTCGATGAGGACTGCCGCCGGCAGCAGGTCGCCGAGGGATGGTTCGGGAGTCTAGAGCAGGTTCCCCAGCGGGCGCTTACGCTCACCATTCCGGCGATCGTACGGGTGCCCAAGCTGATTGTTTCGGTTCCGGGGACCCGCAAGGCGCACATCATGCGGCGCGCGCTGACTGAGGCTATCTCGCCCGCCTGCCCTGCAACCATCCTTCGGCAACACCCAGACGCCACCGTCTTCCTTGACCGCGACTCGGCGGCTGAGATCACGGATCTTTTCGACTAGCCTGATCGGAGTGAATGGTCAGGGACGCCGCTGTGTTCTGAAAGTCGGTCAGCACCTCGACGCCGGTGCTGGTCACGGCCACGACATCGCAGTGGCGCATGCCGCCGTATCCATCAAAGTAAGCCGCCGGCTCGACGTTGAACGTCATGCCCTCTTCGAGCACATCCTTCGACTTCGGATGGATGCGGGGAATCGCATCGTGATTGGCAGCGCTGAAGCCCACGCCGTGACCGGTCGCATGTCTGAACTCTTTCGCAAAGCCGTGCGCACTCATGAGGTCACGCGCCGCCTTGTCGACCGCACATGCCGGCACCCCGGGGCCGATCGAAGCCAGAGCAGCCGCGCGCGCCTCCAGAATGGCTGTTCTCATCGCATGCTGTTTCGCCGTTGGGTCGCCATTGCAGAAGGTGCGGGTCACGTCCGTCCAGTAGCCGTCCGCCTGCGAATTGCAGTGGATCATGATGAGGTCGCCGTCTTCTATGGCACGCAGCCGGGTGCGCGCATAGGCGGCGCTGGCGGTAGCGGAGTTCGGTCCGGACATGCAGAAAAAGTAACTGCCGCTGCGACCAATGGCGGCACGACCGTCAGCCTCGGCGAACGCAGCGCGAAAGAGATGGGCAGCCGCGGGCTCATGCAAACCGCCGCCAAGCCGGAGACGCAACTGCTGCGCTCCCGTGAGATAGGCCTCGCCGGCAAGAGCGCAGGAGGCGCGCAGCCGTTCCAACTGCATCGGGCTCTTGATGGCACGAAGACGCTTCAGCAGAGCGTCGGCCGGCACAAACTGCATCTGCGGAAGCGCGCCTGCAAGAGATTCGCGCAGTGCGCCGCCATAGTGGTACTGCGAAAGATAAGAAACGGGCAGCGCTGTTGCGCCTGTCTCGACGCCAAGCCGGCCGCGTTCCAGACCGAGCGATCGGAGGATCCCGGTGAGCGGCTCACGGATAGCAAGGTCGGCGTTCGTGACGGCCTCGAGCGATCCGGGCTGGAAGGTCGTCTGTCCGGCGGCCGAGGTGGCGGATGCGATCTGCACTTCGTCCTCGGGCAAGATCAGATGTACCTCACCCTCGCGCGTCGCGATGGCGACGGTAGCGCCCATGACCGGCCAGCATCCGCTCAACAGCAGCACGTTCGAAGGAAAGGCGCAGAGCACCGCATCCAGTCCGTTGTCCTTGAGCGCGCTTTGGATGCGGGCGATGCATACGCTATCCCGCGCCGGCGATTCGTGCGCGTCAGACTGCTGCAGTTGTGCAGGGTGCATGTTCATCTCCGTGTCAGGTCTCTGAAGGCCGGGTCTAACAGCGCCCGCGCCGAGACCCTCATGACTCAGATGCTGCCCGCTCGTAGACGAATACCAAGACGAACTGCGTGGAGACGCCAGACCGCCTTTCTACCACTGTGATCTTTCGTGAGACGCGCTCTGTGAAGCCCGTGCAGCAGGGCGGCTCAAGAAGTCGCAAGCCCCCCTGCGTACCCGCTTACTCCGCGATATGCGATATGCGCCGGATGTGTTTCATGGCCTCACCCAAAGACCAGATCGATGCGCCGAGCAGGACAATATCTTTGATCAGGAATTGACCGGGACTCGCCGAAAGCGCGGGAAAGCCTCCCGCCGGCGCGGCCCAGACGCCAGGGGTCGAGAGCAGAAAGCTCAAGGTGATCAGGAATGTTCCTCCTGCAAGAAAGCTGCCGATCGCTGAAGCGCGCGGAGAGATGCGGCGGGAGGTTATCAACAGCCCGGCTACGATCTCGACCACGCCTATCCCGGCTGAGAGTGTCCGAATCTCCATGAAGGAGAGCATCCAGGCAAAGAACGGGCTGTGCGAGACCAGCGGTGTGATTCCCATCGCCTCATAGGCGGTGAATTTCATGCAACCGATCCAGATGAGTACGACGGCCACGCCATATCGGCTTACGGCGCCGCCGATGCCCTCCAGATTTGCTCCGTCCAATACGGCGACGCGCCTTGCAGGAATCGCATCGGCTGATGCGACGTTTACAAAATCCATGCGGGTATCCATCTCTACTACCTCCACGCGAGTGAGAGCTGCGGGTCATTGTGGGCACTAAAAGAATCGGGATGACGCAAAGTCGCCGCGTCACCCCGGAGAAAAAATAGCTGCCGAGGAAACGATTGCGTTAGTAAGCGGCGAGACCGGAGGCGCCAGTGTTGGCGGGAAGGCCGCCGCTGACGCGGCCCAAAGGCGTGAGGCTCGCATTCTCTTCTATACGGAAGGCGGCCACCGCACCGGCGCCCCTGAGGAGCACATAGAAGAAATGGCCATCCTCGCTGATACGTATATCGGTGGGTTGACTGGTAAGCCCGAGGACGGCCGCTCTGCCGTTAATCAACTCAACGTTACCGCTGGGTTCGAAGCGGAAGCTGGAGACCGTACCGGTGGCAAAATTCGCCGTGTAGGCATAGCGCTCGTCCTTGCTCAGCAAGACCCAGCACGAGTCGGTCTGCCCGTTATGTTCCGAGCCGGTGATCACGTCAATCTCGCCGGTGGCGGGATTCACATTGTACGAAGATGCCGCCGCCTGATTGGGAAACGGATTGTGCGACTCGACGACGATCATGCGGCCGTTGCTGCGGAAGACGGCAGCGAAAGGCCGTCTGCCGAAGGATGCTTGCGGCCGGGCTGCACTCGCCAGACCATTCGCCCCGACGGTAAAGGTATCGATTACGAACGGACCCGGATTCACGCCGACCTGCGCAGCTTTTAACGTCACTACCAGCACACGGCCATCAGGACTGAATTGCACATCGCCGGGAACGGCGATGGGAGAGCTCAAGGCCCGGGTCGAATGTGGCAACGGCGTCAAACGTCCATTGGCCGCCACCGTGAAACCGGAGATGTTATTATCCGCGACTGAGCCATGGAGGACGTACATCAGATTGCCATGGAACGTCAGGCTCTCCGGCACTACACCGCCAGAGAATATCTTCTGAATCAGCGTTAGCCTGGTACCGTCCACGGCGAACACGCTGATGTCGTTGCTTCCCGCATTGCACGCATACAGGAAGCGATGATCGTCACGAAGCACCAGGCCGCCCTGCGTATCGAAGTCGTCCCCCTTGCCGCTACCACCAGTCCAGACGCGGTCTACCGCCGTTAGAGTCCCGTTCGTCGCCCTTCTAAAGACGACGATCTGGTTGCGGGCGGCTATGTTGGTCATGGCGAACACTGCGCCAGCCTTGGGCTGATTTCCGCTCTGGCCGGTATCCTGCGCCAGGCCCGCGTTGGCTGCAAAAACAGCGAGTCCTAAGATTGTGAGCATGACGAGCGTTCGTAAAGAGATTGATCTGCCGGCGGCTTCTTGCGACTTGCACATGGGAGCGTCCCCTTCTGAGGAAAAGTTGCAGCGAACACCGCGTGGGATGCGAATGTGTCCTCAGAATTACAGTCTGTCTTCCTATGGGACTATAGATAAGCCTTATAGATAGGAGCGCTGAGCCCTTGCCACCCACTTAGTTTTGCTCAGCCGGTATATTTGACGTTGTTGCCAGCGCGCGCCTTTTGGACAGACCTCTCGTGGAAATACATCAACTGCGATACTTTCGAGCGATAGCTGAGTGCAGTAGCTTTACCCGCGCGGCCAGGCGCGAGCACGTGTCTCAACCCGCTCTATCGCAGCAGATGATGAAGCTGGAGGACGAGCTTGGTGCGAAGCTCTTTGACCGCAAAGGGCTCGCCGTCGGCCTCACTCCCTTTGGCGAGGCCTTCCTTCCCAAGGTCAAGGCGATTCTCCAGCAGCTCCATGAGGCCCAGAGCGAGATCCGCGAGATGGTGGAGATCGAGAACGGGCGAGTGACGCTGGGTGTGAGTCCGACGCTCTCCCCATTCTTCTTACCGTCTGTCCTGGCCGGGTTTGTGAAGCAGCATCCACTTATCGAATTGCAGGCGAAGGAAGACTGCCCGGCAGTACTCCTCGAATGGCTAAGAACGGAGATCATCGATCTGGCGGTCATGCCACTTCCGGCCAACGTGGAAGGACTGGTCGCGGTTGAGCTGATGAAGGAAAAGTTGTTTGCAGTGGTCGGCGAGAACCACCCGCTTCAGGAGGAAGATCCCGTCACATTAGAGCAACTATCCGTCGCGCCACTGTTGTTGTTCAAGGATGCCCATTGCATGGACGAGCATGCGCTGGCGACACTCGGCACGGGCGCCTCGCCACCTCGCGTCATCCTCGAGACCGGATGCTTTCTCACCATCATCAATATGGTCAAGGCGGGACTGGGCGTCTCCATTCTGCCGGAGATGCCGATGAACGTGAGATCAGGCTGCAAGCTGATCGCTATCGCCGGGGAGACCAGCACGCGAACCATCGCTATGCTGGCAGTAAAGGGCTTGTACCAAACGCGCGCACATCGTTTGCTGGCGAGCTACGTTCAGGCGCATTGCCGCGAGAACGCTAGCTCTAGAGCGTGAGTTAGTTGTGCTGTTCCGGCATATCCTGAAATTGAATTACCTCGCCCTGCCCGATAGTAATCACCAGCTCTTTCCGCTGGCCCTCCTGGAGCGTCGGTCCGGTGGCGGTGTGCGGCTTACCCATCGCGTCGGTGAATGAGATCTTGACCGGCCCGCTGCCGATGACCTTGGGCAGGTAGTTAAAATCTGCGCCGCTCGCCAGAAAATCCTGTCCGAAACTAGCGCTTGGATAGTCCACTTCCAGTTGATGGACATCCGGTCCCTGGTTGCGAATGGTAATTTCGAAGGCTTTCAGCGGGTGGCCAGGGGCGGGCTTTGCGTGGCATCCGGCCAGCGCCAGAGCGGCCGCCGCGGCGAAGAGGCATGGCATTGCGCGATACCGGCGCTCTCGTTTCATAATGTGGCTACCGCTCCTTCATCAGGTGGGCTTGCGCTCATAATGTCGGCTTTCGCTCTAGAATGCGCGCGGTCAGTACCACGCCCGTCTGGTTGTTGTGCAGGGTGATAGGAAAGGCGAGCACGTTCCAGACCCATTCCTCGCCCTTCTTCGGCAGGTTCAGCAGCCCGCGAAAGGTGCGATCGATGTAGGTCTCGCGTTGCACCGCGACGGTGCGCAGGATGTCGCGCCAGTCGGTGGCAAGTTCAGGCATCTCGACAAACATGTTCTTGCCGACAAACCAGTCGCGCGGCTGTTCGAGCAGTCGCGCGCAGGTCTCATTCACGTCCTGCCAGTTGCCGTTCGCGTCCAATATCTCGATGGCGACCCCATCGCCCATAGCCATATTGATGCGGGAGTAGAAGAAGTCGCGCGCGTCCACCACCACCGGCTTGCCGCGCCGCTTGGCCTCGAAGGAACGCAGCGCGCTGACCAGATCATCGATCGAGCTATAGCCTTTGAGCAGGTGCATGTCCTCGACGCCGCCAAACCGCCGCTCCAGGGTCGCGGAAAGAATGATGATCGGCACCTCCGGACGACGCTCGCGCAGTTCCGCGGCGACGTCTGTTCCAAAGCGACCCGCCCCCAGATGGTAATCGAGCACGGCGATATCGATGTCGTCCAGGTGCTTCTCCGCCTCGTCCACGGAATCGGCGGTCTCCGTCAGGTAGCCATGCTTGCGCAGGATGGTTGAGCGAAGCAGCAGGTTATCCGGATGGTCGTCCAGGAGCAGGACGCGAATGGGAGGCGCCGGTGGCGACTCAAGGCCAAGTTCTGCCTGTTCCTCGGGGGTGTTGCCTTCATTGTCCGACATGAACTCCTTACGATGCGGGATCAACCAGTTACGCTGCAAAGGCGACGCGGCTAAGCTTGATCCTTGGGCGGGATGGGGGAGGACGGCACGGCGAAGGAAGACCCGGTGGAGGAAGACCCGGCGGAGGGCGGGACTGCTCGCCCGAGCCGCTTGATCAGCTCCGGCAGCCGCGCGAAAGCAGCCGATGCGCGGAGCCACTGCCGATTGTCGACTGCCGGGTAGCCGCTCACGATCTTGCCCGCGGCGACATCATTGGGAATGCCGGACTGCGCGGTCGCAATCACACCATCGCCAATGCGGCAGTGCCCGGCCACGCCTACCTGCCCGGCCAGCACCACCTGTCTCCCAATCTCGGTTGAGCCGGCGAGCCCTACCTGAGCGCATAGTAGCGTGTTTTCGCCGACGCTTGAGCCATGCCCCACCTGCACCAGGTTATCGATCTTCACACCGCGGGCGATGGTGGTCGCCCCGATGCTGGCCCGGTCGATGCAGGCGTTGGCCTGGATCTCGACCTCGTCGCCGACGATGACCGGGCCGGACTGGCTGATCTTGTGCCAGGAGCCGTCGTCCTCCTTCGCGAAGCCGAAGCCGTCCGCGCCGACGATCGCGCCATTTTGCAGCACCACCTGGTCGCCCATCCGGCAGCCCTCCCGGACCACGGCGTGGGCATGCGCAAAGAAGTCGCGGCCGATGATGACATCGGGATAGATGACCACGTGGGGCAGGATGGTGGCGTTGGCTCCGATCTCGACTCCAGCCTGGATCACGGCATAGGGCCCGACGTGGGCGTTTTCGCCCAGCCTCGCGCTAGGGTGGATGACGGCGGTGGGATGGACGCCGGGTGGATACGATGGCGCCTCGTAAAAGATCTCGATCGCCCGCGCGAAGGCGAGATACGGATTCCGGATGCGCAGGGTGGCGGTCTGTATCTCGGGGAAATCTTCAGCTACCAGCACGGCGGCGGCGCGCGTGGTGCGGGCGGCGCCGGCATATTTTGGGTTGGCGACGAAGGTAAGCTGCCCCGGTCCTGCCTCTTCTATTCCGGCCACTCCAGTGATCGCAAGCGCACCGTCACCGTGGCACGCGGCGCCGAGAAGCCGGGCGAGTTCACGCAGATGCATACCGGGGATTGTATCGGAAGCGATCGCAGGGTCAGTTTTCGGAGCCAGTGCGGTCAAAGAGCGATTGCTGCGGGCGGAGTGGTTCTCCCTGGGGCGGCTTGCGGCGTGCCGCCGCGATACTGCCGCCGATCACCGAAACTACTTCGAGCCCCGCGATGGACAGGCGGGGCAGGAAGATCCGCTGGGTATTCGAGCGGGTGTCCGGCGGAGTGAGGAAGAGTCCATCCGGATCGAGCAGGGTAGCGTCATTGGCGGCGACCCCTTCCAGCAACTCTCCATCCCGCAGACGGAGTCGAAGCCATAGACCAGCCTGACGGGGGCGGCCGGAAAAACTAACATGGAGCAGGCGCTCCGGGTTCAGTGGCTCGCCGGAGTTGAAATCACGGACGAAGCAGACCCACTTGGCATGCGCCAGGGAGATGGACTGGACCTTGCCCGCCAGATCCAGCATTTCGATGCTGGCCTCGCGCACGAAGCCAATGGGCTCCAGATAGCCCACGGCGCAAGTGCGGTCATGGAGACGAACGATAGCTTTCTTTCGGCTGGGCGGCATGGCGTAATCTTGTGCCGGATTGTCGCATAACGAGAGGGCAACGCCACAGAAATAGTGCAGGACGGTAGCCAAGCACCTAACTATATGTTATTTTTGGCATTGCATTCTATCCTGTTGAGCCCCTAAGCCATTCAAGGTGAATGGTTTAGCATTCTTCCGGGGCGCGGAGCGAGTAACCAGCCACCACATGCCCGACTATATCTACTTGCTGGAAAACCGGCTCTCTCCCGCGCAAAGAAGCGCCCTACGCATCATTCGCGATGCCGCCCGCGAGGCTGGCATGACAGTCTTCCTGACCGGTGGCGCGATTCGCGACCTGACCAGCGGCCAACCGGTGCGCGATCTTGATGTATCGGTTCAAGGAAACGCGCTTGCATTGAAGAAACCATTGGTTCATGCGGGGGCCACCTTTTGGGGTGAACACACTCCGTCCCGCGTGCTCTTCTTCCGCTTTCCCGGCAGCGTCCGGGTGGAGCTCGCGAGCACCCGCAGCGATACCTTCCCCAAGCCGGGCAAGCCGGTCTATGAATGGGCGCCCATCATCGACGATCTCCGCCGGCGGGACTTTACCGCCAATGCGATGGCGGTTTCGCTGAACGATGGCTCCTACGGGTTGCTGATGGACCCGACCAACGGGGTGGCGGACATTGAGATGCGCACACTCCGCCTGGTAAGCAACTACGGCTTCCTGGAAGACCCGGTCCGCCTCGTGCGTGCGGCAAGGCTGTCGGCGCGGCTGGGTTGGCAGATGGACGAGCGGACCAAGGCGCGTTTCGACAATGCGCGGGAAGAGGGTGTGACCTCGGCTATTCAAGAGTGGCAGCGAGGGTATGAGGTCCAGGAGATTGGGCACGAAGAGAACCCGCTCGAGACGCTGCGTGCACTCGAGGCCCAGGGCTGGATGAAAGAGCTCTTTCCCGCCTGGACTGCCGCCAAGGCGGACGTACAGGGGCTGGAGGAGATGCACGAGGTGCTGACCCGGCTGCAGATGCAGGGCATCTATCCGGACGCCTCGACTGCCGCGATGGAACTGCTCACGGCCAAAATGTCTCCCAAGGACCGGCAAGCGTTGAAGAAATATTTTGTGCGACCGGGGTTTGTGGCGGAGTGGGAGCGTTTGGATGCGGATGCGACCGCCTTTGGACAGCAGCTCACGGGCAGGGAGGCCGCTGCGCCATCGGCCGCGTGGAAGCTCTTCATGCGCTCCAAACCGGAGGCCGTGCTGTGGCTGGGACTGACCGGCAAGGGCGCGGCGATTCAGAACAAGTTCAAGAATTTTTTTAATGTCTGGCCGGAGGCGAAGCAGAGAGTGCCGGCGGCGCTAATGCTCGAAATGCGGATTACGCCGGAGCTGGAGCGGTATCCCGAACTGATCGAGAAGCTCTTTTACCAGACTTTGGACAACAAGCTGGAAACCGAAGAGCAGATGCGGGCCTTTCTCGAGCCGTACTCCCCGCCGGCCCCTCCGCCTCCAGTCACGGTGCGCAGACCACGCGCCGCGAAGAAAACGAGCGAGAAGAAGGGCGATAAGCGCGCTGCCGCGAAAAAGGCGCCGCAGGCCGGAGAGGCCGTCCCCGAACTCGCAGCGACAGCCCCTGTCCCGGGCCAGATGGCGACACAAGCCGCCGGCGAGGCGCCGGCTTTGGTTAAGGAGCACGCGGGAGCGGTAGAAGCGGCCGTGTCGAAGACAACTGCTCACGCGCCGAAGGGATCGGCGCCCAAGGCGACTCAGGCTCCGGCGAAGGCTCAGGCTCCGGCAGCAAAACCCGTGACTCCGGCCAGGAGAGTCGTGCCGGAGCGGAAGGCAGCGCCTGTGGAGGTAAAGTCGCCCGTTCAGGCCGCCGCACGGTTGGCTGGAACACGCATCGGCGAGGTTGCGGCCACTTCCGGCAAGAAGCTCACGACACCGTCCCGTCCGGCGGGCAAGGCTGCTGCTACCCCGGCGAAAGCGGTCAAATCAGCGTCTGCCGCAAAGGCCAAACCTGCCGCGGCGAAGAAGGCCGAGGCCAAGATTCCCGCGGCCAAGACTCCCGCGAAGAAAGCGGCCTCAAAGGCCGGGGCTAAGGCTGCTCCGGCCAAGAAGGCGAAGCCCGCGCCGCGCCCGGTAGTGAAGAAGGGCGGCAAGGCCGCATCGAAGACGGTCGCAAAGCCAGTGAAGAAGGGCAAAGCGGCACCCGCCAAGAAGCACCCGGCCAAAGCAGCAGTCACGAGAAAGCCAGCGCCGAGAAAGCCGACGCCGAAGAAGAAGCGCTGAAGCGTCCGGCGAGGCCGACGAGTTTCGCCATCGGGATCTCGTGTGAGATCTGCGCCGACGGGCTGGGCCGACGATCTGGGCCGACGACGCGCGCAGCGATCACCCGCGTTCTTTGACCGCTGTTTAGGGCCGTCGTTTCGCTGTGGCTGGATAGAACGGTTGTCGAAGTGAATGGCGGAGAGGGAGGGATTCGAACCCCCGATACCCGTAAAGGTATGCCTGATTTCGAGTCAGGTGCATTCAACCGGGCTCTGCCACCTCTCCGTGTTTAGAATCAACTACTTGCGGCAGATCCTCATTGTATCATTTGGCCACTATGGCGTGACAGATGACATACATGGCACGAGCGCTTCTTGTTCGTGTAGACCGGGCAAAGCGGCCCATCAATAGAAGAACGGGCCGGAGAATGGGCCGCCACCGCTAAGTCGGTCTTTCGCTTAGTTATCGCGCCACAGCATGGCTGAGATGGTCGCCTGATCCTGAAAGATCTGGATCAGCCCATTCACGTCCGCGACGGGAACCTCGTTGACGACCAGTTGGTAGACGAGACGCCTTCCGCTCTTGGCCGTGATGTAGCCTCCGTAAGCCTGCCCCTTGACCAGGAGGCCGGACGCGGAGCCTGCCACATAGCTTCCAGGTTTGGCGTGGACCGATCCCTTAGCGCCTGCCAATGTGGGGTCGGATTCAAAGTCCGTGAATGAAGCCAACGAGCCATCGATGCCGAGGTTCGGCAGGGCGCTAAAGAATTGCGGGAAGACCCGGCGGGTGGACATATCCCGGAGCATGTGCGTGACCGCACCATTGGTCGCGGTGGTTGGTCCCCCGCCGCTTCCATCCACGAAGAAGTACTCGGAATCGTCGATTCCATAGTTGCAGGCAAGGTCGCGTTTTTCTGCCTTGAGCGCGGCGGGCAGGTTGTCTACACCCTTGGTGAGACCGAACAGGAGGAGGCTGGTGTCGGCGCCGATGTTATAGCTGACTTTCAGTACGAGTTTGGCGTCCTCGGAGTAGGGCATCCCCTTGAGCTCAGCTACGCGCGTGCGACGGGTGTAATCGTCCTTGTCCGGCAGGAGGCTGGTTGGGTTTTCGGCAACCAGCGGCGCCTCCACCTTGACCCCCGCCGCCTTGAGCTGTTCGATAAACACGGTGCGCGCGTAATTCGAGGGCTGCACGATCCTGAATGTCTGGATGAGGGGGAACTTGTTGGTCAGCGGCGGCGCGAAGTCGACAGGAAGGTTCCCGGCGATGGCAACAGTGCAGTCCGGCCGTCCGATGCAGGTTGGAAGGGGCGGATCAGGATCAAGTTTCAGCGTGTAGTCCGATTTGGCGCGGCTCGTGACCAGATCGTTGTCCACCTCCAGCGCCTCGGAATGGGGACGATACTCAACGGACGCCCGCTCTCCTGCGCGTGTCGGATTGATCGTCAGATCGACGACATCGTCATTGACGAAGATCGGCCGGACATTGAACTCGCCGCGGAAGAAAAAGGGCTGGAAGAGTCTGTCGTCGATGATGACGTCGCCGGTTATCTTTTTTATCTTCGCGGCGGCGACCTGGCGCGCTAGGGCGATGTATCCCGCCAGTGGATTGGGCGCGGTGAGTTCGGAGTTGCCGAGCGAGTCGGACTCATTATGGTCGTAATTGGTGAACGCGATGGTACCGTCGGGCTTGGTTCTGCCGCCCATGGTCAGATCGCCGGACGCGACCAGAACGAGATCGCCATGCAACACACCTTCCTTATCAACGTCGCCTACGCGGTAGACCGGAGTGTCATAGCGATGCTGGGGCCCCACTTCATTCAGGAGCTCCCCGATGGTGAAGACCTTCCGGACAGAGCCGATGAAGAACTGATGATGAGGTTGGAGGTCGATGAGTTCCCGGCCGGACTCGAGGTCAAGAACACGCAGTCCCCATATCGCATTCTTGTAAGCAGGTTTGTCGAATATCTTGCGAATGTCAGCGGGGACCTTCGCGGAATCAGTTCGATCGTTCTGCGCCTTAGCCGGCTGAACTGCGTAGACAAGGGAGACGAACGACACAGCGAGAACAAAGAAACGGCAGGCAAGCTTTTGCACGCGGGCCAACTTTTCTCGGGGGCGGACGGTTTGGGAAACCGTGTAGTGTTGCGCCATCCTACAGCAATGCAGCATGGCGCGCAACCGCCGTTTCCGCGGGACCCCTGTGGTTTGTAAGGCGACGGTTACGTAGGGCGTGCCCTCTGTTGGTGCACACGCGCTTCTGCCGCAAGTGAGAAAGACATCAACTAGAACAACACAGTATCTGGTCGTGGACTGGACCCTGGATTCTTGCATTCGCAGAGCCAGTTCCGATCAGACATCCCCGAAAGCTTGAGTGTTTATATAGTTTCCGAAGAGGGCGGCACTGACGTTTGCTCTCCGCTGTTTTGTTGTATATTTAACTAACCGGTTAATCAATGCCCGCGCGAACCTCAAATCGAAACCGTCAGGATCGTGCCGATCAGACGAGGGAGAAAATTCTTCGCGCAGCCATTCGGGAATTCAGCACGCATGGATTGGCGGGAGCGCGCACCGATGCGATCGCAGAGTCGGCGAAGGTCAACAAAGCGCTGCTGTACTACTACTTCAAAAGCAAAAACGGCCTGTATACCGCGGCGCTTGAAGAGATTGCAGGGAAGGTCGTGGAGAACGCGCGGGCGGCGCTCGATCCCGGATTGAGCGCCGGCGAACGCCTGCTTCGATCGGCACTCAACCACTTCGACCGGATATGGACGCAACGCGAGTTCCAATCGCTGATGCAGCAGGAGATGGTGCGGTTCCGGCGGGGCGAAAACGCGGCCATGCCGCTCCTGGTCAAGACAGTCTTCAAGCCGCTGCTCGACAAGTTGCAGGAGACCGTGCAGGAAGGAATCCGGACGGGCGAACTATGCGAGATGGAGTGGCTGCAGGTGGTGTATTCCATGCTGGGCGCGAACGTCTTCTATTTCCTGAGCGGGCCGATGATCCAGATCGCATTACGAATCAAGCCATTCGAGGTGGCGGCGATCAAGTCTCGCCGCAGGGCGGCGGTACAGTTCCTCGGCCTGGCGTTGTTCGCGGACCGTGCTTATGGCGCGCGGTTGGCAGAGCGCGTTCTGGCACATATGCCCATGCCTGAGATCAAGAGCCCAAAAGTGCAGAGAGACGTTCGGAGGGAGAAGTCATGAAGGCGCGTTCCCGGATATTTGTACTCATGGGAGGCCTGCTGGTCATTGCGCTTTGCTGGTATTTCTTTTCGACGAGGCGCTCTGGCGATCTGCAGTTGATCGGCACTGTGGATGCCAATGAAGTCATCATCAGTTCGCGCATTCCCGGCCGCATCCAGACGCTCGCCGTCGATGAGGGCGACAGCGTGCAGCGCGGACAACTGATCGCCACCATCGAGAGCGAGGATCTCGAAGCCCTGCGCAAAGCCGCCGAAGCGACGGCGGCAAGTCAGCAATCCAAATTGCAGGAAGTGCGTGACACGGAACGTCAGACACAAGGTGGAACCGCGAGCCAGGTGACGAATGCCGAGGCGCAACTGCGCGCTGCCCAGTCCGCGATGGTGCAGGCGCAGGCTCAATACGAGCATCAGGAAGCCGATACCACGCGCACGGTCGCGTTGGCTAAACAAGGAGTCATGAGCCAGCAGGCACAGGAGGAAGCGGCGACCTCGCTGCGTGCCTCACAGGCTGCCGTGAACTCAGCCAAAGAGACCGTGGCCGCTGCTGAAGCATCGCTCAAGGTGGCGCAGGCGAACACCATCCAGGCCGAGGCAGCAGCAAAGACGGTTGCGGCAACGCGCGGTGAAATGCAGAACGCGCAGGCGCTGCTGAGCCAGGCGCAGGTCCAACTCGGGTATGCGCAGGTGGTTTCGCCAATCGTTGGCAAAGTCAATGTACGGGCGGCGCGCCAGGGCGAGGTGGTTTCGGCTGGAACTCCGATTGTAACGGTCATGGATCTGAGCCAGACTTGGGTCTATGCGCCGCTGCCGGAGACCGAAGCCGATTCCGTTCAGATTGGCGACAGTCTTCGCGTGGTAATGCCGAGCGGTGCAACTACCCGGGGCAAGGTAATTGCAAAATCTGCCGAAGCGGATTTCGCCACGCAGCGCGACGTGAGCCGCCGCAAGCGAGACATCAAGACGGTACGGCTGAAGCTGCTGATCGATAACCCTGGCATGCGCTATGTCCCGGGAATGATCGCCGAAGTCTACATTCCCAAAGACAAATTGGTGACGCGATGAGCACGCCCACCTCCTCGCACCGCGCGGCTATCGGTGTCGAGAACATTGTGAAGCGCTATGGCGATTTCGAAGCAGTAAGCGGTATCACGTTCAGCGTGGCCGATGGAGAGATCTTCGGGCTGCTCGGCCCCAACGGAGCAGGCAAGAGCACCCTCATCCGCATGATGACCACGTTGATCCCGGTCACGGAGGGGAGGGCAATCATCGCCGGACATGATGTCTCGCGCGAACCGGATGCGGTGCGGCGGGTGATTGGGGTAATCCCCCAGGCGCTCACCAGCGATATGGATTTGACGGTGGAAGAAAACCTCTCCATCTACGCCAAACTCTACGAAGTGCCCAGAGCCACGCGCCAGCGCAACATCGAAGAGCTGCTGGAAGCGGTGGACCTGCTCAAGTGGCGCGGCGCCCAGACCAAGACACTTTCCGGAGGAATGCGCCGCCGTCTGGAGATCGCGCGCGGTCTGGTCCACAATCCCCGGATCTTCTTCCTGGACGAGCCCACAACCGGACTCGATCCGGTCTCTCGCGTGGCGGTGTGGGAGATGCTGAACAACCTCAAGAACACGCGCCGCCTGACCATGCTGATTACGACGCACTACATGGATGAGGCGGATCGCCTGTGCGATCGCATCGCGATCGTCGATCACGGAAAACTGGTGGCGCTCGATACTCCCATGGCTCTGAAGACGAGCGTTCCCGGAACGAATGTCGTCGAAGCGCAATTTACCAACGAATCGGCGGAGTGGCCGGCGCGATTGGAGCGCCTGGCTGGCGTCACCGGAGTGGAATCGCAGAGCGCCGGCATGTACCGGCTGCTTACCTCCGACGGCTCGCTCACCACAACGCAGTTAGTGGAGATGGTTGCCGGCAGAGGCGAGACCATTAAGTCGCTGAGCGTACAGAACACGAGTCTGGATGATGTCTTCGTTCACTACACCGGCCGCCAGCTTCGCGACGAACAGGTGAAGGCGCATGCGTTCGTCATGCCGCCCCGTCCAGGAGTGCAGCCATGAAGAGGATGCTGGCTATCGTCGAACGAGAGATGCGGAAGTTCTTCCGTTCGCCCGCCTTGATGATGGTTTCGTTGACGCTGCCACTGGTGCAACTCGTCATTCTGGGTAACGCATTCGGCGGTAAAATCCAGGGCGCGCGCATGGGCGTGGTCGATTACGATCACGGCGCTCAGGCGCTCAAGATCCGCGAGGCTTTCGACTCCGTTGCCGTGAACATTCGTACCTTCACCACCGTTCCGTACAGCGACGAGGAGAAGGCGCGGGAAGACGTGCGCACCGGCAAGCTGGACGGCGCCGTCATTATTCCGGCACAGTATTCGCGCCGCGTGCTCGCTGGAGATTCTCCGTCCATCGGGCTGGTCGTCGACAACTCCGATCAGACCATGAGCAACAGTCTGGAAGCGGAGATGCAGTCCCTCGTCGATGCATTGAATGCTCCCGTCATCCAGCAGCAGGTCGTGCAGCAGATCGCGCTCAAGATCGTCGAACTCTACCCCTATGTCGAGTACATGAAATACCTGCTGTCCGGGTCCGTGGCGCTCGCCATGTATGTGGCCGTGATGATCGGCGGAGGCATGCTGTACATCGACGACAAAGCGCGCGGCGTGCACGAGGGCTATCTGGTCACGCCAATCACCCGGCTGGAGCTGGTTCTCGGGTTGAATTTCGCGGGCGTCATCAAGGCAGTGCTGTCAGGCATAAGCCTCACCGTGATTGGCTCGTTGCTTGCCGGCCTGGGAGTCATCTTTCATCCAGCGGCAGTGCTGGAGCTCCTCCTGATGATCATCACAACCTCCCTCGCGTTCAACGGCATGATGTTCCTCATGATGGTGCGGGTTGAAGATCCTCTGGTGCCGCGCGCGATGTTCGGCGTCCTGAACACGCTACTGTTCTTTCCCAGCGGAGCCATCTCGCCCGTATCCGGCTTTCCCAAGTGGCTGCGGGCCATTGCCGTCGTGGATCCGTTCACCTATGCGGTTCACGGGTTCAAGGCAATCTTTCTCAAGGACGGCGGTTTCGCCGCAATCTGGATCGACCTGCTGGTCTTGTTCGGATTCGGAGCGCTCACGCTCCTCATCGCGACCCCTCTGTTCAAACGGACTTTATAACTGGGGAACTTGCGTCGCGGACAGCGGCCGGGAACAGGAACTTCAGAAAGGGTCCAACCCGGAGCGCCCATGCGGGTTCATCGTGCCGGCCTCCCTGGACGCGGGTATACAAAAGGTCCTCGCCTTCGCGCCATCCTCGCTCCAGCAGCGCCTGCTGCAGTTGGTCGCTGTTGCGCACTCCGGTTGGACCTTCATTCGTGCCCATGTCCAGCCAGATTCGCGGTCGCGGAACTGGATCTACTTTCTTCACGATGGAGAGAATGGAACGGCGATGCCACCACACCGATGGAGAAAGCACCGCAAGCCTGCCAAATACATCCGGCCTGCGCAGCCCCAGGTAGAGGCTCACCAATCCGCCGAGCGATGACCCGCCAATCCCGGTGTGCTCCGCGCCGTCGAGGGTCCGGTAGGTGCCGTCCACCCACGGCTTCAGCTCTTCGATCAGCAACCTCCCATACAGGTTGGCCTTTCCACCGCCATACACCAGATCGCGTGTCGGCGTGTACTCCTCAAGCCGGTGCGCACCCGTGTTGTAGACGCCAACGATGATCAACGGTTGGATCTCGCCTTCGCCGATCAAGCGGTCCGCCGCCTCCCCTACCATCCAGCTCGATCCCTTCACATACGATGTTCTGCCATCGAAGAGATTTTGCCCGTCCTGCAGGTAAAGCACCGGATAACGGTGCGATCCCCGGGGCTCATACCCCGGAGGCAGGTAGACCAGGACGTCGCGTTTGGCCGATAGGAATCGGGAAGGGAAGCCGCTGCGCAGGTGAAGCCGCGGTGCAGGTCCGCCGTCGTCTGCGGTGAACCCGCCGTCTATTGCGGAGTCGCGCTCCAGCGTCTCAATCGCGGAGCCGACCAGTGTATCCAGGGCTGGGGTGTCGTGCTGGGGAGGGTTGGGCATCGGGTGATCTGGCACGGAGCCGGGCGTTCGTCTCTCCTCGTTCTTGCCCGGCTCCTCTCAGGAGATGGGGCTCTCTGGCTTCCGCCGTTTTCGTCCAGCGACATGCGCTCGTAGTTCGTCCAGCCCGGGCGTCCGCATTCGGCGGATTCCCGTCCCGCGCAACGCCAGGCATTTGCTACAGTGAGTCTTCCAACTGAAGCCTACCAGAGGTGTCCGGACACAATGCATCGCGAATACCACAAATGGTTTTCCCCGCAACTTGGGCGGGATATGGAATTGATCGTCTTCGGACACGGCGGCCTGCCCGTGATCGTCTTCCCGTCGTCCCAGGGCCGTTTTTACGAGTTCGAAGAGCGCCACATGGTCGCCTCCGTCGGACATAAGGTGGATGGTGGCGAGGTGCAGTTTTACTGCCTCGATTCCGTCGATGGCGAGAGCTGGTACAACCGCGATGTGCCGCCCCGCTGGCGCATTGCCCGGCAGATCCAATATCAGGAGTACGTCCTCAAAGAAGTGGTGCCGTTGGCCCGGCAGAAGAACTGGAACCCCCGGATGATCACCCTCGGCTGCAGCTTCGGCGGCTATCATGCGGTCAATCTGGCGCTTCGTCATCCGGACGTCTTTACCGGATTTCTGTCGATGTCCGGCTTCTTCGACATGTCCAACTTCCTTCACGGCTACTACGACGACGATTGCTACTTCAACATTCCGCCCCACTACCTCACCAACATGAGCGATTCCTGGTTCCTGGACCGCTATCGCCGTAATACCTACCTGCTCGGCACGGGACATGACGATCAGTGCGTCGGGCAGAACCGCTACCTCTCCGACCTGCTCTGGGGCAAGGGCGTGCCGAACCAACTCGCCATCTGGGACACCTGGAACAGCCACGACTGGCCGACCTGGCAGCAGATGATGAACCAATACTTGTAGGGCCATATTGTACAAATTGTCTAATTTGTCTAGAATTTGGGCGAGAGGTTATGAATGCGCACTATTTCGGCAACGAATGCCAAACAGCGGCTCGCTGCTTTGCTCGATGCCGCGCAGCGCGAACCTGTCGTCATCCAGCGCCATGAGCGCGACGTTGCCGTGTTGCTCTCGGCAGTCGAGTATGATCGGATTCGCGATCTCCACGTCTCCGAGTTCCAGCGCTTTTGCGATCGCGTGGCCGCACAGGCCGCAGCCCGTGGTCTGAACGAGCAGACTCTCGCTACTCTGCTCAACGATGCGGAGTAGGCAGCGGATCGTCGTCGACACCGACGTCCTGATCAGCCGTCTCCTGCTCCCCAGCTCCGTTCCAGGCCAAGCGGTTCGCAAGGCAGTTGATTCCGGGCTGCTACTGGTGTCAGAAGTGACGATGAACGAGATCGCAGACGTGCTCGCCCGATCCAGGTTCGATCGCTACGTCTCCCTCGCGGATCGTCAAGACTTCCTTCGCCTGCTCGGCCGTATCGCAGAGTTCGTTCCTCTGCTTGTTCCCCTTCAGGTATGCCGAGACGCAAAGGACGACAAGTTCCTTGAGCTTGCCGTCAATGGTTCAGCCGCAGTTATCCTCACTGGCGACCCGGACCTGCTCGCGTTGCACCCGTTCCGAGATATCCTCGTGCTCAGCCCGGCCGCCTATCTAGCTCTTTGAGCGAGGTTCGCGGCACCCCCATCTGTCTGGTTGGGTGAACAATCAAAATAGTCTAGACTTGGCGCACGATCCCCGGACGCCAGGAGGCGACGCTTGGTGAAGAAGATTGGTGTGCTGTTCGGTATGGAGAACTCGTTTCCACCCGCCCTGGTGGAACGCATCAACGCGCGCGGCCAGCAGCAGGGCATTACGGCCGAGTTCGTCAAGGTGGGCGGAGTGCGCGAGGCGCATTCTTCGGGCTACGCGGTCATCGTCGACCGCATCTCGCACGACATCCCGTTCTATCGCGGCTATCTGAAGAATGCCGTGCTCACCGGCACCGCCGTTATCAACAACCCATTCTGGTGGTCGGCCGACGATAAGTTCTTCAACTATGCGCTGGCCAGCAAGCTGGGCGTCGCCGTGCCCAAAACGGTGCTGCTGCCGCACAAGCACTATCCCCAGGGCACCAACGAGCGCTCCATGCGCAACCTCGAGTTTCCGCTCAACTGGGAAGAGATCTTCAACTACGTGGGTTTCCCGGCGTTCCTTAAGCCTTTCGACGGCGGCGGCTGGCGGGACGTGTATCACGTTCACTCGCCGGAGGAGTTCTTCTGGGCTTACGACCAGACCCGCGATCTCTGCATGACGCTGCAGGCCGCCGTGGATTTCAATGAATACTTCCGCTGCTATGTTGTGGGGCAGGAGAAGGTGCACATCATGCCCTACGATCCGCGCCGCCCGTACCACGAGCGCTATCTGCAGGACCCTCCCGAGTACGACCCCAAGCTGCTGGCGCGTGTCGAAGCCGATGCCCTCACTCTGTGCCGCGCTCTCGGCTACGACCTCAACACGGTCGAGTTTGCGGTCGAGGACGGCGTTCCCTATGCCATCGACTTCATGAACCCGGCACCGGACGCCGATCTGCATTCCGTCGGACACGTGAACTTCGACTGGATCGTCGAGGCTGTCGCCGACCTTGCCATCGCCAAAGCACAGTCGCATGAACCGCAGGCCTCGGGATTCGTCTGGTCCTCCTTTCTGGGTGGCACCCCGCTGCCATCCACCCCGAAACCCGCGGCCAGAAAGGCTGTCGCAAAGAAAACTCCGTCGAACAAGCCGTCATCGAAAAAGGCGCCGGCGAAGTAAGCCGGCAGGCGCGGCGGTGGTAAGAACAGCCAGCGGAGCGTGTGTAGCACTCCAGCAGCGAAGGTGAGGGTTCCGATGCGTCCATCGTTCTCGCTTGGTGTCGAAGAGGAATATCAGACCGTCGATCCGGTCACGCGCGATCTCCGTTCTCATATCAAGACGGAGATGCTTGCGAAAGGCAAGCTGCGGCTGGAAGAGCGTGTGAAGGCGGAGATGCATCAATCCGTCATCGAAGTGGGGACGCGCATCTGCCGCACCATCGACGATGCACGCGAAGACCTGTACGATCTTCGCCGCCAGATGATCGCGCTCGCCGAGGAGCATGATCTGCTGCTGGTTGCCGGCGCCACCCATCCATTCGCGGACTGGCGCGTGCAGGATATCTATCCGGATGAGCGTTACGCCAGGGTGGTCGAAGACTTGCAGATGGTGGCGCGCGCCAATCTTATCTTTGGCCTGCATGTTCACATAGGGGTGGAAGACAAGGAAGCCGCGATCCGCCTGATGAACTCCATGCGCTACTTCCTGCCGCACCTACTGGCGCTCTCCACCAACAGTCCTTTCTGGCGCGGTCACAACACCGGCCTCAAGAGTTATCGAGCTAAGGTCTTCGACAAGTTTCCGCGCACCAATCTGCCTGACAGCTTCGGTAGCTGGAGTGAGTTCGAGGGCTTCTGCAACCTGCTGATCAAGACGAACTGCATGGACAACGCCAAGAAGCTGTGGTGGGATATTCGCCCACATCCCTTCTTCAGCACCGTCGAGGTCCGCATCTGCGACATTCCCTTGCGCGCCGAAGAGACACTCGCGATCACCGCGCTCATCCAGGCAACGGCGGCAAAGCTATGGGAGCTGCATGCCCGCAATCAGGACTATCGCCAGTACTCGCGCGCGCTGCTGATGGAAAATAAATGGCGCGCCGTGCGCTATGGTCTTGGGGGCAAGCTGATCGATTTCGGCAAGGAAGAGGAGGTCTGCGAGCACGACCTCATCCTCGAATACCTGGCATTTGTCGATGACGTGGTCGATGAACTCGGCAGCAGAAAAGAGATCGACTATATCCATACCATGCTCAAAGAGGGCTCCGGGGCCGACCGGCAGATCCGCAAGTTCGAGGAGACCAACGATTTGGTAGCGGTCGTGGACTACATGGCCGAAGAGACCAAGGCAGGGCTGTTCTGATGCCGGACTGCGGGCCGCCACCCATACTCTGACCTGACCCTGTAGTCTGGCCTCACGGAGATCCGCATCCAAGCCCTACAGCAAGAACCTATTCAAATGACGACTCGAACCTCACCGACCAATCTTCTGAACCTCACCTTTCCCGCCGAGTTCACGCCTGGAGCGCGCAGCGCCGTTCACACCTGCCTGCGCATTCAGCCCAGCGAAAAAGTTACCCTGATCACCGACGAAGCTACCGCGCCCATCGCCGCCTCGCTCGCTCGCGAACTCGATGCGCTGGGCTGCACCTGGAACGGCTTCGTGCTCGAAGAGCTTGCGCCCCGCCCACTTGCCGGCATGCCGCAGCCCGTGCTCGACGACATGGAATCCAGTCAGGTCTCCATCTTTGCCGTGCTGGTGCAACAGAACGAATTGCGCTCGCGCCGGCAGATGACCGATGTCGTCAATCGCCGGCGCATGCGTCACGCGCACATGGTCAACATCACACCCGAGATCATGACCGAGGGTATGCGCGCGGACTTCAATCTGGTTGACCGTCTCAGTCAGAAGGTGCTCGATCGCGCCCGCGCCGCGGTCGCCGTCCGTGCCACGACCGCCGCCGGCACGAACATCCGCGCCGATCTTAATCTCAACTACAAGTGGCTCAAGACCAGTGGCATCATCAGTCCGGACAAGTGGGGAAATCTTCCTGGCGGCGAGGTCTTTACCGCGCCCGGCGAAGTTAACGGCGTCTTTGTCGTCGACGGTGTGGTGGGCGACTATCTCTGTCAACGCCACGGTCTGCTCAGCAAAACGCCGCTCATCATCCGCATAGCCAACAATCGCATCGTCTCCTGCGAGTCGGAGAATGTGCAACTTCGCGATGAGTTCTGGGAATACACGCACCGCGATGAGAACTCCGATCGCGTGGGCGAATTCGCCATCGGCACCAACATCGGAGTCACTCGCATGATCGGCAATATCCTGCAGGACGAAAAATTTCCCGGCATCCATATCGCATTCGGCGATCCCTACGGCGAGCACACCGGCGCCAAGTGGACCTCGACCACGCATATCGATGTCGTCGGCCTTCGCTTCAACATCTGGCTGGTCGCGCCGGATGGTACCGAGCAGCAGATCATGCGAGAGGGTAGCTTCCTGATCGAAGCCTAGACAGCCGCTCATGGTCCCGGAACTCCGCAACGACTTCAATCAGCGCTACACCCCGGAACACTACCGGATCCTGGTGTCGCGCCTGGCCGAGACGGCGCGCACCCGCATCGATTTTCGTGTTGCCGAGACGCCCTGCTTCTTCCCGCAGTCCCTGCTCGATACCATCGCACAGGCCGGCGCCGACCTCACTCATCAGTTACTAGCGAACCCCACCTATCTCGAACTCTCCTCCGCCGCTGTCCCGGAGCGCTTCCGGGTGCCGCAGGCCACCGCGCGACCCCATTTCATGACCGCCGATTTCGGCCTGGTACGTGAGGCCGACGGCACGCTCACGCCGCGTCTGGTGGAACTGCAGGCCTTTCCTTCGATTTACGGCATGCAGTCCGTCATTTCGCGCGAGTACGTTGACGCCTTCGAGCTCGATGAGCGGCTGCAATGGTTCCTCAACGACCACACCGAGACCAGCTACTGGCAACTGCTCGAGAGCGTCATCGTTGGCGATCACGATCCGGAGAATGTGATCCTGCTCGAGGTCGACCCCGCATCGCAGAAGACGCTGCCGGACTTCAACATTACCGAGGATCGTCTCGGCATCCGTACAGTGGATATCTCCACCCTGGTCAAGCAGGGCAATCGGCTCTTCTACCGCCACCGCGACAGCCTTATTCCCATTCATCGCATCTACAATCGCGCCATCGTCGATGAGATCGTTCGGAGGGATATTCAGCTTCCATTCGACTATCGCGACGACCTGGACGTGGAGTGGGCCGGGCACCCCAACTGGTACTTCCGCATCAGCAAGTTCTCCATTCCATTTCTCGATCACCCTACTGTGCCCCCGGCGGTCTTTCTGGATGACTGGTTTGCGGGCAAGGGAAGAGATCGTCTGCCGCAAGACCGTACGCAGTGGGTCTTCAAACCGCTCTACTCCTTCGCCGGTAAGGGGATACAGTTCGCTCCCACCGATGCCGACCTGGCGTCGGTACCCGTCGCGGAGCGGCATAACTATTTGCTACAGCAGCGGGTACAATTTGCCTCGGTCATCGATACGCCCCACGGCCCCACCCAGCCGGAGATCCGCATCTTCTATCTGTGGCCCGATGGCGAAGAGCTACAGCCGGTCCTTTCGCTGCTGCGTCTCGGCCGCGGACTCATGATGGGCGTGGACCACAACCGCGACCGCGAATGGGTCGGCGCATCCGCCGGCCTCTTCCTCCCCGGGAGCTAATTTCAGCCACAAAACGGAATGCGCATACTGAGCGCAGCAACGAAACCGAGCCGCACACAGTCTAAGAGCCCATATGCAAAGCCTTCCGGTAAAGCTATCCTCGCGCGTCCGCCAGGCCATCCAGTTCGCTACCATCCGCCACCTGGGGCAGAAGGACAAAGCGGGCAAGCCCTACATTGCGCACTGCTATCGCGTCGCTCTCGGCGTCTGGGGCTACGGTGAAGAACACTTCATCGCCGCCATTCTGCATGACACCGTCGAAGATACTCCGACCACGCTGGACGAGATCGAGAAGCTCTTCGGCACCACCATCCGCGATGCCGTTGACAGCGTGACGCGTCGCGAACAGCCGAAGAAGGAGCCTTACGAAGACTTCGTGCTTCGCTCCAAGGCCAACCCCATCGGACGCATCGTCAAGATCTCCGATGTCTATGACAACATGTCTCCCGAGCGGCGCATCGAGCCACCGAGCGACCTGGCGAAGAAGATGGAGCGTTACGAGAGGGCGCTCGCCGAGCTGACCCGCGACTAGGAGCGGCGCCGGGGGCCATCATCTCTTTTTCTCACCGTTCTTTTTCTCGCCGTTCTTTTTGACACCGTATCATCCCGACTGGAACGTAGCGAAGTGGAGGGATCTGCTTCTGCTTTGTCATTGCATCCAGATGTCTGCCCGACGGATCCGCGGCGGCGGCTTTCTGCGCGTCGCCAAAGATCCCGCTACCATAGAAGCATGTCCGTCTTCCACCTGCCTCCTGAGGAGTTGATGCGTCTGGCGCAGCGGGAGGGCTTCGGCGGCGCCGGTATCGTGGGCATAGCCGCAGGCGAGCCGGACGAGCAGGGGAAGAAGCAGGGAAGCGGCTCTTACTTCGAAGACTGGATCGCACACGGCCGCGCCGGTGAGATGGAATATCTGAAGCGGCGCAACGATGCCGGGGTCTTCCTCCGCTCCGAGGTGCGCGCTGCCTTCCCCTGGGCCAACTCAGTGATCGTCTGCGCGGCGAACTACAATTCGGCCGCACCGCTCTCCATCGATCCCGCTCCGCCCGAAACCGGCTGGATCGCCCGCTATGCCTGGAGCGGTCGCGCCAATCCAGCGGCCGGCGATCCCGGCTCCAATCCCGACTCGCTCCTGCCCAGCGACTATCACGACGTTCTTCTGACGCGGCTGCGCTCACTCGAAGCTCGCTTGAAAGACCTGCTCGGCCCCTTCGAATCCCGAGCCTATGTCGACACCGGACCGCTCATCGAACGCAGCTTTGCGCAGCAGGCCGGCATCGGTTGGACAGGCAAGAATACCTGCGTCTTGAATCAGGAGCTGGGATCCTGGCTCTTTCTCGGCGTCATTGTGACGTCGCTCAGTGTCGCGCCGGACGCGGTTCCCACCCCGGCCGTGGATCGCTGCGGCACCTGCCGCCGCTGCATCGATGCGTGTCCAACCGAGGCGCTGACCGCTCCGCGCGAGATGGACGCCACCCGCTGCATCTCTTACCTCACCATCGAGAAGCGCGGCGTCATTGCGGAAGAACTCCGCGCGCCCATGGGCCGCCAGATCTTCGGTTGCGACATCTGCCAGGATGTGTGCCCCTGGAATACAAGGTCGTCCGCGAAGTCGCCGGCCCCCGACGCCGATCTCACCCCCCGTCCGCAGCTCATCAATCCCTCGCTCGAATGGCTGGCCATGCTGGATGCTGCCGCCTTTAACCGGCTCTTCCGCGGCTCGCCGATCAAACGCGCGAAGCATGCCGGACTGCGTCGCAACGTGGCCATCGCCATGGGCAACAGCAGCGACGAGCGCTTTCTGCCGCAACTCAAGGCATGGTCCACCGCGGACGATCCGGTGCTGGCCGAGACCGCGCAATGGGCGATGCGTCGATTGCGTCCAATCACGGCAGGCATCGCTCACGAAGAGGCTGACGCCCCAGCGCAAAACGGCCTCTCCGCGTCAGAGAGGCCGTTTCGGTGATGCATGATTCCAGTGTTTGCTAGGCGTTGCGTGAAACGTTCGCAGCATTCAGCCCCTTGGGGCCCTGCTGGCATTCGAACTCGACTCCCTCGCCCTCGTTCAGCGTCTTATAGCCGTTTTCCTGAATGGCGGAAAAATGCACAAAAACATCCTCCCCGGTGGACCGCTGAATGAAACCGTAACCCTTTGCGCCATTAAACCATTTCACCACGCCCTGCTCTTTCACCTGGAACTCCTTTCACCTCTGTGTGGATAGGTTCCGGAAGCTCTCCAGAAACGCAAAAAGCCGCCTTCAGCGTCAAAGGACGCTTTAGCAGCTTTCGGTCAAAGTTGATCTTCGCGGAACGGCAAAACCAAAACATCAAAAAACGGCCTTCCAAACATGTGCTGCCGATGTACCTCCGGCAAAGGCAGGTCCACCGTCCTACTTTTATGGCAGGAAACCGGGCTAAGTGCAAGAAAAATTTACGGAGAATGAGGCCACGCTGCTCTCTTCCAGCCGCCCCGCGCAGCCATAGAAGCCCATTGATTTACACTCCTGCCTAAGCATGTCCCGCTTCCTCGCACGACTTGAGACCAGGGCTACACGACCGCTCAAAATGCGCCCCCCTGTGGGTTTTGTTGAGCGGAGCGGCTTCTGGCTGCTGCTGGTCTTTGTCCTGACCCTTGTTATCGAGCGCCTTATCCCCGGCTCGCGCGGCGGCCTGACCACAGCGCTCAACGTGCTCAGCCTGGTGCTGCTGCTCATCTGTGGCGGCATCCTGCTCTACCGCTGGACCTTCAAGCACCTGCTCTGGAAGGTGCGCAATCGCCTGATCGTCACCTATCTGCTCATGGGCCTCACGCCGGTGGTGCTCTTTATCATTCTCGCCACCATCTCCGCCTACGTCTTCGCGGGACAGTTCGCTACCTTTGCCGCGACCGAACAGCTCAACGATCTGATCGCCCGGCTCTCTGCGGAAAACCGCGCGTTGGCGGTGCACGTAGGCCACAGCGTGGCCGTCAGCCATGGGGCGCCAGGCGTGGTTCAACTCCCGGACTCGGCCGAAGTCGCCTCCATGTCCGGCGATTCTTCGGTCGTCGCAGTCGAAGCCTGGGACAACGGCCGCCCGGTCAAGCTCACCGGTGGCCAATCGCTGAAGCTGACCCCGGTCGAAGCCAACGCCATTCCGCTGCCAAATTGGGTGCCGTCCCGTTTCCGCGGCGTGGTGTTCCTCAACCGCCGCCTGTTTCTATGTGCCGTCGATAAGCTGCAAACCCCCGGCCACGCCATCGCCCTTGTCTCCGCCATGCCGTTGGACGGCGTCACCCTTCGCACACTGGCCCGTGGCCTGGGCATCATGCGCATCCTGCCGGCAGTCAACCTCCAGCGCGATACGGAACTGCACCCCAATGCCCGCATCGTGCGGCGGTCTTCCAAAGCGCTCGATGTGGATGCCGGCGGTGAAGAGATCAGCGGCGGTATCCTGCCTCCTCCGATCTATTTCTTTGACAATCGCGTCACCTTCGGCGCACCTCTTCCCACCACTGACTGGACTAGCGGACACCCCGCGATCAGCCTTCTCTCCGTTACCTCCCGTCCCACTCTGCTCTATGGCAAGCTCTTCGGCACCGCACTGCAGGTGGGCGATACAGTTCGCGACGCGCTGATTGCCATCGCCGTATTGTTTGCCGTGCTGGAGCTCATCGCCTTTATTATGGCCGTGCGCCTGAACCGCACCATCACCCGGTCCATCGCCGATCTCTACGGCGCCACCATGGCCATCGATCGCGGCGATTTCAATCACCGCATACGCGTGCAGCGGCGCGACCAGCTTGGCGTTCTCAGCACCTCGTTCAACAGTATGTCGGAGTCGCTGCAGAAGCTGCTCGAGCAGCAGCGCGAAAAGGAACGCATGCAGAGCGAACTGGCCATCGCGCAGGAGGTGCAGAACAATCTTTTCCCGCAGGGTGAGATCAAGATTCCTGGGCTGGAACTGCACGGCATCTGCAAGCCGGCACGCACGGTCAGCGGCGACTACTACGATTTCCTGCTCATGGGCAAGACCGAGCTCTGCCTCGCGCTGGGCGACATCAGCGGCAAAGGTATCTCCGCCGCGCTGCTCATGGCCGGCCTTCACTCCGCCGTCCGCGCCTACCGCTTCGCCGGCGAAGATTGCGAAGAGAACGCCAACTCCGGCTTTACCGGCATTGCCACCTTCAGCTCACCCGGCAAAGTTCTCAGCCTGCTCAATCGCCATCTCTATCGCAGCACCGCTCCGGAGAAGTACGCGACGCTCTTTCTCGCCCACTATGACGCCCATACGCGGAAGCTGACGTACTCCAACGGCGGCCAATTGCCGCCGCTTGTGCTCTGCGCCAACGGCCAGATCAAACGGCTGGACTGCGGCGGTTCCGTCGTTGGCCTGCTCAATAACATGCGCTACGATGAGGCCAGCATCACGCTCGACCCGGGCGATCTCCTCGTCGCGTACAGCGACGGTGTAACCGAACCGGAGAATGACTTCGGCGAGTTCGGCGAGGACCGCTTGATGGAGATCGTCAAGCGCCATCGCCACCAACCCCTCGCCGTCATCTCCAGCCAGACGCTGCAAGCGCTCCGCGGTTGGATCGGCGACGGCGAACAGCCGGACGACATTACCCTCGTCCTCGCCCGGCAAATGTAACCAGCTACTCCGCGTTTGCACCACGCCCCATTCGTTTTATGAGCTATTCCAATTAGGCTAAACTGCAAGCGCTTACAAAATCTGCCTTCGGAGCCCCCGCCCATGCGCGCATCCCGCCCGCTCCTTCCCCTCGCCGCATCTCTCCTGCTCGCCGCATCTCCCATGCTGGCCCAGAAGCCTGCCCCGCTCCGGCCGCCTGCGACGCCCCTGATCGTTCACGATCCCTACTTCAGCCTCTGGTCCGACGCCGACCATCTGACGGATGACACCACCCGCCACTGGACCGGAGCGCCGCAGTCACTCAACGGTCTGATCCGCGTTGACGGAAAGAGCTACCGCTTTCTCGGCAAATTCGGCGAGGGCATTCCTGCACTCGATGAAACGCATCAGGAGGTCACGCCCACGCGCACGCTGGTCACGCTTGCGAACGCGGAGATCGAGCTCGAACTCACCTTTCTGACGCCCGCGTTTCCCAACGATCTTCCCGTCATGAGCCGGCCGGTGACCTATCTCACCTGGTCGGTCAAGAGCCGCGATGGCCACCCGCACGAGGTCACCCTGTTTCTGGATGCCGCCGCTACCTTCGCCACCAACGACAAGAGCGAAAAGGTCGTGTGGATGCGGAATACGCTTCCGGGCCTGAATCTGCTGCGTGTCGGCACCACCGCGCAGCCCATGCTCGCTCGCTCCGGCGATGACGTTCGCATCGACTGGGGCTGGTTCTATCTCGGCATTCCCGCAGCCGATGCGGGGGCGGAGGTCGCCGCGGGCAACAGCAGCTACCGCGCGCACTTTCTTGAGACCGGCCATCTGCCGCAGGGCGATGATCTCGACGCGCCCCGCTCCCCCGACAGCGAACATCCGCCCGCGCCCACGCTCGATATCGCTCTCCCACTCGGCAGCGTCGGCGCGGAGCCTGTCTCCCGCCACATTCTGCTGGCCTACGACGATGGATACTCGGTCGAATACCTGCAGCGAAAGCTGCTCCCCTACTGGCGCAAGCAGTTTCCCAATTTCTCCACCATGCTGGAAGCGGCAGACCATGATTACGCCAGGCTGAACACGCGCGCCGAGGCCTATGACCGGGATCTGGAAGCTGATCTGGTCCACACCGGCGGTCCGGAGTACGCCGCGATTTCGGTGCTCGCCTTCCGCCAGGCGATCGCCGCGCACAAGCTGGTCGAAGACAGCGACGGCGTGCCCTTCTTCATGCCCAAGGAGAACTTCAGCAACGGGTCTATATCGACGGTGGATGTCATCTATCCGTCGGCTCCCATGTTCCTGCTGTTGAATCCCAAGCTGGTCGAAGCACAGCTCGATCCGGTACTGCGCTACGCTGCGATGCCGCGCTGGAAGTTCCCCTTCGCTCCACACGATCTCGGCAAATATCCGCTCGCCAACGGTCAACTCTATGGCGGCGGCGAAGAGACGGAAGAAGACCAGATGCCGGTGGAGGAGTCGGGTGACATCCTCATCCTCAGCGCAGCTCTGGCCCATATCGAAGGCAATGCTCAGTACGCTGCGCGGTATTGGCCGTTGCTGACGAAATGGGCGGACTACCTGCTGGCCAATGGACTCGACCCCGCCAATCAACTCTCGACTGACGACTTCTCCGGCCACCTCGCACACAACACCAATCTCTCCATTAAGGCCATCGAGGGGATCGGCGCTTATGCCCAGCTCGCCGCCATGTTGGGGCATGCAGAGGTCGCGAAACGCTACCGCTCCGCTGCACAAGGCATGGCCGCGAAGTGGGCGCCCATGGCGGTCGAAGGGGACCACTACAAGCTCGCCTTCGACCAGCCCGATACCTGGAGCCAGAAGTACAACCTGGTCTGGGATACGCTGCTCGGTCTTGACCTCTTTCCCCCAACCATCGCCGCAAAAGAGGTTGCGTTCTACAAGACGAAGCTGAACAAGTACGGCCTGCCGCTCGACAACCGCGCCACCTTCACCAAACTCGACTGGAGCGTCTGGTCGGCGACTCTAGCCACTCAGCCCGCGGACTTCCAGACGCTCGTTCACCCCATCTACCTTTTCCTTAACGAGTCGCCCAGCCGCGTGCCCATGACCGACTGGTATGACACCGTTACCGGCAAGATGGTGGGCTTCCAGGCCCGCTCCGTCGTCGGCGGCGTCTACATTAAAATGCTCAGCGACTCCGGCATGTGGAAGAAGTGGGCAGGGAAGGGCGCGCCGAATCCCGCGCAGCCGTGACACTCCGCTAACCTGTGTCAAGCGCGACGAAACCGGGTGCCCCATCCTGAGCGAAGCGAAGGGTGGGATGCCGCTAGCGTTAATCCCGCAGCTTGAACGCCTTCACCGCGATCGCGTTGGGCTTCAACCCCGTCGGCAGCAACGTGAACAGCGAGTGCGTCTTCGTCCGCACCACCGCCACATCGGACGAGTCGGCATCCACCACCAGCAGCAGGTGTCCCTCGCGCGACAGCGCCAGCGCATCCGGACCTACGCCCGTGCGCACATCGTCCAGCAGCTTGCCGTCGTCAATGCTGTAACGGCTCACTGTGCCATCGCCGAAGTTCGAGACCCATAGCAACGCATTGTCCGCCGTCACGATGGCTTGTGAGGGATGTGTGCCGATGGGATACGTTCCGCCCACCTCGGCGGTCGACGTCACCATCTCGGAGAACGAGCCGCCGTCGAAGTTCGTCACGAACGCCTCGCCGCCATCGGGCTTGACCGCCACATGCACCGGAGTCTTGCCCACATCCAGCAGGCACAGCAGCCGGTCGCGCTTTTCGCTCTCCATACCGCTCTTCCGCGCCAGCCCCAGCACCATCACCTGCCGCCCGCCGGAGCAGGCCACCAGCGCCTTGGAGGAATCGGGCAGGATCGCCGCATCGGTGGCGCCCGGGCAGCCGGGAAACACCGCCCGCACCTTCATCGCCCGCGGGTCCACCACGCTCACGCTTCCGCTCTTCTCGTTCGTCACCACCAGCGTGCCGCCATCGGGCGCAATGCGCGCCTTGCCCGGTCCTTCGCCCACGCCTATTGTTGCGATCTTCCTGCGCGCGTCCAGATCGATGACCGACACATCGTTCGATCCCGCATTGGCCACGTACCCGCGCGTGCCATCCGCGCTCACATCGATGAAGTAGGGTCGCTGGTCCACGGCGATGGTTGCCACCACCGCGTTCTTGCGCGTATCGATCACGCTTACCGAGTTGCTGCCGGAGTTGACCGCGTACACCTCGTTGCGCACCGGATTCGCCGTCACGCTGGTCGGCTGCTGGCCCACCGCGAGCACGCGGTCCTGCCGCATGTTCACCAGGTCGAGCACCGTCACGGTGCCGCTTCCACCGTTGGTCACGTAGGCAAATTCGCGGTAGTCCCGCGTGTAGTCGGGGAAGTCATGCGGTCTGCAGCCCGTCGCGCCCAGCGCCAGCAGAGCCGCAGACAGCAACGCGAGGCGCCCTGTGGCAGAGCGATGTGCGCCTCGCATTTCTAGATGTTGCCAAAGCTGGTTAGCGAGCGACAGGGAAGACCGCCGCATCATGATTTGCGTGCTTCGCCAGCACCTCGATGCCGCGCGGGATCTGCCGATGCACCACCGCCGCAATCTCCGAGCACTCGTCCATCAATTGCGCAAACTGCTCCGGATAGAGTGACTGCGCGCCATCGGAGAGCGCCTTGTCGGGCGACGCGTGCACCTCGATGATGAGTCCATCGCAACCCACGGCCACCGCGGCCCGCGCCAATGGCAGCACCTTGTTGCGCTTGCCCGTGCCGTGGCTGGGATCGACCACAATCGGCAGATGGCTCAGCCGCTGCACCGCCGGCACAATGCTCAGGTCGAGCGTATTGCGCGTGTGGTCGGTAAAGGTGCGTATGCCACGCTCGCACAGCGCCACCTGGTAGTTGCCCTCGCTCATGATGTACTCGGCCGCCATCAGCAACTCTTCGAGCGTCGCCGAAAGGCCGCGTTTCAGCAGCACCGGCAGCTTGGAGCGCCCGGCGCGCTTCAGCAGCGCGTAGTTTTGCATGTTGCGCGCGCCGATCTGGATCATGTCGGCGTACTGTTCGACCAGCGCCAGCGATTCGTCGTCGACCGCCTCGGTCACGACGCGCAACCCGAAGGCCTCGCGCACCTCCGCCATGATCTTCAACCCGGGTTCGCCCAGCCCTTGAAAGGCATACGGCGATGTGCGCGGTTTGTACGCGCCGCCCCGCAGGAACTGCGCGCCCGCCTTGGCCACTTGCTCCGCAACCGCAAACGCCTGCTCGCGCGATTCGATGGAGCACGGCCCGGCGATCACTGCCAGGTTCCGACCGCCGATAGAGGCATTGGTGCCGGGAAAGCGGATGACCGTGTCTTCCTCTTTCACATCGCGGCTTACCAGCTTGTAGGGCTTGGAGACCTTGATGACCTCGGCCACGCCGGACATCTCTTCCAGCATGCCCCGCTCGAGCGCGCCCTGATTGCCGGTGATGCCAATCGCCGTGCGCTGCGCTCCCGGCATCGGATGGGGCCGGTAGCCCAGTTGCTCGATATGGTCGCAGACCGACTGGATCTCCTCTGCGGTCGCGTGCGGCTTCATCACTACTAGCATGGCGTGCCCCTTCTCTCTCCCTCCAGTGTAAGAGCACGGAGGAGCGCAGGGCAATGCACGCAGCTTCAGCAGCCAGCGGTGTAGCCTCCGACTCGACCCTCAATCAACCCGAACGTCAATCAACCCCAATTAGGAGCAGCGAGATCTCGGAAGGTGCCGGGCGGCGCGCTAATTCCTATCGTCGTCCAGCACGACTACCCGCCCGCGTTATAGAAAAAATGCTCGTGCACGATCTTTCCACCCTCGACGGTATAGAGCGCCATCTCCTGCATCTGCATGCGCTTGCCTGACGTTTTGTGGGTCACGTCGTAGATGAACTCAGCCGCGAACTTGTCCTCCCCGACATACGGCCCATTCGCCTGAGCGCTGTTGATTTCATGATTATCGAACCACCACTGATTCTTGCCCCTGATCGCGTCGATGCCCTTCATCTCGGCGGGCATGTCGGGACCGCTGGTGGATTCAACGCTCACGATATTGTCGGCGTAGTACCTTGCAATGGCTTCCATATTTTTGCCTTGCTGGCACAGTCCAATGAAGTCTTTCGCAATCTCAGCAGTAGACATGAGGTTTCTCCTTTAGGATGTGGGCCACCGCGAAGGCGGACACTGGAATACGGCCCAGCGTATGGCCTCTAACCCCGCCAGTATATAGGCGTTTCTTCGTACTGCTGCACCCGACACCGCGCGGCGCAACACGTTCTTCTTACAAACCTGTGAAGAAACTGTGACAAATGAATGTTCTCGGAAACCTATGGTTGGGACCATTGCCGACCACGCTTGCAGCGTGGACGGAAAAGGAGAACTCCAATGAAGCAGCTTGAGAGCAGCATCGAGAAGACAACCAATCGACGGGCCTTTCTGAAGAAAGGGGTCTTTGCCGCAGGTGCGGTCACGGCGGGAGCCGGATTGCTGGGCACGGACCTTCCCGCTTTTAGCCAGGAGGAAAAGAGCGGAAAACTTCCGCCTGGGGATGCCGCAATCCTAAGGTTTCTCGCCGCGGCAGAAATTATCGAGACGGACCTGTGGGTGCAATACGCTGAACTGGGAGGATTCCAGGGAACCAAGGAAGTGCCCGGATTGACGGGTGGAAATCCTCTCTACACGGCAGCCCTCACCATTCTCGATGGCGATATGCCGCAATACATCACTGACAATACCGATGACGAAATCTCCCACCAGAGATTCATCAACGCGTACCTGCGCTCCAAGGGCGCCGATGCGGTAGATCTCAATCGTTTTGCCACACTCCCGGGCAGCACAGCCAAAGGATCCAGCGGGAAAAAACGGATCACCAATCTCATGAACCTCAACGTGGACACGAGCTTCTGGACTCGCTACCGCATCGATTCCAGAAATCCGGATCTCGACAACTTCGTATTTCCGCAAGCCGTCGACATCGACAACCGCACCGCGATCCCCAGGTCCGATGCCGATACCGCCGGCAGTAGCCTGTCCAACCAAAGCGACCATCTCAAGGCCATCGCCTTCACCGCGGGATTCCACTTTGCATTCATCGAGCAAGGCGGGACCAGCCTCTATCCCTCACTCGCGCAAAGGGTAACCCATCCGGAGGTCCTGCGGATCCTGCTCAGCATCGGCCCCACCGAGACGATGCACTTCCAAACCTGGCAGGACAAAGCAGGCAATGCCACCCCGTTGCACGACAAAGATCCCATTACCGGAGCAGAGGTGACATTCGTCGACCTCAAGACCAACCAGCCGGAGTCGTTGCAGGCCAACCTGATCATGCCTGAGCCGACTCCGTTCCTTAGCCGTAAGTTCCCCAAGTGCTCGATCATTCGGCCGACTGAAACCAAAGGCGCAGCCATGGGTGCGCTCAAGGCTCTCACCGATGACGGGCTTTTCATCGGCCAGGACCCAGCCTTCTTCGCGTTGTTGCGCGATCTCGCGGAGGACGCGGACGACGCGCGACCCTAGGCTTGAAGGGGGGGTACACTGCCACGTTGAATGATCCGTGCCCGCTTCCCGGGCATGCTCGGAATCCCCGAACCTGCCGACCACGCTGCATGCCGGGTACAGGGGCACGGATCAGTACAGGGGCCCGGATCAGTACAGGGGCCCGGATCAATTGATCGCCCTTTTGGTGACCGCTAACTCATGTGTGACTCACGCGTCACCAGTTGAATCCGCCCGACGCCGGTGGCCACGAACCGCTCAGTTGCCGTAGCAGGACGATCCGGCCCAAATGATAGGCATTATGCGCAGCGAGGCTTTCCAGTTGCTCGCGCACCGTCATCGTGCGCACCGGCTCCCTTGGCCGCGACGGACATCGAATCACTACCTCCAGGCCCCCCGCATCGCGCGTGATGGTCGCCGCTTCCTGACAGCCGTCAAGGAATCGCCGGCAGAGATGATCCCAGCCTTCACAATGCCTGTCCGCTTCCGCCGGAAATCCGGCGGAGGGCTGTGCCGGATAGGGCGTCTCGATCCCGCGAACCCAGTCCAGCGTGACCTGCTGCCAAAAGGCAAGATGCCAAAGCTCCTCATAGATCGTGTGGGGAGCGCCCGGGATCTGTCGATGCACGAGTTCATCGCTCAGCCCGTCCAGAATGTGGGCGGGCGGTGCCGCATAGCTGTCGCCGGTGAGCGCTCGCTCCAATTCGTTCATCTCGTCGCTCCCTAGTCCTTCCCTCTATCATGCCGTAACGGGCCCTTTGCTGGACCGGCACAGGCATACTATCCAGCGTTAATCGATGTGGACACACGCGCTGCCGAAAATGGGGTTAGAATTCACACGATGACGACGCCTGAAATTCCGCAACTGTTTACCTGCGAATACGTCAGAATTTGTGCAAAATTTAACGACGGACGCAGGCCCAGTTGGACACATTGGGTGCCGAACAAGGCGGTCGATGACCTCTTTGGGATAACTACCAATGAGCAGTACCAGACCGCCGAGCATTTCGCTGACGAAAAAGCCAGCAGCTATTTGCAAGGTGGAATCTGTGTTTTGTGGGAAGGCACAGAAGAAGAGGAATACATTCCGGCAGACAAAATTATCGAAGTGTCAACCTCGGTTGAGCAGAGGCACCTGACGATCGCAGAAATCATGATACGCGAGGCGCACCTTCATAATCCGAGTTGTATCAAACTTATACCCTCACGGAAGCAGCCCAGTTTACAGCAGACAGTGGACGCTCTTGATGAAATGCTAAGCGGCAAGGCGACACTTAACGATTTTTTTGCCCAACTCCGAATGCCTCAGCGCAGTGAGCCAGCAGCAAACACTCTGCTGAGACCAATTAATGGTGGTTACGCAAGCGTCTCAGACGAAAAACATTTGGACATTCGCCCACTTTTCCCCGATGACACGCTCTATCACATTGTGGAAATCCGGCGGGTACAGTTGTTGCACGGCATCGCCTGAATCGAGCTAGTTAGAGAGCGCAGCTGAGCGATGCCGCATTTCGGATCTCCTTTGGAGACTGGCATCGGGATGGATAGTTGGCAACCACTGACTCAACGAGGAATCACCTTCTAGCAATTGAACTTGGTTCCAATAGGCATTGACCAAAAAGGAAAGGCCACCCGCCGGTGGCCTTTTGGGAGGCTAGTGTGAGAGGCGAAAGCCTACGATCTATGCCGCTTGGCTTCCTTCAGGCCCCGCAGTATCGCTGTTCCTGACACCATGATCATCCCTCTACTTACCTTCCGCCTCCATCCCCTTTTCCGATAAGCTACCCCCCACGAAGGTGGGAGGGCGCGGCGCTGTGCCGGCGCGCAGTCTGGAAACATTTTCGTTACCTGGGGCTGGAAGCTGAAAGCTAGTAGCTGGAAACTGCTTTACGGCTGCGGCTCCGGCCCGTAGCCCGGCTGCTCGCGTTCCATCCTGCGCACCATCCGCCACTTCACGCCCAGAAACGTCGCATACCCGAGTTGCAGTACGCAGGTCAGCACGTAGGCCAATATCAGGTGTCGATGAGCCATCTATCGTCCTCCGTCGGAAGTCACTGCGAGCGACGCATCGAGCGCCCGCAACGCCGCATGCTGCTCTACCAATTGCCGCCGCCGTTCCACGCTGTAGCGAATTCCCATCAGCAGCAGGCCCCATGCCAGCCACGCCGCCAGATTCCACCACACCGGAGGCCACATGCTGGGATCCAGTCCCGAACCCTGCCCGCCGCCGATCACGGGCGAAGGATGCTGGGTGCGCCACCAGCGGGTGGAAAAGTAGACGATCGGCACATCCACGTAGCCGAAGATGGCCAGCACCGCGGCCAGGGTCTGCATCTGCGGCCCCTCGGCAAAGCGCCGCAGCAGCAGGTACGACACGTAGATCAGCCACAGCACCAGCGTGGTGGTCAGACGTGCGTCCCACGTCCACCAGATGCCCCATACCGGCCGGGCCCAAAGCGGCCCCTGGATCAGTACGGCAGTGCAGAAGACCACACCCATTTCGGCCGCGGCCAGCGCCATGGCGTCCGCGCCCAGCGCCCGCAGCGGCTGCCGATGGCGCACCGCCAGGTAGACAATGGATGCCACGAAGCTGATGAAGAAGAACAGGAATGTCATCATCGCGGAGGCGAAGTGCCAGTAGAAGATCCGCTGCACGTCGCCCATCGTCGCCTCGGTCGGCGCCACATACATCGCCTGATGGAAGCCCTGGGCCAGGAGCGCGAGCGCGCCGGCCAGCCAGATCCAGCGGAACCACTTCATAGCTATCCTCGGGTCGGAAAGTTACAGTACAGTTTATCGTGAAGCGGCAACGGCGGGCGGCCCTTTGGCCGCCACCCTCGTACTCCTTTCACGCAGGCGCGCGGCAGACGGCGCGCAGGAGGCGCCTCGATGGCCTGGATCACTCTCTTCATAGGCGCAGTGCTCTTCCTGGGCGGTGTCTTCGGCCAGGTCTTCGGCATGCGCCAGCGTGGGCAGTCTGCGCGGGATCAACGTCGCGCCGGGCTCTTCACGCTGCGCATCGTAGCCGTCATCATCGGCGCGTGGCTGCTCATCTTCGGCATCTCGCACGCCCTGCGCGGCCACGGCACCGTCCGCCCGTCTGACACCCAGGGTGTTCGCTGACCCCCTCACCCTTAACGCTCCCAAGAAGCGCGCCCCTCGCAAAAGAGGACCTCCTCCTTGAGCGGATATCGCACGCCCGCTTTCACTGCCTGCCTTCACTGTCGTTCCTGCTCTTCCTGCCCCCTGCTTTTCCTGCCCTTCCTGCTCTCCTGCCAGCCGACCTCATGGTCAAGCACGGCGATGAGTAGCGCTTGGTTGCAGAAATCGGTGCGAAAGCAGGGTCACCCAATTCCACTGTGGCGGCAGGTGTATACCGCTTCTGTGCAATGGGCGGTGGCGTTCTCGCCACCTACACTCGGCGTATGTCTAAGTACTTGTTACGTGTTCTTGGGATCCCTACGGGGATCATTGCGCTCTGCGCTTTGTTTGTCCTGGTTCAGCGGTACTGCGATCAGACGATGGCGCTGCAGTTCATCGGGCTGACTGCGCGGTTGGCGGTGCTGGTCTCGTTCGTGTATTTCGCGTACCAATGGCGGCGGACGGTGTGGACCTACTGGGACGGTATGCCGGAGCAGGCGACCCACCCGGCCTTGACGGCTCGGCAGACCTTCTACAACTGGACCGACGTTGGCCGTGCGGCGCACCAGGCGGCGCGCGCCTCCGAAGGCTAAGCGAACAATCCTGTGATCGCGTCTACTCCCGTGCGCAGACGCCGGCGCTAGAAAGGCGTGATGCCGGGAATGGCGCGACTCGGATGAACGAAGAGATAATTGCCATCCTCGCCGGGAGGCATCAGTTCGGTTCCGTGCGTACCGCCGACGCGCCATCCGCGATAGCCGATCGAGTGGAAGAAGCCAATCACATCCTCAAGCGTCAATCCGAAGTGAGTCTGGTTCTCTGAGATGAGTTCGCAGAAGACAGTCGGATGTGACCGGGCGAGGATACGCTCCGCACCGCGAAAGGCGGCCAGTTCGCCGCCCTCCACATCGCACTTGATGAAGGTGACGTCGGTGGATGGCAGGGCATCGTCGAGACGGCGGATCTGGCAGGAGTAGGTGAGACCCTGTTCGTCGGCAAGTTTGCGAGAGGAGCACCCCGCCTCCGGGATGCCGTTGCGCATGGGCACGACGAATTCCACGATCGAATCTGCATCGCTCAATCCCTCGGCATGAAGCGTGACATTGGCGGCATGGGCTTTGGCCATGGTGCGGCGGAATATCCGGATATTCGACGGGATAGGTTCGAAGGCATGAACCCGTCCCTGCGGCCCTACCATCTTTGAGAGGTGGTAGGAGTAGAGGCCGTGATTGGCTCCGGCATCGACGACAGTATCTCCTGGCCGGATGAGCTTGACAATTAGTTGCAGCTCCGGATCCCAGCGCCGTCCGGCCACGATGTCGTCCGCAGCCACCCGGGCGTTCAGGGCGGTGTAGGCCGAATGTGGTAATAAGGCATTCAGGGCTGGCTTGAGGAAGGCCCGGAGGGTCATCGCGGGCCTGCGGCGCAGGGGATGGGCACGTGGGTGTTTACCTTTGTGAAGAGATACGAGAATCTTCTCTTACACGACAGCTGGACGCAAGAGACGTTAGTCCGCCGGGCCACCCTTCTTGAACTGCCGACACTCTTGGGTGCCCCATCCTGAGCGGCTTTATCGCGAAGGGTGGGAGACCACCAAGGCTCGTTCTACCGCTTTCGACGCATAGCTTCGTCGCGTGTCTTCGGTAGGCTGTGATCATGCCGCGAGGGCTCACCCGCTTCCATTCCAACGGACACCTGCACTTTCTGACATTCAGTTGTTATCGTCGGTTGCCGAAGTTAGGCGCGATCTACGATCGTGACGTATTCGTGGCTGCGCTGGAAGAGATGCGAATGCGGTGGCGCTTTCGTGTGATCGGATATGTGGTGATGCCCGAGCATGTGCACCTGCTGGTGAGTGAGCCAATGGAAGGGTCGCTCGCGATCGCGATGCAGATGCTGAAGCAGACGTCGGCGCGGCGACTGCGAACCACTGGAGACGAGCCATTCTGGATAGCGCGGTACTACGACTTCAATGTGTGGTCGGCGGAGAAGATTGAGGAGAAGGTCGGGTACATGCACCTGAATCCGGTGCGGCGCGGGCTGGCGCAGTCACCTGCAGATTGGCGGTGGAGTAGCGCCGGGTTCTATGCCGGGATGGAGAGCGGCGCGGTGATGGTCGAACCGAGGGCGATGCTGGTGCTTCCGTCGAGTGTGTCGGTGGGTCCGACGGTCCAGGTGCGGGCTGTCGTGGTCTCCCACCCTTCGCTGCGCTCAGGATGGGGCACCCGCGTGTTGTGGCTGGAGTAATCTCGTGAACTGCAGACAGCCTTGGTGCACCATCCTGAGCAGTTGTATTGCGAAGGGTGGGAAGCCACGAAACTCAGACCTACCGATTTTGTGGTCGACGGAGAAGATCGAGGAGACTGGCATGGGTATTGGCCCGATGCCTGCGGAGTGGCGCTGGAGTAGCGCCGGATTCTATGCCGGGATGGAGAGCGGCGCGGTGATGGTCGAACCGAGGGCGATGCTGGTGCTTCCGTCCGGTGTGTCGGTGGGTCCGACGGTCTAGGTGCGGGCCGTTGTAGGTCTCCCACCCTTCGCTGCGCGCAGGATTGGAGACGACTACGGGTCTCAACCCAGGCCCGATATACTCAGTAAATTGATGGATTCCTTCTACTCGCAAATACTCCAAAAGGCTCATATCCCGAAAGACACGAGCATTCTCGTGGTCTGCGGTGGTGAACTAGACCGCGAAGTTTTGCTGTCGAACGGCTTTACCTCAGTGACGATCTCTAATCTGGATGAGCGTGTGCGAGGGGATGAGTTCGCCCCCTTTTCGTGGAGCTTTCAAGATGCCGAGCAGCTCTCGTTTGGGGATGCGACGTTTGACTACGTGCTTGTGCATGCGGGTTTGCACCATTGCGCTTCTCCGCATCGTGCTTTGCTTGAGATGTATCGGGTCGCTCGGCGAGGGATTCTCGCATTTGAGGCGCGGGACAGCCTGTTGATGAAAGTGGCGAAAGCAATGAACACCGTGCCGAGCTACGAGGCGGCCGCCGTGCGATCGAACGAATACCGCTGGGGAGGCGTGAGAAATAGCTGCGTGCCCAACTATATCTACGCTGGACCGAAGAGGAAGTGCGGAAGACGATTGCAAGCTATGCGCCGCACGCGCCCCATAGAATCATCTTCTTCTATGGGTTGCTGCTTCCGCCGGGAAGGCTTCCGTTCCAATCAAGCAGGTTCCTTCGCTGGATTCCGTCGACGATAAGACTTGGCGTGACCGCCGTGGCGAAAGCGTTCAAAAAGCAAGGTAATCTCTTCGCCTTCTACGTGAAGAAGCCGGAAGATTCAGCCTCTTCCCTTGGTTAAAGAGTCGCACGGAATACAATCGCGAATACACCGGCCTGTAGGGAATGTTGACGATTCTGGGCTTGTAAGTGAGATGGCCAGACCGCAGGGTATTTGCAGGCTGTTTGAAGCGGTAGAGTGGACGATTATTGCCGGAACAAAAAGCCCTCGCTTGCGCGAGGGCTTTCCTAGTGGAGCAACCGAGCTGGACGGGATTCGCGCGAAGCGCGCGTTCGCTGTCCGCGCAGGATCTAGTACATGCCGTCCATGCCGCCGCCGTGACCGCCGCCCATGGGGGCTGCGTTCTTGGGCTCGGGGATGTCCGCGACCATGGCTTCGGTCGTCAGCATGAGGCCGGCGATCGAGGCTGCGTTCTGCAGCGCCGTACGGGTGACCTTGGTCGGGTCGATGACGCCGGCGGCGACCAGATCCTCGTACTCGTTGGTGGCGGCGTTGTAGCCGTAGTGCGGGTTGGTGTTGTCGTGGATCTTGCCAACGACCACGGCGCCCTCTTCGCCGGCGTTGCCGACGATCTGGCGCAGTGGCTCTTCGATAGCGCGACGCACGATCTGGGCGCCGATCTTCTCATCGCCCTGCAGGGTCTTGATGAGCGCATCCACATCCGCGGCGGAGCGGATGAACGCTACACCGCCGCCCGGAACGATGCCTTCCTCGACGGCTGCACGGGTGGCGTGCATTGCGTCTTCCACGCGCGCCTTCTTCTCCTTCATCTCGGTTTCGGTAGCTGCACCGACCTTGATGACAGCGACGCCGCCAACCAGCTTGGCAAGACGCTCCTGGAGCTTCTCACGGTCGTAGTCGGAGGTGGTCTTGTCGATCTGATTGCGGATCTCCTTGACGCGGCCTTCGATGACCTTGGAGTCACCCTTGCCCTCGACGATGGTGGTGTTGTCCTTGTCGATGGTGATGCGCTTGGCGCGGCCCAGGTCCTCGAGCTTGACGTTCTCAAGCTTGATGCCGAGGTCTTCCGTCACGGCCTTGCCGCCGGTCAGCTTCGCAATGTCCTCAAGCATGGCCTTGCGGCGATCGCCGAAGCCTGGAGCCTTGACGGCTGCGACCTTGAGCGAGCCACGCAGCTTGTTGACGACCAGGGTGGCCAGTGCGTCGCCATCTACGTCTTCCGCGATGATGAGCAGGGGCTTGCCGGTCTGGACAGTCTGCTCGAGCAGCGGGAGCAGGTCCTTCATGGTCGAGATCTTCTTCTCATGGATGAGGATGTAGGGCTCGTCGAGCGCCACTTCCATGCGGTCCGGATCGGTGACGAAGTAGGGCGAGAGATAGCCGCGATCGAACTGCATGCCTTCGACCACTTCGAGCTGCGTTTCGAGCGTCTTCGACTCTTCCACCGTGATGACGCCGTCCTTACCGACCTTCTTCATGGCCTCGGCGATGATGGTGCCGATGGTCAAGTCGGAGTTGGCGGAGATGGTGCCGACCTGGGCGATCATGTCGCCGGAGACGGGCTTCGAGAACTTCGAGAGCGCGCCGCCTTGAACGATGCCGTTCTCGTCGCGCTTGCCGACAATGGCCTCAACTGCCTTGTCGATGCCGCGCTTGAGGGCCATGGGGTTGGCGCCGGCGGCAACCGTCTTGACGCCTTCGCGATAGATGGCCTGGGCCAGGACGGTGGCGGTGGTGGTGCCGTCGCCAGCGACGTCGGAGGTCTTCGAGGCCACTTCACGCACCATCTGTGCGCCCATGTTTTCGAGTGAGTCCTTGAGCTCGATCTCCTTGGCGACGGTAACGCCGTCCTTGGTGATGGTGGGGGAGCCGAATTTCTTTTCAATGACCACGTTGCGGCCCTTGGGGCCGAGGGTCACCTTGACCGCGTCGGCGAGCGTGTTGACGCCGCGCAGGATTGCCTGACGCGAGTCTTCACCGTGCAGAATCTGCTTAGCCATGATTTCTCCTGATGTGCTTGAAACTTGTCTGAAAGACCCGCCCGAGCTGCGCTGGAACGGGGCACCCACTGAGTTAGGGGTGAACTACTTGCGCTTGAGGATGCCGAGAACTTCGTCTTCCTTCATGATGAGGAAGTCTTCGTTGTCGATCTTGATCTCGGTGCCGCCCCACTTACCGAAGAGGATCTGGTCGCCGGCTTTCACGTCGAGCGGGAAGACCTTGCCTTCATCGTTGGACTTGCCCTTGCCGACGGCGACGACTTCGCCTTCCTGCGGCTTTTCCTTGGCGGTATCGGGAATGATGATGCCGCCGCGCACGGTTTCGCCCTCTTCAAGACGGCGGACCAGGATGCGATCGTGCAGCGGAGTAAACGAGGACGTCGCTGCTGTGGACTGAGTTGCTGTTGGCATTATGTTGCTTCTCCTTCGGACGCGTGGGTTTGAGCCCGTGCGGTTGGTCAAAGTAAGAGTTTGGGAGGGGAACGGCAGTGCCTAGGAGGTGCTTTAGCACTGTCTCCCTACAACTGCTAAGGTAGGCCTGCCCGGGCAGGGGTGTCAAGGGGTCGACGGCAAAATATGAGTGCCAATCGCTCATGTAAACAGAGTGTGAATGCTGTCGCTACGCTAGGGGAACGGAAGCGAGGGGCGAACCGAGCGCGCAGAATAGGTCGGGGACTGAGGTAGTCTCTTCAATAGTGTCGCGTCGCTTATTCCAACTCGCAGCAGCATTTGTCCTGATTTTGGCGGCTCTGACGCCGCTGCTGGAGTGCTTCGATCGATGGGACCGGTCCCCAGGCCCGGCAAGCGACACGGAGATACACCTCACCACTTGGTTTGTGGGTGTGGGCATCGTTCTGACGTTGGCGAAGCTGCTGCACTACACTCCCGCATTCGCGAGCTCAAGCAAGCGTTCTGAGCACGTTTTTCCTGTCTTGCAAGCATTCCGACAGGGAAATGCTGATTGGTTGAGCCGACTGGAAGCCCGCCCCTGATTCCGCTTCGTATTTGATCCCCTCACTTTGAACTCACGCTGGAGGCGATAGCACCGGCGCGCACACGTGCGCCTGCTGTCCTGAGTTGTTCCCGGATTCACAGAAAGGGTATTCCGTGTTTCGAGACCGAAGCGTCTCCGTTGCAAGATTGCAGTTCGTACCTGTTTTCGTGTTGATGTTTCTTTTCGGCTCTCTTTCTTCGTGCTTGCAGGCCCAGACGGGCCGAGTGCATGGCAGTGTTTCCGGTACGGTTACGGATACAAGCGGTGCCGCCATCGCCGGTGCGCACGTCACTGTTTCGGCTCCGGACAAGACGACGGTGTACGACGCCACGGCAGGCCAGGATGGCGGCTTCGCCATCGCCGGCATCCCCAGCGGCACATACCGGATGGAGATAAACGCGCCCGGATTCGCTCAGTACCGGAATGAATCGGTCGCCATTGCGGTCGGCCGCGACCTGCGCATCCATGCCCAACTCGCTCCGGCACAGGCCAGTCAGCACGTAACGGTCCAAGCGCGCGCGGAAGCGCTGGATACGTCGCAGACCTCGCCAGTCACCAACATCGACCGCGACCGCATCGAGGAACTGCCCATCCCCAGCCGCAACTATCTCAGCTTCACGCTGCTCGCGCCAACTCTCACACCAGCCAACCCTGCGCTGGGAAGGCAAGTTCCAGCGACAGGGGAGGGCGGCTTCAGCGCCGGCGGTCTGCGCCCGTCCAGCAATGCACTATACATCGATGGCGTGGATGACAACGATGAACACACCGGCCTGAGCCGGACAGAGCTTTCGCCCGAGGCAATCAGCGATTTTCAGATTGTGAACCACGGATATGCCGCCGAGTCCGGCGGGGCTGCGGGCGGTTCGGTCGATGTTGAAACGCGCTCCGGAGCAAATGTGCAACATGGAGACGCTTTTCTCTTCGTACAGAACGGCGCTTTGAACGGGACGCCTCCGCTCCAACTTGTACCGCGCAAGCCAGACGAGAACCGGCTACGAGCAGGGCTCTCAACCGGCGGCCCAATCCAGCGGGACAAGCTCTTCTACTACCTAGCCGCGGAGCAGGAGCATGCGCGCGGCGAGGACGCGAACGACTTTGGCGCGCAGCAAACCGCGGCCATCGACAGCGCCGTGCGGCAAACGGGTCCATTGCGCGGCTTTAGCTTGCAACAGGGCTTCTTTCCGACGATCAACGAGGAGACGGAGCTCTCCGGACGGATCGACCGCTCCTTTCCGACAAACGCTCTCATGCTGCGCTATGCGCTCACCAACAACCGCTCCGTGAACGGCGCCTTCAACACCGACGATCTCTCCGACGCGAGCGCACGCGGCTCGGCCTTTTACAACGACAACAGTGTGAACGGATCGTGGAACGCCACCCTTTCGCCGCGGTTGCTCAATCAGCTTAGCTTTGAGATAGCCCGGCGCAGGGTGGCCCTGCGCACGGGGTCAGGGAATGGACCCGGAGTTCTGGTGGCCGGTATCGCGCAGTTTGGAACGCCCTATGCGGGCAATAGCCAGCGCTACGAAACGCATGTGGACGTGAATGATGACGTGATCCGGCAGTATGGAAAGCATCTCGTTCAAGCTGGCGTGGCTCTCAGCCACGTCGCTTTACGCGCCGCTAATCGTGACGGCTTCGGAGGGCTTTACGTTTTTCCGACTGTCGCCGCGCTCGCCAGCGGACAAGCAGATTTCTACATCCAGAGCTTCGGCGATCCGAATACCAATTTCAGCGAACTTCGCAGCACGGCTTATGTTCAGGATCACTGGATACCCTTCAAGGGCCTTGTCCTGGACTACGGCTTGCGTTACGAGTACAACCGCCTGCCCGCATCGTTTCCCCAGGATGCGAGTAACCTTAGCCCTCGCTTTGGCTTCGCTTGGTCGCCGGATAAGGACTGGGTGGTCCGCGGTGGCTTCGGGGTCTTTTACGATCGTTACCTGCTCTCCACGATCAATCGCATCCGCGAGTTCGACGGCGTCCATGCTTCGCAGCAGATCGCCGAAGGAGATGCCGCCGCCGCACTCTACCGCTCCGGCCTCCAGCCCTCCGCGCCGCACGCAGGCATTGCCCCTAGCGTTTGGCGGCCGCAGCCACGCTTGGCCAATCCGTACACCGAGAGTGCCTCGTTCGGAATAGAACGCGCATTTGCTTCGCAGTGGACCGCCAGCGCTGAGTACCGCTTCGCCCGCGGAGTAAAAATGGGGCGCACGGTCAATGACAACCTGCTGCCGCCTGTGCATCTCACGTTGGACAACGCGGCACGTCTTGGCGTCCCAGCCCCCACGCCTCAGCAGCTCGGGCGCTTCATCTTTTCGCAGCAGCGCCTTGACCCCACCTACGATGCCGTCAACCAGTTCCAGACCGAGGCCAGTTCGAACTACAACGGCGTGACTGTCAACGTAAACCGGCAGTTTACGGAAGAGTTCGAACTGCTGGCGGGTTACACGTTTTCAAAAACAATCGACGATGCCTCCTATGATGCCGAGCAGCCGCAGAATCCCTACCGGCTCGGCGACGAACGCGCGCTCTCGCTCGAAGACCAGCGGCATCGATTCGTGCTGAGCGGCTTATGGGTACTTGGTCCCGACCTCGACGATCCGCAGGACATCGCCCAAGGAGGTTCCTCCAGCATCCTTCAGCGGGCGCTCACCGGGTTAGAGTTTGCTCCCATCTTTTCGGTGCACAGTGGCTTCCGCGATAACCCCATCACCGGCGTTGACAGCAGTCTTGAGCACATCTATCCCTTCGCCGCCCGACCGCTCAGCGTATCCCGCAATAGCCTCCAAACGCCAGCGAATGTGAACTTCGATCTGCGCGTGCTCAAGATGGTCCCGCTCTGGCGGGGTCATCTGGACATCGTGGCCGAGTCCTTCAATATCCTGAACCACCCCAACGTGCTGCTGCTCAATCCGGTCTACGGCTCAACCAGTAGCCCACAGCAGCCGTTCGAGAACCCGATTGAGAATGGCGACGCGCGACGCCTCCAGTTCTCTTTGGATTTTGAATACTGATGGCTCCGCCCTTCACGCCGCCGAGTGATGCCTCTCGTTCTCCGGAAGAGCGATGTTGTCGAAATCCGCTGCGAGCCTGCGCAGGGCCGCTGGGACATTCACGCCGGAGAGGGGCTTGCCGTGGCCGGGAGCCACGATGCTCGGTTTGAGCGTAGCCAGATGTTGGACGGATGCGCGGGCCTGGTCCCAGTCCGAGGTGAAGTAGGCCGGTGGCCCGTGCAGCTCCGTTTGTTGCGCCAGAGCGGCTTCAAAGAACGACTCCGGCTTCGTAGTGCAGAAGGCGTCGCCGGGCAGCAGCACGCCGTCCCCCTGGCGGAAGAACGAGACGTGTCCGGGGGTGTGTCCCGGCGTGTGGAGCATCTGCCAGCCGGGCATCTCCGGAACGGCAGCCAGGTTCGTCTCGGCCGCGGGTAACGGTCGCAAACGGTGTCCCAGCTTCACCGGTCCGCGCGGATAAATGGGTGACAACAGCGCCATCAGACCGCCGCCGGCGGCGGCGTTGGGCGCGGGGTATTCGCGCTCGCCGGTCAGATACGGAAACTCAAGCGGGTGGGCATAGACCGGCACACCCCAATGGTCGGCCAACTCACCCGCGCCGCTGACATGATCGAAGTGGCCATGGGTCAGCACAATGGCATTCGGAGGCGTGGTGAACTGTTTTTCCGCCCACTTGCGAATGATTGCTGCCGAAAAGGGAACACCGGCGTCGATCAGCGTCCAGGAGCCATCCGGATGGGTGAGGGCGAACACGTTGACGAAGATGATGCGCAGACCGGCGATGCCGGGAGCGACCGCGTCCAGGGGAACGACCTGCTCATCGGGGATAGAAACCTTGTCCATACATTCCTCCGCAACCAAGTGAGATGCGAGGGAGTGCAGCAGAGCCTTCGAAACTCAGTCGAAGTGAGCAGCGTGAAGGTTGCCTGAGTGCTGCCGTTTCCATGCTGAAAAATCGGGATAGTGGAAGGGAAAGTCCGGGGCATCGCACCCCGGAAGGATGTTGAGGAACTGAGTCATCTCACTCAGTGACCTAATTTTTCAATTAGGCCGCAGCTGCAAAGGCAACAGCGGACGCATTGCGCGGGGCAAACGTCAGGAGGTTGCTCTTACGGCTGGCGACAGATGCAGTATTCGCATTTGTAGTCTGGCCTCCCTTAACGTGGGCGACCGATCCGGCTCGTCTTTCAGTCCTCGCATACCCGTCGAAACCTGGGCGGCCCCATAGAGTTTATTGGTGGAGCCGGAGGGAATCGAACCCTCGTCCGAATACGGTCAGCGCTGATAAGTCGTTTCACGAGCGTTTCAGCCGGGGCGAACCCCGCTGAGTCTAGATCCGGTGAGTGCCTCGCGGCCCCCGCCGGATCCTTAATCCTGTGCTCCTGAGTGTTGCTGGTCTCGGAGATTGCTTACATGTCTATTATAACCGGGCTTGTGGCGCGATCAATAAGAGCGGCGTGGATCGGTCCGATCTAAAACCCGGAGGGCCATTTCAAAGGTTTGCAATGCTGACGTTTCCGTCAGAGGTGTGAATGCTCAGGGGGACACCGCCGGCGTTGAGACGTCCGCGCAGGTGGCGCTTCGACGATTCATCGCTGCTGTAATGGTCCATCACCAGCGGAAGAGCGCAATCAAGGTGCCCATCGCTGGTCGAAACGTCGAGGTCGGCGGCCAGATTCTGCGGCACGCGGATGGAGACACGGCCATCGGAACTCTCGATGCGGGAGGCTGCAGTGAGCTGTGAGCCCGGCGCGAGGGCGAAGTCCAGGTTGCCATCGCTGGTGTGAAGCTGGACGGCGGTGAACTGGCCATCGATCTTCATGTGGCCATCGGCAGCCCGCGCTTCAAGAGTCCCATTCGCGTTATGAATACTGATGTTCCCGTCGGAAGAGGTCAGGCGCAGACTTCCACGAACGTCTTCGAGGGTGACATTGCCGTCCCCGGAGTGCACCTGGAGATTGCCCGCCAGAGTGCGCGCGGAGAGATTGCCATCCGCTGTTTTGGCGTCGAGATCCAGACTCGCCGGCGTTTCCACGGTCACCTGCGTTGTCTTGTTCTTCCAGTTCACGCGTACGCCAATGCCGAGATGCTTCTCCTTCAGCGCGAAGTAGACGTGGTCCTGTTCCTGGCGCTCCTCGAGATGGAAGTTGCTCAATTTTTCGTCAGAATGCACATGGATGCGAATGGTCTTGCAGTCGCCGCAGGAGTGGATGTCCAGATTGCTGTCGGCCGTTTCGATCGTGAGCGACGGGCTGCCGCTTACCGGATATTCCTTCTGCCACTCATGCTCGCTGTTCTGGGCCCGGGCGGAGCAAGATGCAGTGAAAACGACGGTCGCCGCGAGAGTGAGGGCGAGTCCCGCTGAGCGGGCAGATGCGATGGGCATAGACTTCTCCTGATCCCCGGATAGGTGAGCAGATACGTAAGCAGATACGTGAGTAGATACGAGCGAGGAGCTTGGATGGTTCCGCGCATCCGGAGTAATTTTCGCGCGGCAATTCCGAGGTTGAACTTCTGGGGTGAACTGCAGCGCTTAGGACGGAAAGTGTGCGTTTGGCTACAGTGTTCTACCTGGGCAGGCTTTCCTTCTGCTGCAGCTTTCTGAGTGCTTCGCGCTTCTTCGCGGTGTTTCCCAAGTCGAGTCCGAAGTGGGGCTTGGCGTGGGTTCCGGTGATGGTGATGGGGATCACGGCGCCGGACCCGTTCTTCGCGAAGAACGGATCCACCGGCTTCAACAGGATGCTCTTCCAGCCGCCGACCATCTGCGAAAGATGGGCCTTGGTGCGGACATCTCCGAAGAAGTCGAACTTGCTGCCATCTAGGGTGTACATGCCGTCCAGGTTGATAATGGTGCCAGGAACCTGATACTTGAGATCGGTAACGATCAGCCGGCCCCGGCTCAGGGTGAAATGCGCACGCAAGTCGGATCGGGCGGTGATGGTATTGGGATGTTTACTTTCGCGTACCGCCTTGTCCGGTAGACCCTCTGAGCGAAGGCTGAGCTCATCCACCTTGGCCTGAAGCTTTGGGTTGGGGAAGGTGGCGCCGAGGACCTCGAAATTGCCGGCGAGCTTGAGCTTATTCGCTACCCGGGCCGGTCCCGGGGGCAACTCGAGTTTGGTATTGAGACGGGCCTTGCCGCGCATGACCGGCGGCTCCGTTTTCGCGCCAAGCTGGAGCATGTCTTCAATGCGCGCCTGGTCCATCGCCACGTCGAGATAGATGTGGTGTCCTTTGCCCGGGACGGTGACGACGGAACCCCTGGCGGTGAGCGAGGAGTGTGCAAATTGCGCGGTGACTGGCTGGAGGTAGGTATCGCCGTTGGTGCCGTCCACGATGGCGTGGAACTGGGTTCTCAGGTGCACCGGATGCCGGCTGACATCGACGCTGAAGTTGGGCGTGTCGGTGGTTCCGTCCACCAGGATGTGATCGAGCGTGCCGCCGTACCTGCCGGTGGAGGAGAGCATGCCGCCGATGCCCTTGATGGAGTTGAGGTCCGCATGCGTGAAGGTGTAGTTGCCATCCACATGACTGTTGCCGGGATCGTCTGTGTCGTAGGGGCCGAAGTGGCCTGAACTCTGGATGTCGCCGATGGGCTTGGGATTGGTCAGCACCGCGTCAAAGCGCATGGCCCGATATTTGCCAACGGAATGCAGGCGCAGATCGCGGATGTCGAACTGCTTGGGCACCTTGCCCGGCTTGTCCGTCCCGAGAATCAGTTGAGCATCTTTCGAGATGATCTCGTCGACGACGATGCGGATCCCTTTCTTCTCGCGCTTGCGTTCGTCCTTCTCGCCTTTCTCATCGCGATGAAGCTGTTTGCGCTGGTCTTTCGGCGGCAGGTGGATGTGCAGACCGGTGACCTCGACCTGGGCGACATGCGTGGGCGATCGCAGCAGTTCCAGCCAGCCGGTGTGGAAGGAGAATGTCTTGAGGGCGAAGACAGGTCCTGGCATGGTGACGCCGTTGGGGTAGAGCCGGAGACCGCCACCGCTTGCCTCAAACCCACGCAGCACCGCGACGTGAAACTGATCGAGCTCTACCCGGCTGTCGAAGCGTGTCGACAATGTTTTGATGACTCGGGCCCGAAGAATCGGCTCCGCACGCTTGAGCGCGATGGTGAACGCAACGACGAAGACAAGCAGGGCGATCGCCAGCCCGATGCCGATCCACTTCCAGATTCTGTGCAGTCGTGTGCGCTCTATCGCGGAATACCTCAATTGCGAGAATATGCGCTTTAGGAGGTGAACGCATGCGCAGAGATGCGTTCTGCGCTGCACGTGGAGCGGCGGGGCACCAGAAACAACAACACCATCGATGGCGAGACAGCTATCGTGGCCTCCCATTCTTCGTCTTCGCTCAGGATGGGGCGCCCGGGTGAGAACGCTACAAGGCAAGAGGGTGTCAAGCGGCTGCGAGCGCAGGTTAGACTCTAGCTCGTGACCACTGTCAAGAAGCTGCCGCCGGCGGGTTCATTGCTGCTCGATGGAGTGCGCTTTGGCGCGTCGGTGCTGGTCGCCATCGGACACCTGACGCAGAGCTATTTTTCGACCGGCTGGCCGGATCTCACTACGCTTGCGGTGGAATCGGTCGCGGTCTTTTTCGTGCTGTCAGGATTCGTGATCCGCTATGTGACGCGGCTCAAGTACGCGACAGTAGGCGAATACTGGGTCGATCGCGCATCGCGTATCTACTCGGTGGTGCTGCCGGCCGTTGCCTTCACCATCATCGTGGATCTGATCGCATACTTCGCCAGCCGTCAATACTACCTGGCGAGCTGGGGAGACAACGTCAGCCATCCGTGGCTACGGATTGTGACCAATCTGACCTTTACTTCGCAACTCTGGTCGCACAGCATTGCGCTGTTTTCAAACGGTCCCTTCTGGTCGCTCTCCTACGAGTGCTTTTACTACGTCATCTACGGATGCGCCTTCTATCTGGTGGGCGCGAAGCGTGGCTTGTGGGCGGCGGCGATCATTCTGCTGGGCGGCATCCATATCTTTCTGCTTCTGCCGCTGTGGCTGCTGGGGTGCGTGCTGTACGAGATGTACACGCGGTTGAGCGAGCGCAACGGATGGCGCCTGCATGCGGGGTTTGCAGCCGTCGCGGCGGTGGGCATCGGGTTGTGGACGCCGGTGGTCAGGGTGATCTTCAGCATGAAGGGTGGACTCACGCGTCTGTTCTGGGCTCATCATCACGCGCCCATCAATCTCCACTGGACGCTGGACTATTATCGTGTCGGCCTGCCTGCTGCGTTCCTGCTGCTGTGGGGGCTGCTGGCCGCGCAGTCGGTACAGATGAATGAACGGTCGCGCGGTGCGCGGGCGGTGCGCCTGCTTTCGGAGGGAACCTTCCCGCTGTACCTCTTCCATTTCCCCATCTACGTGCTGATTGCGGCGCTGGTTCCGTATGACCATGGGAGTGCGCTGTTCAAGAGCGGGATGCTGCTGTTGGCGGTGGTTGCGGGCGTGGCGCTGGCGATCCCGACGAACCACTGGAAGACGGCGCTGCGGAATCTGTTGCGGCGCGCCTTTTTGCGGGACAAGCCGATGCCGGCGCCTCGGCGGATGGAGGCGGTGTAAAACCCACCCTTTGCTTCGCTCAGGATGGGGCGCCCGATTTCGTGGTGCGCAGCCAGGATAGGCATCCGGTTTCGTCGCTGCTGCCGCGCTTCCACTACAATCAGGCGAGCGCCGGCGAAGCGTGTCGCATCTTCCCCTTTCACGGCCACGGAGACCATGACTGAACACGGACCAGGCACAGTCGAGCAGGTGCAGGCAGCAGCCCAGGACTCTAAGCAGGAAACCAGGCAGGAGCCCAAGCCCCGGGCATGGATCAAGACGGAGATCGCGCGGCATCCTCAACGGCCGTACCCCATGGACTTCATCCGGCATATCTTTACCGACCTGAGCGAGATCCATGGCGATCGCGCCTTTGCCGACGACCCGGCGATGCAGTGCAGCATGGCACGCTTTCATGGCGAGGAGGTGCTGGTCATCTCCAACGTGAAGGGCCGCACTACCAAGGAAAACGTGAAGACCAACTTCGGCTTGCCCAATCCCGAGGGCTACCGCAAGGCGCTGCGTGCGATGAAGATCGCGGAGAAGTTCCGGCGGCCGATCTTTACCTTCATCGATCTGCTGGGCGCTAATCCGGGGCTGGGCGCGGAGGAGCGGGGGCAGGCGGAGGCCATCGCCCGCAATCTGCGCGAGATGTCACGATTGAAGGTGCCGACCATTGCGACCATCACCGGCGAGGGCGGCTCGGGCGGCGCATTGGCGCTGGCAGTCTCCGACCGAGTGCTGATGCTGGAAAATGCAGTGTACTCGGTGATCTCGCCGGAGGGTTGCGCGTCCATCATGTGGCGGGATGCGACCAAACGCGCGCGCGCCGCGGAGGCGTTGAAGACCACGTCCGAGGACGTCCTGGCCTTGGGGTGCGTCGATGATGTGGTGCCGGAGCCCGGAGCGGGCGCGCACACCGACGAGGGCGCAGCGGCGGCGATGCTGGATGAGAAGCTGCAATGGCACCTGCGCGAGCTGGCGGCGCTATCGCCGGAAGACCGGCTGGCACGGCGGCGCGCGAAGTTCAGGAATATCGCGCAGTTCTACACCACATAGCGTTCTCGGCCATCTGACGTTGAAAGCCGACGGAAACGCCGTCACCACTGCTGTTCTGATAAGGGAACAAAGGAGAGCTACCAGGCATATTCATGAATCCGGAATACCGCATCTCGCGCCTGCGCTCCTTCTTTCTCTTCGTTGTCGCGCTCATATACGCATTTCTGGCACGGCTGGTGGCCACGCACGCCGCGCATGGGTTGAGCGGGGGCGACTGGTATTTGGTCGTCGATCGCGTGCTGCTGCTGTTTCTGCTGCTGGTGGGCTTCCGCGCCCTGGGCCGCGTATACCGGCAGGCACCCGGCAGAACAGCGCCAGCGCATGCGAATGGGCTGGTGCGGCGGCCGGGGATCGGGCGGGAGTTCGGCGTGGGCGCGGCGACGGGATGGGGACTGCTGCTGCTCACCGTACTGCCCTCGGTTTTCATCGGCGGCCTGGTCGTTACCGTATTCACCGCGCCGCATCAGTGGAGCATGCTGCTGCTCGGCACAGTGGTGTTGCTGCTGGATGCGCTCGCGGTTGAAGTCATCTTTCGCGGCTATCCCTTTCAGCGGCTCATCGATGCGGTTGGACCGAGTCTGGCCACGCTCTTCATGTCCCTGGTCTTCGCGATCGTCTACTACACTCCCGATACGCCACGGGCAGGTGTCCTCGTCTCCTTCCTGCTGAGCTGGATCCTGTGTCTGGGTTATCTGCGGACACGGGCGTTGTGGCTGCCCTGGGGGCTGCACTTTGCCTGGAACGCGGCGATGGGGCTCTTGTTCGGATTGCCGATCAGCGGCTATACGCGGTTTTCGCCGGTGATCCAGAGCTACGCCAATGGGCCGGATGCAGTGACCGGAGGCTACTATGGGCCCGGGGGGAGCGCGGTTGCGTTCTTCGTGCTGCTCTTCGGACTGTGGCTCATCCTGCGGGTGACCCGCGAATACGCGCACCGGTATGCACATCCTGAGATCGTGCCCGGCGGCATCCCGGTGGATATCGATGCGATCTCCCGCCGCCAGCATGAGGTGGCGATGGGACCGGCTGCCGCGCCGGCTGAAAAGCCTCTGGTGCAGATCGGCAGCTTGCCGCCGGCGAGCGCCCCGCCGACTCCGCTCAGGGAGCCGGATGGGCCCGGAATCGACCGGCAGTGAATAGTTCCATCCGCGATGAGTCGACATGCGACTCTTAAAATGCGCCCCCCCGTGGGTTTGGGCATACGAACCATCGGCGTTCGGTTTCCGGATACTTTCAGTTCCCGGATACTTTCAGTTCCCGGATTCACGCCTCTGTAATCAATGTTCTGTCTCGCATTCTTTACACTACCGGCCATGCGCGACGAGTCATTCACTTACACCAGCCGAGACGGGACTCAGGGGAACACCATCATTATGGAGTTGGCTGGGCCGCTGACACTGACGAATCTTTTCGCCTTTCAACATGAGCTGACAATGACTCATCCAGAGACGCTGATTCTCGATCTGAGCGGGGTGCCATATATGGACTCGGCCGGTCTAGGAGTCCTGATGAACTGCTATGTCTCCGCCGACAAGCATGGACGAAAGTTTGCTCTCGCGGGGGTAAGCGAGCGGATTTTGGCACTCCTTGAACTCACCCGCGTCAACACACTGCTCAAGATATTTGCGACCGTCGAGCAGGCCGAAGCGAACCTCTGAACCGCAATAATTTTCCGCGATCTTTGCCGCCACCCTGGACGGGAACGCGGGTCTGCCGTGACTTCGTCACGCTTCTCTGTATGGTCGAAACAGAAAGCCGCGTTCCGCTTGCTTTTTGTGTCTGGCTGAGCACATCATGGGGCAAGTTGGGGTTGCAGTATGCGCTCTTTCATGGGTCTCGGCCGGAAGCAGTGGGCTGTTGCGGCATTAGCGGCCGCGGGTTGGCTGGCGTGCGGAACGCTGGCCCCGGCACAAGTCTTTGTGGTGGAGCAGGAGCACGTTCCGGGCGTACCGGTGTTCCAACCCACCAACGTGGAGCTGAAACAGCAACCGCTGACCGCGCGCGGCCACCAGGAACTGATCACCGCCCTCTCATCCGAGCAGGGATTTGCGCGACGCCCGCTGCCGCTGGGAGCGCACGGGCTGGTACTGCACGCAAACGGCCCACTCTCACCGGACGGCGCGGACTACGTGCAGGCTCTGCAGCACAACGGCATATCGGCCAAGGCGGGGGATCGTGTGGTCATCACCGATGTGCGCATCGAGCCGAAGCGCATCGTCTTCGACTTCAATGGCGGGCCGGAGAAGAAACACCGGATTTTGCGCCACATTTCCGTCGGGACGGGTGGCGCGGAGATGCCGCTGGCGCGGGATGATGGTTCTACTCCAGTAGGCGCGCGGTTGGCGCTGGTCTTCCCGGACCGGGTGCCGGAGATGACGCCGGACCAACTGAAGGCGCTGATTCGCCCGGTGCTGGACTTCGATGTAAAGACCCCGGTCGAGGCCTACACCGATACGCTGCCGCCCAAGATCAAGACCGCCATCCTGCAGCATCAGGTGCTGGTGGGCATGGATCGCAAGATGGTGACCTATGCCGTAGGGCAGCCGGAACGTAAGGTGCGGGAGCAGGAGGGCGGCGCCGCCTTCGAGGAATGGATCTATGGCGAGACGCCAAAGCCGGTACAGTTCGTCCGCTTTGTCAACAACCGCGTGATCCGGGTGGAGACCGCCAATTTCGGCGAGGCCCTGGTGGTTCGGGACAAGGATGAGACGGATGGATATCTGGGTAATCCCAATACCCGCGACGTGCAGGTGGGCGATCGGCGCGTGAATGCCTCCGGCGAGATGGCGCGGAAACAGGCGCCGTCGCTACGACTTCCGGGCGAGGAACTGCCGCAAAGCCCGATGCAAAAGGTCAACATGCCAGCGGATACTCCCAAGCCGCAGCCGCTGCCCGCTCCTCCGGGGCAGGGACAGGGGCAGCCTCAGGACCAATCCACGACACAGACGGGCTCCCACTATGATTTCGCCACCATCGCAGGCGCTTCCGGGCCCGCCGAGTAGCCGCCCGATACAGGAAGACGGGCTGGAAGGCACTCGGACTCGTGTAAAATCATGGCAGCGGATTCCCACCCCTTTCTGCCTCATCCAGCATGGATCTATCCAGCACGGACCCATCCAGCAGGGGCCAAGGAGCATGGGTACAGAACAGTGTGTTTGCCGCTAGAGTGCCGTGGTCTTGTCCCGCGCCCGGCAGTATTCCGCGTAACCCGCTCAGGAGAGAGTCACCGATGGCCAAGATTGCCAAGACAGCAGATCGCAAGAAGATGATGGACACGTCCAAGAGCACGGACTGTCCCAAGTGCAGCAAGCCGACGCGCATCGTGAAGCGGGTCAAGGACCGGGAGCGCGGAGCCCCGGGCGGAGTCTATATCTCTTGCTCCGCGTGTGACTTCCACGAAAAACTGTAAGTACAACATTCAGGAATACGTGAATGAACGGAAGCCTGGCAGAGATGCCGGGCTTTTTTGTGCGTCGGGCCTGGTAGCGGTTGGGGCTTGAAGAACGCGATCATTCATCTCCCGCAGGACGCATCTCCAGCAGGATGGCCTCAGCGGCCGCTCGGGGGTCGGCAGCGGCATGGATGGGGCGGCCGACGACCAGGAAACTGGCTCCTGCGCGCAGGGCGGCCGCGGGTGTCGCGACGCGCTTTTGATCGCCAATCTCTGCGCCCGTGGGACGAATGCCGGGCGTAACCAGCAGGGTTTCAGCGGGCAGCGCATTGCGCAGGCTGCGTACCTCCTGAGGCGAACAGACCAGGCCGGCGCAACCGCTGGCAACTGCGAGTGAAGCCAGCCGGGCGACCTGTGCGGCCGGGGACGCAGTGATGCCGATGGCGGCTAGCTCTCCCGCGTCCATGCTGGTGAGCACGGTAACGGCCACGAGACGCGGTGCAGCTTCGATAGCGGAAGCGGCCTCGGCGGCAGCGCGGAGCATGGCCGGGCCGCCTGCTGCATGCACCGTCAATAGGTCCGCTCCGACTGCCGATGCGGAACGGACAGCGCCGGCGACAGTGTTGGGAATGTCATGCAGCTTGAGATCGAGAAAGACGGAGTAGCCGAGACGCTTCAGTTCGATGACTACCTTGGCGCCGGCTGCAAGATAGAGCTCAAGACCCACCTTGAACCAGCGGACGGATCCTTCCAGGCGGCTGACCAGCTCGAAAGCCTGCGAAGCAGAAGGGAAATCCAGCGCCACGATTAGGTGGTCGATTGACTGCTCATTCCTGGGACCGGGGGCGGGTGCAGGCGGAGAACCCATGGCATTCCTCTGCCTAGGATTGTAAGGGCAGGGCTAGCTGGCTTGACGCTGGCTGCAGGGAGGTTGGTTCAACGGGAAGAGACTTGGGGGTAGTTCAGTTGCGCGATCTCCGAGCGCGTCGGCCGTGTGGCGACCAGGTCGATGCGCACCTTGGCGGTGCCGCGGGTGCTGAAGCCCAGGGTCCGGGCGGCGGCATAGGAGAGGTCCACCACGCGGGTCACGGGAACCGGTCCACGGTCATTCACGCGGACGAAGATGCTGCGGTGGTTCCGCAGGTTCGTGACGCGGATCAGTGAGCCTAGGGGCAGACTGCGATGCGCACAGGTCATGGCGTTCATGTCGTATGCTTCGCCGTTGGCGGTCGGCTGGCCCTGGAAGTCGCGGCCATACCAGGAGGCGCGACCGAATTGAAACCAATGGCGCCGGGATTCCAGACTGACCGGGCCGGTCTTCCGCGCTGGGGCCTCGACAGCGGCGTGGACGGCAGGAGGAGCGGCGATCGCGCGTCCAAGGCTTCTGCCGCTGAGACAGAGGGCGCCGGCGAACAGAACACCGGCGACGATAGAAAATCGTAGGGCCGAATTCGTATGTAGGGGAATCGCTCTCATCGTTAACTTGGTTGACTCTACGGTTCCACCCCGAATGAAGTCAAACAAATTGTGTAGTTTTTGCCCGATTTGGTGCTTGCTTTCCGTAATCATTTTGTGATAGCGATGCGAAAAATCGTGTAGCCATCAGCTTAAATAGATGACTTCGAGAGGGGACAGGTGCGGCGCATTGCGTCATCATCCAATAAGCTGATTTTGCTCCATCGGGCAAGTTGGATGCGAAAGCCGAAGGGTGACGACATGGTGGTGAGTTCGAAGGCCAAGCATCGGGCGGCCAAGCAGCGAGCCGTCGCCGGGGAGAACCCGGAGGGCAACAATACACTGCCTCAGCCGGAAGGCCAAAGACGCGTTCCCGTGGCGCTCTCGATCGCCGGCTTCGATCCGTCTTCGGGCGCTGGTGTCACAGCGGATTTGAAGACCTTCGCCGCGCATGGGGTCTACGGCGTGGCCTGCATTACGGCCGTGACGGTGCAGTCGACCATCGAGGTGCGGGCGGTGGAGCCGGTAGCGCCTCACACCGTCCGGGCAACGCTCGACGGTCTGGCAGCCGATATGGAGTTGGCCGGCGTCAAGTTGGGAATGCTGGCGCGGGCGACCCATGTGGGCGAGGTGGTGCGCTTCCTGCGCCGGGAATCGATTCCCAGGGAGCGCGTGGTGCTGGATCCCGTGACGCGCTCCACCTCCGGCCGAGAGCTGCTGGATGCGGCCGGGGTGGCGCGGGTACGAGACGAACTCCTGGGCGCGGTTGGTTGGATTACGCCCAATCTTGCGGAGCTAGCCCTGCTGACAGGCCGCCCGGTGACGGGTCACGCGGATGTTCCGGAGGCAGCCCGAAGGTTGCGCTCGATGGCTGCCGCGCTCGGCAACCCGACGTTGCGCATAGTGGTGACGGGCGGCCATCTGAGCCGGCCGGACGACTTCCTGCTGGGGAACGAGGGGGAGTCGTCTGCGGAATCATGGTTGCACGGCGAGCGCGTCGTCACCAACGCCACCCACGGTACCGGCTGTGCGTTTTCAAGCGCGCTGCTGTGCCAGCTCATCGCCGGCTTCCCGCCGGCGGATGCCGTGACCAATGCCAAGGCGTATGTGACCGTGGCGCTGCGGTCTGCCTATCCGGTAGGCCGGGGACACGGGCCCATGCATCATCTGTTCAAGCTCGGCTGAGGAGCAGGTGCGAAAAATTTGGCGGCTTACTAGATGGGTCGCATGGCGGTTCGCATAAGCTTCGACAGGATCTGAGCGAAATCACACTGCATGTATCCTTTCCATTCTGGGAGGAATGTAACGGATGTGGGAAATCAGGGTTCAGCATGAAGGGTTAAGTGCGTACCGGGTCGTTCGCGGAGTTACTAAAGAAGAGGCCGAACTGAAGGCGACTTTGCAAATTGCATCATGGAACGAACGCTGGTCCAGTAGAGAGTCGGCTCTTCTCACCAAACACAAGAAACTGCAACGGACTTGGGATCTCGAGACCAACAAGGAGATCGCGCGGACTCGTACAGAGGAATTGCAATATCAAATGGTCACTATTGAAACGCTTCTAAGGGCAGGCATTGAGCAGCCGCCATTCCGTTGGGATCAGCTATGGAGTACAACCTTGTTTACCCTGTCCCTGCCGTCAACGCCGATCTCTCCGTCCAAGCCAGCAGGGCCGAATGCAGTTGTATACGCCCCGGTGTTAACCACGTTTGACCGCATTTTTGCCGGTCGGCGGGCTAAAAAAGAGATCCAGGCGGCGGATGAGCTAAGGACAGCAAGAGCTCAATGGCAAGAGGAATGCGCGGCAATTGACACAGCCCACCTAAAGGCTATGTCTGACTATTCCAGTAGTGCGGCTGAGTGGGAAAAGGCCCAGGCGCAGCATAGGACAATGCAGGAGGAGCAGCACTCTCAGATCGAAATCTTGAGGGCGCAATACCAGGCCGGTGATCCCTCCGCCGTTGAGTTCTTTTGCTCGGAGGTACTGAACCGGTCTTCCTATCCGGAGAATTTTCCTCAGGGACACGGTATGCGTTTCAATCAGGAAAGCGGCGTCCTAGTCCTCGATCTTGAGCTTCCGAATCAAACTGCACTGCCAACTATCAAAGAAGTTAAGTATGTCGCGACACGTCAGCAGTTTCAGGAGACTCCAATATCAGATGCGTGGTTGAAACGCACTTATGACGAAGTGCTCTATCAGATCGCACTGAGGACATTGCATGAACTCTTCATCGCCGATGAAGTGGCAGTCTTGAAGAGCGTCGTCTTTAACGGATGGGTCCACAGCATCGATAGGGCGACTGGGGCGCAGGCGCACGGCTGCATCCTCTCGGTGCAGGCGGGCCGCGATGAATTTCTTCAGATCAATCTGGTACAAGTGGAGCCAAAGGCATGCTTTCGCAGACTCAAGGGTGTTGCCAGCAGCAAATTAACGGAATTAATACCTGTCCGCCCAATTGCAACAATCAACAAAGAAGACCATCGCTTTGTTGAAGGTTACGCCGTGGCCGAAAGCCTCGATTCGCGGACCAATCTGGCAGCGATGGACTGGTTGGACTTTGAAAATCTGATTCGAGAGCTGTTTGAAAGAGAATTTAGTAAAAATGGTGGCGAGGTCAAGATCACACAAGCGAGTCGCGACGGCGGTGTAGATGCGATCGCATTCGATCCAGATCCGCTACGCGGCGGAAAGATCATCATTCAAGCCAAACGTTATAGGAACGTAGTAGGAGTCTCTGCGGTTCGCGATCTCTTCGGCACCGTTCACAATGAAGGTGCTAACAAAGGTATCCTTGTTACAACGTCTACTTGTGGACCGGATGCGTACGAGTTTGCAAAGGGAAAGCCTCTCACCTGAATCAGCGGCGGTGAATTGCTGTCACTATTGGCAGCACACGGGCACAGCGCCAAGATTGATCTTCGGGAGGCAAAAGCGATAAGTGCAGCGCAGGGAACTAACGCTTCCCTAGGCAGCTATCGATAGCCGTTAGAACATTACTTATCGGTGTCCTCAAGCGCGAAGCGGCCCAGCAGGAAGGGCCGAGAGGTGGTGGGCTTGGTATCGGTGGGGTTCGAGGGATAGGGATCGGGCGTGAGGGTAGGGAAGCCCCAGATCTTGCCGTTGCGCAGATCCACCATGACCTTCCCGTAGACCTGGCGGCTGCCGTCGGGCGCACGCAGCATGGTAGTCCCGGGTTCGATGTAGAAGGGGTAAGGCTCTCCGCTGGCCGCTCCTGCGGTGGCTGGTGTGAGAAACGGTCGCAGCGCGATAACGCACAGGGCGATAGCGATCAGCAGCAGTAGCAAATTCGTTTGACCATTTATTTTCATGCTTACTCCCTTGGGTTAAGCCAATCCGTCGTCCTGCAATTTCATCATCGTTCCAAATTGCCAATTCACACCGGGGTTCGCGGTTGTCCGCTGGCTACTCGAACCGCTGCGCATGCTGCGTAGATCGCGGATGCAGGTCGCGCAACGGGGCGAGCCGGGGTGGTGGGGGAAACAGGTCTTCCTTGAGCACCACGTAGCGCCGGATGTATTTGAGCGGCTCCGGGGCCGCAGCCATCTCGCGTAAATGGTAGCGCCACGAGTCCGCGCGGAGGGTACGTCGCGAGAAGGCCCTGCGATGCACGGTGACGATGTTACCGTGGCGGTCTCGCCGGGAGTAGCTCACCGCGGGCACGAGAAGATTGGTCTGGACACCCGCCTTCCAGAAGTTGACGGCAAACTCGTGCGAGAAGAGCAGCATGTAGTAGCGGCGCCGTTCTGCGAGCACATCGATCGCTTGGGCGAAGCCCTCCCACTCCGGATCGACATACGCCTTGAACCAGGAACGGAACGGAAAACCGTTCGCGCGGGCCTGCAAGACAACGTGCTGGAGGATCTCGCGTCTGGTCATGCTCGCTTCACCTGACACTGGAACGGTGGCACTAGCGAGTGCACTGCGTCAACAAGAACAGGTGAAGCACGCGAATCTTATTATTCCGCTCGGCGGGGCGTGCAGCAGGATCGAGGGCAGGGCTGCAGCAGGATGGCAGGGCTGCGGCAGGATGAAGGACAGGCCGGGCAGTGGCGGCGAGGGTTCACTCTGAGGTGTCGGGCGCGAGGGAGACGCGGCGTGGGCTAGGCTAAGGCTGGACTGAAAGCTGCGTGAGGCTCAAGACGAGGGCCGGGCGTCCAACCACTAACGGGGGAAGGCATGCGGCAACGAGTCCACACGAGAGCAGCGGGAGCGGCGACGAAGGTATGTACAGAAAGGCATGTTGCCCGCATCGGGGTCACCGTTCTCTATTCAGTTCTCTCCTGCGCCGTCTGCTCCATGAGCGCGGGACAGAAGGTCGACGCCACGGAGGCGGTGGAAACGGCTCCGCTGAACCGGACGCCGGCGGTGCGCGAGGCCTTCAACCATTTCTACACACTGGATTACGACGGAGCGCTGAGCCGCTTTCGGGCCGTCGAGGCCGCGCACCCGGAGGATCCGATCGCGGTCGATTACGTGCTGGACGCCACCGTCTTCCAGGCCCTCTATAACCTCGACCTGCTGGATACGACGCTCTACGCACATGACGGCTTCCTGACAGGACGGCATCCGGTTACTGAGAACAAGGAGACCACCACCGAGGTGAACGACCTTGCGGACAAGGCGGTCGCACTGGCGGAGACCCGGTTGAAGCAGGACCCGAAAGACGTGAATGCGCTCTTCGCGCGCGCCTGGGCCAGGAGCGTGCATGCGACCTACATTGCGCTGGTCGAACACAGCTATGTGGCAGCGCTGCGGCAGGCGTTGCAGGCGCGCGGCGACGACGACAAGGTGCTGGAGCTGGATCCGCGGTACGTGGACGCCGAACTGGTGGTGGGGGTGCATCAATACGTTGTCGGTTCGCTGCCTACGGCGTTCAAACTGGTGGCGGGCATTGCCGGTATTCATGGAGACAAGGCCAAGGGCATCGCCATGCTGCGCGACGACGGGGAACGCGGGGTGATCACCTCAGTCCAGGCGCGGACGGCGTTGATGTTGTTTCTACGGCGCGAGGGGAAGTATGACCAGGCGGCGACAATTGCCGATTCGCTGAAGAGTCAATATCCGCATAACTTCCTCTTCTGGCTGGAAGAGGCGAACCTGCACAAGGACGCCGGCCAGGCCGACGACGCAATTGCCGCCTATAGGGCGCTGTTGGCTCAGGCCAGAAAGCCGGACTACTTTACGAACGCTCATCTGGAACTGGCGTGGTTCGGCCTGGCGGAGACGCTGCGGGGGCAGAAGCGGGAGAGCGAGGCGGCGGCGGCCTTTCAACAGGCGCTGGCGCAATCGACCATGGGTCCGGACCTGCGGCGGCGGAGTGAGCTGAGCCTGGGCAGGGAGTACGATCTGCTGCACCAACGCGACAAGGCGGTAGCGGAGTACCAGGCAGTGGTGAGTGAAGGGGATTCGTCGCAAGCGAACGAAGCCAAGCGGTATCTGAAGGCTCCGTATGACGGCGAGGCCTGAGGCCGGCGCGGAGGCTTCCGCTCCGGGTGGATGGTTCACACGCGGCCATGCGAAAATGAGCCCAAGCGGGATGCGGCGTGGACGGCGCGCTGTGTTGGGCGCATGGGATGCACGGAGGAGAGGACAATGGCAAACTACTGCAGCAGTTGCGGCAAGCCGATTGCGGTGGGCTCCCAGTGGTGCCCCAACTGCGGGCACTCTGTAGGCGGTGCATACTCAGGCTCGATCCCGGTACCGCCCTCGTTCGCGCAGCGAAAGCTGGTGCGGCCCCGCGCCGGCAGAAAGATAGCAGGAGTGTGCCAGGGCATCGCCAACATGTACGGCTGGGACGTGATGCTGGTCCGCGTGCTCTTCGTGGTGGGCGCGTTCTTCAGTCTGATTGGGCTGCTGGTGTATGTGATCCTCTGGGTGATTGCGCCGGAAGAGATGTATGCGCTGCCCCAGACCGCGAGCTACCCTCCTTCCGCGCCTCCGAGCTAAACCAGCCGCCAAGTCAGAAATACTGCAGATCGGAAAGGCAGGCCCATGCAGTTCATCTCGGACGGCGCAACGCTCTTCGCGCAACAGACCGGCGCCGGACCGGATGTCGTGCTGCTGCATCCCACGCCGGTGGACCATACATTCTGGCTGCCGGTGGCGTGGATGCTCGAGCCTGCCTACCGTGTGTGGATGCCCGACCTGCGCGGACATGGCAATTCGGAATTGACCACGTCCCAAGCGGACCTCGGCCCATCGCAAGCAAGCGCTGGGCGGCTGACCATCGAGCTGATGGCGCGCGATATCGTAGCCATGATGCGCGAGGCCCGCATCGAGCGTGCGCTCTTCGCGGGATGTTCTATCGGCAGCTACCTGCTCTTCGAGCTTTGGCGGCAGATTCCGGAGCGTATTGAGGGCCTGGCGTTCTGTTGTGGCAAGCCGCAGGCCGACTCGCCGGATGCGCGCGCGCAACGGGCCAGGACGATTGAAGAGATCGAACGCCAGGGCACGAGCGCGTTCTTCGAGCGCATGCTGCAGACGCTGGTGGGTGAGCCCGCAGCCCGGAGCCGGCCGGCGATGCTCACCGAATTGCGCAGGATGATGGAGCGGATGCAGCCGGAGGCGGTGATAGCAACGCAGCGGGCGCTCGGGGAACGGCCGGACTCAGTGCGCGCCGCGGCGACGATTCGTGTGCCGGCCATGGTGCTGGCGGGTGCGCTTGACCCCGCATCCACACCGGCGGAGATGAAGCAGTTGGCCGATGTTCTTCCCAACGCGGAGTTCCATCTGCTGCAGGAGTTGGGGCACTACGCTCCGTACGAACGGCCGGACGTGGTGGGAACCTTGCTGCGACGCTTCTGCGACAGCGTTCCGCGATCACGATGATCGTCGAGAGCTTGAGTATGCAAAGATAAGGGCATCGTGCGGATTGTCGTGCGGATCATCTCGTGGAGCGGGAACTAGCGTATTGGCCAAGCTGACTGAACCTTCCCGCCGGGCGCGGCCATTTCAATATGACGAAGCGGGAGCGCTGCGGTGCGATCGAGTTGAGATCGCGGGGCTGGCGAAGCGCTTCGGTACGCCGCTCTATGTTTACAGCGGTAGCCAGATTCGTTCTCGGCTGCAGCTCTTCCGCCGGCATTTCCGCGACCGCGACCACCTCGTTTGTTACGCGGTCAAGGCCAACTCCAACCTAAGCGTGTTGAAACTCGTCGCGGAGGAGGGCGCGGGGTTCGACATCGTCTCCGGCGGCGAGCTCGAACGCGTGCTGCGCGTAGCCAAGAGCGCAGCGCGGCGCACTGTGTTCTCCGGAGTGGGAAAGACAGCGGAAGAGATGCGACTGGCGCTCGATGCCCGCATCCTGCTCTTCAATGTGGAGAGCGAGGCGGAGGTGGAGTTGCTGGAGGAGCAGGCGTCTCGCAGCAAACGCCGGGCGCGGATGGCGCTGCGCGTCAATCCCGATGTCTTCGCGGAGACGCATCCCTACATCTCAACCGGCTTGCGCGAGCACAAGTTCGGTATCGATATCGATGCGGCCCGGGCGGTGTATCGCCGCGCAGCGAAGAGCAGGTGGCTGGAGCCCAGCGCAATCAGCGTGCACATCGGTTCGCAGATCCGCAGCGCGGAGCCGTTTCAAGCGGCCCTCGCCCGGGTGAGCGCGCTGGTGCGTGATCTGGCGGCGGACGGCATCGATCTTCGCGTTGTGGATGCAGGCGGTGGTCTCGGCATCGACTACCATGCGCCGCTCGAGGACGAAGAATCGGGGGCAGCCGCGCCCCATACGGACATCCTTGCTGCATTCACATTCAATGCGGAACAGGAGGTCGCCGCATACGCAGCGGCGCTGAAGGCCGGGCTGGCAGGGCTGAAGGTGAAGCTGCTGCTGGAGCCGGGGCGGTTTATGGTGGCGCAGGCGGGTGCTCTGGTCACGCGGGTACTGCACGCCAAGCGGAATGGAACGAAGCGCTTCCTGATCACTGACGCCGGCATGAACGATCTGCTGCGGCCATCCCTCTACGGCGCGCACCATGAGATCGTGCCGGTGCAACGAGCAGGCAGCGCGGCGGTGGAAGCGAGGCAGATGGTGGACGTGGTCGGGCCGGTATGCGAGACCGGTGATTTCTTCGCGCGCGATCGCATATTGCCGCAGCTCGCGCCAGGCGAACTGGTGGCGATTCTGGACGCAGGCGCGTACGGAATGTCGCTCGCGTCCAACTACAACACGCGAGGAGGAGGGGGCGGGGTACGGGTGGGGGGCGGGCGCGGGCGCATGGTGAGGCGACGCGGAGCGGCCGCGGACCAGTTGCGATTGGACGTGCTCGGCCGCTAGACGCGCGAGCTACTTGTCCATGCGCCGAGCAGGCGGCGGAGCACGATGAACTCCCCCGTGTGATAGCTGGTGTGGTCCGCAGCCAGCAGCACTTCGCGCAGGAGCGTCTGGCCTTCCGCACCCCAGGGAATGGTCGAGTAGAGGTTGCTTGCCGGGTCCTGAATGAGCTTTTCGAAGGCCGCGAGATCTGCGTGGAGCGCTTTAACGGACTTGGACCAGGCATCGGCCGAAGCTGGCGCTACCTCTTTGGGCCAGTAGGAAGCCGGCCAGGGACGTTCCTTGTACTCGGAGTTTGTGGCGAAGTCGAGCAGATCGGCGAGGGTGATCCGCATGTGCTCCAGCAATTGCCACGCCGAGTAGGGCAGGCCGGTCGGCCGGTCGCCGGCCTTTTCCACGGGAAAGCCGGCCAGGGCGGAACCGATGTCCGCATGCGCCTGCTTGCCCTTGAGTAGATTTACGAGTTGTTCACGAAGTACGCGGTCGTCAGATGCCATCGTTTGCTCCTGTTAGCTGGGATGCAGAGACGGCGGTTTCGCTTGTCGCCGGACGGCCGAGCCCCAATTGCATGAAAGTCATGGGGGAATCATCAACGCATCGCCTCGACCTGCTTTTCCTTCTGCTCGATCTCGACTCGCTCGTGTTTGATGTCGAGCCGTAGCCGGCCGAAGGCGCTCATGTACGCGTTCGCGACGAATACCAGGGCAAAGCCGCCGACCAGGTAGCCGCGCCAGTCCGGATAGAGCAGCTTGAAGCGGGTGACGATGAGGAAGAAGATCGTGACGTAGTGGCTGAAGCAGTATTCGCAGGTGAAGAGGTAGAAGAACTTGCGGTGCAGCAGACGGTTGCAGTCTTGGCTCCGGCGAGCGCACCATTCACGCGGTTCGCGGAAGACCTCTTCATGGGTCACGGTCCAGGCGATGCTGGCAATCGGAACCGCCAGCAGCAGCAGGCTTCCGCACTGGTTGGCGAGAGAAGTCATTGCGGCCAGCTCCATGTGTGCAGTCGGATGCGAGTTTTCAAAAGCAGGCCGTCCAGTGAAACATCTGCGGCGACGTCCTTTGCCGCGCTATGCCTTCAGGAAAGGCAGCCGGAAGTGCAGCCGGCTGGCGCTGCGGGAGGCGGTTGTCGATGACAGGGAGCGCAGTACGAGTGGATCCCGGGCCAACTGAATACACAGCAGCACATATACCGGATACTCATACCGCGTTTGAATGAACGGGCTGATGGCCGTCAGGATCAGGTAGAGAGCGATGAAATAGGGAATGGGCCGGGAGAGATCGAGGCGGCGTTTGAACAGGGCGGCCACGAACAAGACCAGCATGGCCAGTGTCTGAAGATGGATAATCACGTTGCTTTGGAGATCCGTGAAGTTGAGGCTGAGAAATTCGCTGCCAAGAAAATACGTAGGCACGAGCATGCGATTGAAGAGGTTCATCATGATCTTGGGCACGATCACCAGCGGCAAGCCGAAGTTGGCCTGGATGCTATCCATCCGGGAGATGAGGCCGGAGCTGTCGGCGATCGCCAGAATTCCGCTGATGTCGATGCCGGAAAAGCGAAGCGCCAGCGGGTACAGGATGGTCAGGAACCCAATGACGAACAGCAGCGCAGTCTTATGCCTCTTGCGAAAGGGCGAGAAGCGGTTTTCTAGAAAGAGATACAGAAGGATGACGGCGAGCTGCTCCCAGCGCGCCATGATGGAAAAGACTGCCGCGAGGGCGAAGAGCCAGTAGCGGCGCCGGCTGGCGTTCCAGGCGAAGAACGCTACCAGTCCCAGGGAGGCAAAGATCTCCTTGTTCAAGGTGACGATGCTGACCAGGCTCTGCGCATTCAACATGTACAGCAGCAGGAAATAGCGGCGGCGCACGCCGGGAATGCCGCCCGCCAGCCGCACCATCAACACCAGCAGGAAGCAGTTGAAGACGGCGACAAGGAAGGGCGTCCGCAGCGCCTTCGCGACCATCACCGGGCCGAACAGGTTGGCCGCGAAGCTGAGCAGGGTGCTTCCGGTGTAGGTTGATCCCCCCGGTAC